>CABSFC010000045.1 GCA_902476875.1 uncultured Oscillibacter sp. | reverse complement strand
TCCGCCAGCCGCAGGGGGTTGGAGCGGTAGGACGAGGTCTCGCCGGAGGGGATCAGCTCGTCGGTGGTGGTGACGGGGTCTCGGAGTACCGCCGCCAGCTCCACCAGCAGGTTTTCCGCCAGGGGTTCCATCTTCGGCCAGTCGGTGATGTTGGGGCCCATGATCAGCTCCGCGCTGGGGTCCGCCTTGCCGAAGCCGTAGTACAGCCGCCGGTCGTAGACGCCCTTGTCGAAGTGATACTCGTGATGAGTGGGCTCGTAGTCGATGTCCGTGGCGGCGGTGATCCTGCCGCCGTTTCGGGCCGTGGCGGCGATGGACCGGGCGTCCATCAGGCACACGCCGGCGAACTGGCCCTCGGCGGGCTTGCTGCCCTCCCGGTTGGGGAAGTTGCGGGTGGTGTGCCGCAGGCTCAGGCCGTTGTTAGCGGGCACGTCTCCCGCGCCGAAGCAGGGGCCGCAGAAGCTGGGCTTGATGACCGCGCCGCTGGACAGAAGGTCCGCGGTGGCGCCGGTCCTGGTCAGCTCCAGGCTGACGGGCACGCTGGTGGGATACACGTCCAGGGCGAAGTAGCCGTTGCCGCAGCTGCCGCCGCGCAGGATGTCCGCCGCCTCTTCGATGTTGTCGAAGAGGCCCCCGGCGCATCCGGCGATGACGCCCTGGTCGGCCCACACGCCGCCGTCGTGGATCTTGTTGGTCAGATGGACCCTGGCCTTGGGATAGCGGGCCTGGGCGTCGGCCTCCACTTTTACAAGAATTTCTCCGGCGTTTTCCAAAAACTCATGAATGGTGTAAGCGTTGGAGGGATGGAAGGGCAGAGCGATCATGGGCTCCACCAGGGAGAGGTCGATTTCAATGTATTTATCATAGTAAGCGTACCGGCCGGGGCGCAGCTCCCTGTAGTCCTCCGGGCGCTGATGGGCCTTGTAGAAACCCTCCGTCACCGCGTCGGTCTCCCAGATGGAGGAGAGGCAGGTGGTCTCGGTGGTCATGACGTCGATGCCGTTGCGGAAGTCGATGGGCAGGCCCGCGATGCCGGGGCCCGCAAATTCCAGCACGCAGTTGTTGACAAAGCCGCTGGCAAAGGTGGCCTTCACCAGGGCAATGGCCACATCGTGAGGGCCGACGCCCCGCCTGGGCGCGCCGGTAAGATACACCAGCACCACTTTGGGATAGCTGATGTCCCAGGTGTTTTTCAGCAGTTGCTTGGCAAGCTCCGGACCGCCCTCGCCCACGGCCATGGTGCCGAGAGCGCCGTACCGGGTGTGGGAGTCGGAGCCCAGGATCATGGCGCCGCCCTTGGCCATCTGCTCCCGGGCGTAGGAGTGGATGACGCTCTGGTTGGCTGGGACGTAGATGCCGCCGTACTTTTTGGCGGCGGACAGACCGAAGACGTGGTCGTCCTCGTTGATGGTGCCGCCCACGGCGCACAGGCTGTTGTGGCAGTTGGTCAGGGCGTAGGGGATGGGGAACTCCTTCATGCCGGAGGCCCGGGCCTGCTGGATGATGCCCACATAGGTGATATCGTGGGACAGCATGGCGTCGAACCGGATTTTCAGCTGGGCCGGGTCGCCGCTGGTGTTGTGGGCCTGGAGGATGCTCCAGGCCATCGTCTGTCTGCGGCCCTCCCCCGGGGAAATGGGGGCCTCGGCACACGGGGCGCCGTCTGCCAGAAACACGCCGTTGTCGTGAAGCGTTATCATAGTTGGACCTCCTGTGCAGCGCGGGACGACCCCGCGATTCTTGCCCCTTAATATAGCACAAAGCAAAATTCTTGAAAAGCAATTTTGCAAGAAAAGATAACACAACTTGCAAATTTGGCGGACTGACCAAGAAAGAGACCGGAAAATCGGCAGACTTTTGCACATCCGCTGTCATATGGCGGCGCGGAAAACGATTTTTCGCTCTGCCGCTTGAAAAATTTTTCTGAAGGGGGTTATAATACCGCCATAAAAATGCGACCGTCTGAGAACGCGCAAACTTTTTCAAGTTTGCGCTTTTTTGTTGCGGCGGAGCAATTCGCGGAAAGGGCGAATGAAAAATAACGAATAAGACGCAGAACATAGGCGACAAAAGGTGGGCCTGCCCGCCGCCGTCGTTGTCCTCGCGCTGATCGGCACGGCTGTGTTCCTGCTGTTTCCCAGGCAGCTGCTGGGCCTTTTCCCCCAGCGCGAAGATGCTGGCCACCGGCGTGCCCGCTCCGCGCATCATCTCCGTGACCTTTGCCCTGTCCTCCGTCACCATCATTCTGGGCTACGCGGTCTCGGGGCTGGGGAACGGCCTTGTCAACATGGTGAGCACGCCGCTCCGGCAGTTCGTCGTCTTCGTCCCGCTGGCATACCTGCTGGCGCGGTTCAGCGGGATTTCCCGCGGCTGATTTTCCATCTGGGCCGCGGAGCTTATCGCCGTCTGCTATGCCGTATGGAGCAGCCGGCGGGGGTTCCGAAAGAAGGTGGACCCGCTGCTTTGAAATGGGTGGGAGCCAGCTAAAACGGGCCGCCGGATGCTTCCGGCCCGCTTTTTGCGCGGATGCCGTCTTGTCAACGGAGCGTTGCTTGCAAAATGACGGCCTATCGGGTATCCTAAGCGGGAGGTGATGAACATGGACGGCAGAGAGACTGGCAAATTGTTGGCGCGGCTCCGCGGGGAGCGGGGCATGACCCAGCGTCAGGTGGCGGAGGGGCTTCATGTCAGCGCCCAGGCCGTCAGTAAGTGGGAGCGGTGCCTGGGCTGCCCGGACGTCAGTTTGCTTCCGGCGCTGTCCGCGATGTTCGGCGTCAGCGTGGAGCGGCTTCTGGCCGGAGACCTGGCTCCGGAGGAAAATGATGGAGGAAATATGAAACGCCTGAAATTTTATGTGTGCCCGGACTGCGGCAATATTCTGACCGCCACCGGCGGCGGAGAGGTGCACTGCTGCGGCCGGAGGCTGGAGCCCCTGGTTCCCCGGTCCATGGACGAGAGCCACGCCGTGACGGCGCGGGAGGTGGAGGAGGACTGGTACGTCACCTTCCGCCACCCCATGGAGAAGGACCACTTCTTCCGCTTCGCGGCGTACGTCGCCACGGAGCGGGTGCTGCTGGTGCGGCTGTACCCGGAGCAGGGCGGCGAGTTCCGCATCCCCCGGCTGCGGGGCGGCGGGAGGCTGTACCTCTGCTGCTCCCGGGACGGGCTGTTTGAGGTGACGCTGTGAGCGGCGTCTTTACGCCCATCGGCCGGGCGTTCGGCCCTTTTTATCGCAGCAGCGGCAGACTGCCGGTGAGCTTGTTGATCAGTTTTTTCTCGCCGCAGATTGCCAGCCCCAGGTAGCGCAGATCGCCCTCCGGCACGGCCCGCAGGCCGTCGGTGAACTCCCCATAGGTCCTGCATCCCTGAGCGAAGTCCGAGAAGTCCGCCACCGTCAACCCGGCGTATTGCGGCTCGTACAGCCTTTCCCGCAGAGCGCGGATGCCCTCCGCGTCTCCCCGCAGGATGGGGACCGGAAAGGCGATGATGCCCAGGTGCCGCCTGCCCGCGCCGTCCCACACGTCGTCCCCCACGGCCTCCGGCGCCTGCTTTCCAAGCGTGATGCCCAGGATTGCCGCCGTGTTGGCGGCGACGCCCGGGGGCAGCTGCCCGTCGATCACCAGGACGCACTTTTCATTCTGATAGTCCATGCTGTTCTCCTTTTTCGTTTTGCCGGCCCCGGAGAATGTCCCGATACAGCCCCGGCGTCACACCAATGAAGCTGGTGAAGTAGTTGGTGAAGTGGCTCTGGTCGGAAAAACCCGTCTGCAGAGCGGCCTCCAGAGGTGAGGCGCCCTGTTCCAGCAGCCGCTTCGCCGCGTTGATCCGGACGGTCTCCAGGTAGCGGTAGGGCGTCAGCCCCCTGGCCTGGGTGAAAGCCCGCAGGAGCGTGGATTTGCTCAGCCCCACCTGGCGGCACAGCTGCTCCAGACCGATCCGCTCCGCGAAGTGCGCCTCCATGTACGCGCGGGCGTGGTCCACCTCCGCCCGGCACGCCGGCACCGCCGGCGGCGGGAGGGGGCTGTGCCGTTCCAGCAGACCCGCCATCAGCAGAAGCAGGACCTCCTCCCTGGCGAACCGGCCCCCGCCGTTCAGAATCAGATCATGAAAGACCCGGAGCTGGCAGGCGGTTTCCGGGTCGTCGGCCACGGGGGCGGGGAACACCGGCAGGGTCCGGGCTCCGGTCAGGTCCTCCGCCAGGTCCAGCATCGTCTCGATGGGGAGCGTGACGCTGCGATAATCCAGAGGCTCCTCGCCGCACTGTGCGCAGGCGTGGCTGTCTCCGGGGTTCAGCAGAAACAGCTGTCCCGGCCCCAGCGCGGCCTCCCGCCCCTTGCAGGTCAGCCGCCGGGCGCCCCGCTCCACCAGGCCCACCACATAGTGGGGATGGAAGTGGAGGGGGAAGGGCCGGGCCAGCCCCTGAAAGTGATAGGCCTCGATGCGCAGAGCGCGGTCCGCGGCCACGGTTTTGACGGGCTTGTCCATACTGTCCCTCCTTGTTGGAGCCATGATACCACGGAATGGGGGCGGAGGGCTTGCAAAATATCTTCAACCCCGCAAAAAAAGCGGACAGCCACGGCTGTCCGCTTGCGTTTAAATCAGGCCCTGAATCAGGATGACCAGGATGAGAATGGGGAGCACAAACTGAAGATAGGGCTTCAACCAGCGGGGCATTTGGATGCCGGCACCGGTGTTGGCCTCTTCCAGATATTTATCGAAGCCCCAGCCCCAGCGGGTGACGCAGAACAGCAGGTACACCAGGGAGCCCAGGGGGAGCAGCAGATTGCTCACCAGGAAGTCCTCGCTGTCCAGCACGTCCTTGCCCGGCAGGGGATGGAAGCCGGACCAAAGGTTATAGCCCAGCACGCAGGGTATGCTGGCGGCGAGGATGAAGACCAGGTTGACGGCGGCAGCCTTCTTCCGGGACCAGCCGAAATTGTCGATGCAGCTGGCCAGCAGGTTTTCGAACACGGCGATGACGGTGGAGAAGCTGGCGAAGGTCATGAACAGAAAGAACAGTGTGCCCCACAGGCGACCGCCCGCCATGTTCACGAACACCTTGGGCAGGGTGATGAAGATCAGGGAAGGACCGGAATCCGGCTGCACGTCAAAGCTGAAGCAGGCGGGGAAGATGATCAGCCCGCTCACCAGGGCCACGAAGGTGTCCAGCGAGCATATGCGGATGGCCTCGCCGGTGAGGGTGTTGTCCCGGGACATGTAGCTGCCGAAGATCTCCATGGCGGCGATCCCCAGACTCAGGGTGAAAAACGCCTGGTTCATGGCGGCGGTGACGACCCTGCCCATGCCCATCTCAGCGGCCCGGGCGAAGTCCGGCAGCAGATAGAAGCTGACGCCCTCCGCCGCGCCGGGCAGCAGCAGGCTGTGGACCGCCAGCACCACGATCAGGCCCAGCAGACCCAGCATCATCGCCTTGGTGATGCGCTCCAGGCCGTTTTGCAGGCCGAGGCTGCACACCAGGATGCCCGCGATCACGGTGGCGGCCATCCAGACCGTCATCTCGCCGGGGTTGGCCAGCATGGCGCCGAAGACGCCGTCGACGGCGTCCCCCGCAAGACCGGTGAAGGCGCCGGAGGCGAATTTAAAGAAATACCCCAGCATCCAGCCGGACACGGTGGTGTAGTACATCATCAGCAGATAGCAGCCGATGACGCAGAACCAGCCGTGGATGTGCCACTTGCTGCCCTGGGGCTCCAGGGCCCGGTAGGCCAGCACCGCGCTCTTGCGGCTGGCGCGGCCCACCGCCAGCTCCATGGTCAGCACGGGCACGCCCATGATGATGAGGAACAGCAGATAAAACAGGACGAACACGCCGCCGCCGTTTTCCCCGGTGACATAGGGAAATTTCCAGACGTTGCCGATGCCGATGGCGCACCCCGCGCTGACCAGCAGAAAGCCCAGGCGGGAGCGGAAGTTTTCACGTTTCATGAAGCGGTCTCCTTTTCATTCTCAACAGACCCGGGCCGAAAAAAGGGAACGGTTCATCGCCGTTCCGTCCGTTCGCCCCTGGGACAGTTCTATGGTAATCGACTGCCGTGGGAAAGTCAATACTTTCGCGTGAGAAAGTAAAAATTTCGGTGGAATTCCGGGGGCGTCTCTGCTATAATCGGGGAAAAACACCGGGGAGGGCGCAGGAATGGATATTTTAGTGGTTGTGGACATGCAGAACGACTTTGTCAGCGGCGCGCTGGGCACGGCGGAGGCCCGGGGGATCGTGCCGTACGTCGTGGGTCGGGTGGTGGACGGCCTGAACCGGGGCGAGGAGATCCTGTTCACCCGGGACACCCACGGGGCGGATTATCTGGACACCCAGGAGGGGCGGAAGCTGCCGGCGCCCCACTGTATCCGGGGCACGGAGGGCTGGGAGGTCATCGATCAGCTCCGGGAGTACACCGTGGGGCGGCGGGTGCTGGACAAGCCGACCTTTGGCAGCCGGGAGCTGGGGGAGACCCTGGCGGCGCTGAACGGACGGGAGACCGTGGAAAAGATCACCCTTATCGGCCTGTGCACGGATATCTGCGTCATTTCTAACGCGTTGCTCCTCAAGGCGTTCCTGCCGGAGGCGGAGATCGTCGTGGACGCCGCCTGCTGCGCGGGTGTGACGCCGGAGAGCCACCGGAACGCCCTGGAGGCCATGAAGGTGTGCCAGATCACCGTGGAAAATGGGTAAAACGTGGCAAAAAATATCAAATCCGTGACGGTTTGTTTTCAAATCGTCACGGATTTGTCATGATTTCGCGGACTGCTTCCGATATGCTGAGTATCAGGAGAACCAGTACATATGAGGAGGCGGGGATATGAAAAAGCGGTATTTTACGGCGCTGATGGCGCTGGCCGTGCTGCTGGGAACGCTGGGCGGCTGCGCACGGACACAGAGCGGGCCCGCGGATGAGGCTCCGGCGGAGGCGGCGGGCCCCGTCGCCCTGACGGCGGAGGAGATCGCGCGGGTGAACCGGGCGTTCGTGCCCAATTTTGAAAAGGACGGCTGGGTGGATGTGAATCCGCTGTGCTGCATGGTGTCCTGTTTCTATGCGGAGCCGGAGGACATTGACCTGTCCGCGTTTCTGGCCTATTCCTTCGCGGTGGAACGAGGCCCCGAATGGGAGCCTGTCGGTGAAAAGGAGTTCCAGGCTCTGCGGGAACAGGCGGACTGGCTGGGGGAGTCCCTGGATGCGTGGCGGACACCGATCTCTCGAATCCCTAGGGCGCGGGTGGACGCGTTTTTGGAGAAATACACCGGGATTACCACGGCGGACCTGACTGCCCCGTGGACAGCGTACAAACTGGTCTACCTGGAGGAATATGACGCCTATTACAACTTCACCAGCGACTTTAACCCCGGATGTTTTACATGTGAGGAAGGCGTCCGGGACGGCGGCACGGTCCGCCTGACCGGCCATGGCCGGGAACTGGTCCTGGAGGAGCAGGCGGACGGCTCCTGGTATTTCGTGTCGTTTTTGCTGACGGAAGCGGAGAAGTAAGGGGACAAGGTGCAGCGGGCCGCGGAAAATTCCACGGCCCGCTTTTATTTTGATATCACACGTAGCTCTGGCTGTTCACGTCGAACACGCCCCGGGTGGTGATCCGCAGCGAGGGAATCACCGGCAGGGCCATGAAGCTCAGCGTCATGAAGGGGTCGATTCCCCGGCTCACGCCCAGGCCGTGGGCCACTTCCTTGGCGGTCTCCAGCTTTTCATTGACGGTCACCAGCGGCTCGTCGCTCATGATGCCCGCGATGGCCAGGGGGACCTCCGCCACAGGCTTGCCGCCGTCCCACACCACGATGCCGCCGTTCAGCGCCACCACCCGGTTGACGGCGGCGGCCATGTCGGCCTCGTTGGTGCCCACCACGATGATGTTGTGGGAGTCGTGGTTGACGCTGGTTGCCACGGCACCGGACTTCAGCCCGTAGCCCTGGAGGAAGCCCACGCCGATGTGGCGGGTGTTCTTGTGGCGCTCCACCACGGCCACCTTCAGCACGTCGTACTCCACGTCGATGCGGTCGGAATACCCGGCGTCCACGGTGGTGATCTCGCCGTCCACCATGCCGATGATGCCCCGGGGGCGGTGGTCCACGAAGTCCTCCGCCGTCAGAGCGCCCACGTGGAAGGTGCTGTGGGCCCGGTCCACCAGGTACTGCTCGATCTTCGGCTCGGCGAAATCCTTCACGACGCCGTTCTCCACCATCAGCTCGCCCTTTTTGAAGACCTTTTCGATGTTGAAATCCTGGAAGTTGTCGATGATGACGAAATCCCCCAGATAACCCGGCGCGATGGCGCCCCGGTTGTTCAGCAGGAAGTACCGGGCGGCGTTGTGGCAGGCCACCTTCACGGCGGTAATGGGGTCCGCGCCCAGGCCGATGGCTTTCTTCACAATGTAGTCGATGTGGCCCTTTTCCAGCAGGTCGTTGGGGTGCTTGTCGTCGGTGCAGAACATGCACCGCTCGGCGTATTTGTCGCACAGCAGAGGGGCCAGGGCCTCCAGGTTCCGGGCGGCGGTGCCCTCCCGGATCATGATGAACTGGCCCCGCTCCAGCTTGGCGATGGCGTCGTTCAGATCGTGGCACTCGTGGTCGGAGTAGACGCCGGCGGCGATGTAGGCGTTCAGGTCGTTGCCCACCAGGTCCGGGGCGTGGCCGTCGATCTTCTTGTGGTGGGCCTGGGCGGCCACGATCTTCTCCACCGGCTGGTCGTCTCCGGCGATGATGCCCACGTAATTCATCATCTCGGCAAGGCCCTGGACCCGGGGGTGGTCATAGAAGCTGTCCAAGCTGCGGTAGTCCAGAATGGCGCCGGATTCGTCCAGCGGCGTGGAGGGTACGCAGGAGGGCAGCATGAACCGCACGTCCACGGGCAGGTCCTCCGTTGCCTGGAGCATGTACTCGATGCCGTCGGTGCCCATGACGTTGGCGATCTCGTGGGGGTCGGTGACGACGGTGGTGGTGCCGTGGGGCAGGACGGCTTTCACGAATTCCGTGGGGCTGACCAGGGAGCTCTCCAGATGGATGTGGGCGTCCAGGAAGCCGGGGAGGACGATCCTGCCGGCGCAGTCGTGCTCCACGGTGCCGGAGTAGTCGCCCATGCCCACGATGAGGCCCTCCGCCACGGCGATGTCGGCGTGGCAGATCTCATTGGAGAACACGTTCACATAGGCGGCGTTTTTCAGCACCAGGTCCGCCGGTTCCCGGCCGGCGGCGGCGTTGATGATGCGCCGCTTCTTCAGCAGCTTCCGGTTGATCTTGCCCGCGTAACTCTCAGACATGGGACCACTCCTTTTATTTGATTTTTAATATTAGTTCAACTTATGAAAATCATAAATCAAAATAATAACGCTTGTTGTTAGGGAAAGTATACGCGAAATCCCGGCGTTTGTCTACAGGAAATGGAAGAAAATTTTTGAGCCGGGCCGGCACAGCGTCCCCATTGCGCGATCTTCCAAAATGGGGTATACTATTCTAACCTGTGAAATCATCCTTATGCGGGAGGAACACCCATGAAAAAGCTCATGGTCATCGACGGCAACTCCATCATCAACCGGGCCTATTACGGCATCCGGCCCCTCTCCACCCGGGACGGGCTGTACACCCACGCCGTTTTCGGCTTCCTCACCACGCTGCTGCGGCTGGAGGGGGAGGAGCGGCCCGACGCGGTGTGCGTCACCTTTGACGTCCACGCCCCCACCTTCCGCCACACCGCCGACGCGGCCTACAAGGCCACCCGGAAGCCCATGCCGGAGGAGCTGCGGATGCAGATGCCGGTTTTGAAGGACGTGCTGGATGCGCTGAACATCCCCCGCTACGAGCTGGCCGGCTGGGAGGCCGACGACCTGATCGGCACCATCTCCCGCAGGTGCGAGGCGGACGGCTGGGAGTGCGTGGTGGTCACGGGAGACAAGGACAGTCTCCAGCTCATCACCGACCATACCAAGGTGAAGCTGGTGTCCACCCGCATGGGCCAGACCACCACCAGGGACATGACCCCGGAGACCTTCCGGGAGAGCTATGGCTTCGATCCCATCCACATGATCGATCTGAAGGCCCTGATGGGGGACGCCTCCGACAACATCCCCGGCGTGCCGGGAGTGGGGGAGAAGACCGCCATGGGGCTGGTGCGGATGTACGGCTCCATCGACTGTCTGTATGACCATATGCCGGACATTGTGACGGCGCCGGAGACCCCGGCCAGGCCCAATGTGGTGAAGAAGCTGACGGAGGGCGAGGAGAGCGCCCGCCACTCCCACTGGCTGGCCACCATCGTCACCGACGCGCCGCTGGAGTTCAGGCCGGAGGACAACCTGGTGCAAAAGCCCGGAGCGGCGGCGTATCCGCTGTTTTTGCGGCTGGAATTCACCAAGCTCATTGAAAAGTTCGGCCTGACGGCGGAGGAGACCGCCGCCCCGGAGACGGCCCGCGCGGCGCTCACCATGGCCGTGGAGCAGGTGACGGACCAGGAAAGGGCGGACGAGCTGCTGGACATCTGGCGGGCGGCGGACCACGTGTCCCTGCTGGCCCTGCCGGACCTGACCGGTGTGGCGGTCGTCTGCCAGACCGGCGCGGACGCCGCCGTGACGGCGGAGCTGTTTTTCGAGAAGTTCCAGGGGGATTGGAACGGTCTTCTGCGGGCGCTGTTTTCGGCGGATGTCAAAAAGGTCTCCCACAACGTCAAGGACCTGATGCGGACGCTGCTGGAAAACGGTCTGCCCGCCGACGGATTTGTGTTTGATACCGCGCTGGCGGCCTACCTGCTGGACGCCACGGCGGGGAGCTATGACCTGGGGCGGCTGTTCGTGGCCTACTACAACGAGGAGCTGCCCAAGCCCCTCTATCTGGAGCCGGACGCCTTTTCCATGCTGGGGGACGCCGCGGCGGCGAAGGCGTCCTTCGACAGCTACGCGGCGGCGGTGGACGCGCTGTACGGCACGCTGTCCGAAAAGCTGAAAGAGCAGAATATGTGGGAGCTGTTTGAGACCGCCGAGCTGCCGCTGTGCGCCGTGCTGGCGGAGATGGAGCTGGCGGGCTGCCGGGTGGACGCCCGGGCTCTGGCGGCGTTTGGCGAGCTGCTGTCCGCCCGGACGGCGGAGCTGGAGCAGTCCATTTACGACATGGCGGGGGAGACCTTCAACATCAACTCTCCCAAGCAGCTGGGCGAGATTCTCTTCGGCAAGCTGGGCCTGCCCCACGGGAAAAAGACCAAGACCGGCTGGTCCACCAACGCCGACGTACTGGAGAAGCTGCGCTATGAGGCGCCCATCGTGGGGGCCGTGCTGGAGTACCGCCAGTACGCCAAGCTGAAATCCACCTATGCCGACGGCCTGCTGAAGGCCATCGACCCCGACGGCCGGGTGCGCACCAGCTTCCAGATGACCGTCACCGCCACCGGGCGGCTGAGCTCCACGGAGCCGAATTTGCAGAACATCCCCACCCGCACGGACCTGGGCAGCGAGATCCGCCGGATGTTCGTGCCTGCCGACGGCTGCGTGCTGGTGGACGCGGACTACTCCCAGATCGAGCTGCGGCTGCTGGCCCACATCTCCGGGGACGAGACCATGCGCTCGGCGTTCACGTCCGGCGGGGACATCCACACCGCCACGGCGGCCCAGGTGTTCCACGTGGCGCCGGAGGACGTGACCCACGAGATGCGCCGCAGCGCCAAGGCGGTGAACTTCGGCATCGTGTACGGCATCTCCGCTTTCTCCCTCAGCCAGGACATCGGCGTGTCCGTTGCCGAGGCCAAGGCGTATATGGAGGCGTACTTCGCTACCTTCCCCGGCGTGCGGAAGTATATGGACGAGGTGGTGGAGACGGCCAAGGAGACCGGCTATGTGGAGACCATTTTCCACCGCCGCCGGGACCTGCCGGAGCTGAAGTCCTCCAACTTCAATCTCCGCTCCTTCGGGGAGCGGGTGGCGCTGAACATGCCCATCCAGGGCACGGCGGCGGATGTGATGAAGCTGGCCATGGTGGCCGTGTGGAAGCGGCTGAAGGCCGAGAACCTCCAGGCCCGGCTGGTGCTCCAGGTCCACGACGAGCTGATCGTGGAGTGCCCCGAGGCGGAGGCGGAGCAGGTGGCGAAGCTGCTGGCGGAGGAGATGGAGAACGTGGTCCATCTGTCCGTCCCCCTGACGGTGGACGCCCACTGGGGCAGGAACTGGCTGGAGGCCAAGGGCTGAGGGCGGATCAGAGATTTACTGTGACGAGGGAGGAGCGGCGAGCGGCGACATGAGACGATTGCTGGTGGTATTGGGCGTGGCCGGGGTGTCGCTGTCCGCCGTGTTTGTCCGGTGGTCCACGGCGCCGTCCCTGATTTTGGCGCTGTACCGGATGGCCTTCGCGGCGGCGCTGCTGGCGCCGTACACCCTCCTGCGGCACCGGGCGGAGCTGGCGGCGCTTCCGCGGCGGGAGGCGCTGCTGTGCCTTGCCAGCGGCGCGTTCCTGGGGCTGCACTTCGCCGCGTATTTTGAGTCCCTGCGGTGGACCTCCATCGCCTCGTCGGTGGTGCTGGTGGACACGGAGGTGCTGTTCGTGGCTCTGGGGAGCCTGCTGATTCTGCGGAAAAGACTTTCAGGCAGGGCGTGGCTGGCGGTGGCGCTGTCATTCGGCGGCAGCGTGGTCATCGCCCTGGCGGACACCGCCGTGGGGCCCGACGCGGTGCGGGGCGACCTGATCGCCCTGGCCGGGGCGCTGTGCATGGCGGTGTACACCATGATCGGCGCGGTGTGCCGGAAAAATACCTCTACCGCGGTCTACACCTTTCTGGTATACTTGTCGGCGGCGCTGACCGTGCTGGTCATCGCCCTGCTGGGCGGGACGCCGCTGGCGGGCTACGGCCCGGTGAACCTGGGGACGGCCCTGGGCATGGCGGTGTTCTGCACCCTGCTGGGCCACAGCGTGTTCAGCTGGGGACTGAAATACCTGCCGCCGGCGTTTATCTCCACAGTGAAGCTGCTGGAGCCGGTGTTCGCCTCCGTCTGGGGGCTGGCCCTGTTCGCCGAGCGGCCGGGACCGGCGGTGCTTTTGGGCGGCGCGATCATCATTTTGGGCGTCGCGCTGTATGGCAGGGCGGAGGAAACTTGATGGAGCAGCTTGGCTTTTCCTGTATGGGCATGGCGTTTCTGCTGTGCCTGTTGGCCCCCAACCTGCTGTGGACCCGCTACAGACCCCGGGACTATGATCCCTCCCATGAAAACCGCCTGCTGCTGATTCTGGAGCGGGCGGGCCAGGTGTGGGTATCCTGCGGGGCGCTCATCTGGCGGGGCTTCAACTGGCGGCCCTGGTCGGCCTGGTCCTGGTGGTTGGCGGCAGCGGCCTTTTTGATGATATTATACGAAGTCTGGTGGCTCCGCTATTTCCGCGGTGGGCGGACCATGGCGGACTTTACCGCAAGTTTGCTGGGCGTTCCGGTGGCGGGAGCCACGCTGCCCGTGGCGGCGTTTTTCCTGCTTGGGATTTACGGCAGGGCTTTCTGGATGCTGCCGGGAGTCGTTGTGCTGGGAATCGGGCACATTGGCATCCACCTCCGGCACAGGCATGAATCGCGTGAAAGAGAGGAAACATAGATCATGAGCCAACAAATGCACGTGCGCATCGTCCCCATGAACGCGGACCATCTGGACGAGGTGGCGGAGCTGGAGCGCATCTGCTTCTCCACCCCCTGGTCCCGGAATATGCTGGCGGAGGAGCTGGACAACGCCCTGTCCGCCTTTCTGGTGGCGCTGGACGACGGCGGAAGGGTCGCGGGCTACGCCGGCCTCCAGGTGGTGCTGGACGAGGGCTACATCACCAACATCGCGGTGCGCCCGGAGTGCCGGAAGCAGGGGGTCGCGGGAAAGCTGCTGCAGGTATTCCTGGACTTCGCCCAGGGCAACCGCCTGGCTTTCCTGACGCTGGAGGTCCGGGCCTCCAACTACGACGCCATCGCCCTCTACGGCAGCCGGGGCTTCCGCAGCGCGGGGCGGCGGAAGAATTACTACGAGCATCCCAGGGAGGATGCCATCATCATGACAAGGGAGTTCAATGCCAATGGAACTGCGGATACCGTCTCCTGAACAGCTGCGGACGGTCTATGACATGGATTTGCGGGAGGCCTTTCCCGCGGCGGAGCTGAAACCGCTGGAAAATATGGAACGGATGTGGCGGGACGGCTGGTACCGGCCCTGGTGCCTCTTCGACGGAGACGATATCGTGGGGGAGTGCTTTCTGTGGCTGGGCCATCCCGGCTGGGCGCTGCTGGACTACCTCTGCGTCTCCGCCCGCCGCCGCAACGCGGGGCTGGGCGCGGTGATGCTGCATAAGCTCCGGGAGCGGGAGCGGGGGACGGTGATCTTTGGCGAGAGCGAGGCGCCGGAGCACGCCCCGGACCCCGCCATGGCGGAGCGGCGGCTGGGGTTTTACGCCCGCAACGGCCTGCGCACCGCCGGATACGACACGGAGATGTTCGGCGTACACTATAAGACGCTCTATCTGGCGGAGGGAGCGGTGGACGAGAACGCCCTGATGCGGGAGCACCGGTTTGTCTATCAAAACACCTTCGCGCCCGGAAAATTCGAGAAATATGTGCGTATTCCCTACGACCCCGGCGCGGGTCCGGGACCCAAAGTGCCCTGGGAACAGTGAAGGAGAGATGTGTGACCATGAAGATACTAGCCTTTGAATCCTCCTGCGACGAAACCGCTGTGGCGGTGGTGGAGGACGGACGCAGGGTCCTGTCCGACGCCATCGCCTCCCAGGCGGACATGCACGCGCTGTACGGCGGCGTGGTGCCGGAGATCGCCTCCCGGAAGCATGTGGAGGCTATCACCGCCCTGACGGAAAAGGCTCTGGCCGACGCGGACTGCACCCGGCGGGATATCGACGCCGTGGCGGTGACCTACGCCCCGGGCCTCATCGGCGCGGTGCTGGTGGGCCTGAGCTTCGCCAAGTCCGTGGCCTACGCCCTGGACGTGCCCCTGATCCCGGTCCACCACATCCGGGGCCACATCGCGGCCAACTATCTGGCCTTTCCGGAGCTGGAGCCGCCCTTCCTGGCCCTGGCCATCTCCGGCGGCAACACGCTGATCGTGGACGTGCGGGACTACACCGATATGCACATCCTGGGCGCCACCCGGGACGACGCGGCGGGGGAGTGCTTTGACAAGGCGGCCCGGGTGCTGGGCCTGCCCTACCCCGGCGGCGGGCCTATGGACCGACTGGCCCAGCAGTCGGCGGGCGGCGTGTACAAGCTGCCCCACGCTCACGTGGACGGCGCGCCGCTGGACATGAGCTTCTCCGGATTGAAGACGGCGGTGGTGAATCTGGCCCACCACGCCGAACAGGTGGGGGAGGCGCTGGACCGTGCGGCGCTGGCCCGGGACTTTGCCCAGGCCGTCAGCGACACGCTGGTGCCCCGGGCCATGGAGGCCGCCCGGCAGGCGGGACGGCAGGTCATCGTGGCCGCCGGCGGCGTGGCGGCCAACTCCGTCATTCGGGGAGATTTGGAGCGGGCCTGCGCGAAAGCGGGCTGCAGACTGTACCTGCCGCCGCTGAAACTGTGCGGCGACAACGGGGCCATGATCGGCGCCCAGGGGTACTATGAGTACCTGGCGGGCCACACGGCGGGCATGGACCTGAACGCCTACGCCACCCGGGACATCGCGGAGTGAGGCGCGGCATGGGCGGCTGCCGGAGGATTCAGAACGGCGGACGGAAGTTGGCGGAGGCTCGAAATGGATATCATAGCTGGTCTGAAAAGTAAAAGGAATGTGGACGCATATCAGCTGCTGCTCATGCTTGAAAGAGAATCAGCGGAGTCGAATGTGCTCTATGACTGTTTTGAGGAGTTTATCGGGCTGTTGAAAAGCGAAAGCTCCTTTGTCAGAGTGAGGGGCTTCCGCCTCGCCTGCGCACAGGCGCGGTGGGATGTGGAACACAAAATCGAAAAGAATTTTGACACGCTTCTGATAATGCTGGACGATGAGAAACCGGCAGCGGTCAGACAGTGCTTGGCGGCGCTCCGCACCGTCCTGTCCTGTAAACCGGACTTGGCCGGGAGACTCGCGGAGAAACTGCGCGCAATGGATTTGTCAAAGTATCCGGACAGCATGGCGCCTCTGCTCCGAAAGGATATCGAGGAAATGAGGACGCTTTTGTGACCAGGGCCTACAGAAACATGTAAAAAAGACGGGGCCGGAGGGGATTTCCCCTCCGGCTCCGTTTGTTATGCGCATACCGCCGGGTACAGCTCCCGGCACAGCCGTTTGCCCGCCTCCGTTTTGAAAATGGTCTCGTAGGCGTGCCTCTGGGCCGCGGGCGGGATCTCGTCCTCGTACAGGTTCACCAGGAAATCCGCCTCCACCAAAATTTGATAGTCCGGGCCGTCGATCCCGGTGTAGGTGTGGTGATGGCCCACCAGGAACATCACCCGGTCGATGACCGCCCGGGGCCAGTGCAGGCCGGTCAGAAGGGCGTCCGCCTCGGCGGGACCCAGCTCCTCCTGATACTTCCCGTGGCTGTTGCCGTAGACGGTCTCGGCCCTGTGGATGCCGATGTCGTGGACCACGGCGGCGGTCTCCAGAGTGCATTGGGTCTCCGGGGCCAGACGCTCCTCCAGGCCAATCAGGCGGGCGAAGGCGTGGACCTTCAGGAAGTGGTGGATGCGCATGGGATCGCCGGCGTCATAGGCGGTCATGGCGTTGATGACAGATTCAATGGGATAGTTCATAAGCTCCTCCTTCACACGATGTCCAGCAGTTCCCGCAGGTCCGCGATCTCGTAGTCGATCCGCAATCCCTCCCGCCGCCGGCTTCCTCTGGGGTTGAACCAGCAGCAGGGCAGCCCCGCGTTGTTGGCACCCAGGATGTCAGTGGTCAGGGAGTCCCCGATGACCAGGGCGTTCTCCGGCGTGATACCGGGCACCCGGGCGCGGACGTAGTCGTAGTATGCCTTATGGGGCTTGGAGGCCCCGGCCTCCTCGGAGATGAAAGCGTCGGTGAAGAGGTGGCCAAAGGCACAGCTTTGCAGGCGGCTGCGCTGAACGGAGGCCACGGCGTTGGTGACGATGTACAGCCTGTGGCCCCGCTCCGCGAGCGTCCGGCAGACCTCCTCCGCGTGAGGCAGGGGAAAGACTACCTGGCCCAGAGCCGCCAGATAGTCCCGGTTACACCGGGCGGGGTCCCGGTCCAGGTCCAGGGCTTTCAAAAAGCGGACGTACCGCTCCAGCGTCACGAACTCCTTGGTCACCTCGCCCCGGTCAAAGGCGGCCCACAGCACCTCGTTGATCTCGTGGTACAGATGGTAGACCTCCGGGGTGTCGGGGATGCCGTTGACGGCGCACATGACGGAAAAGGCCCGGGTGGAGGCTTTCATGAAATCGAACAGGGTGTCGTCCGCGTCAAACAGCAGGTAGGGGTATTTCATCTGTGTGCTCCTTTCGGAGAGATATCCCATCTTACCACGGAGACGAAAAAAAGGCAATCACCCCCGGCGGACTTTCCCCATACCATGGAGCGAGGGGGAGTGCTGGATGAACAAGACCTTTGGCGTCATCGGCGGCGACAGGCGGCAGGCGGAGCTGGCGGCGCTGCTGGCGGCGGACGGAAACACCGTCCATACTTACGGACTGGACGCCTGGAAACCCGTCGGCAGCGGCCCGCTGGACCGCGCCGCGTCGGCGGAGGCGGTGATTTTGCCCCTGCCGCTGTGCAGGGGGGACGGCGTGTTGAACTGTCAGGAGGGCCCGGTGCCCACTATGGACCTGTTCCGGCGCCTGCGGCCCGGGCAGCGGGTTCTGGCCGGGCAGGTGAAGCCCCAGCAGCGCCAGGAGGCGGCGGCCTGCGGCCTGACCCTGGAGGACTATTTCCTCCGGGAGGAGCTGACCGTCGCCAACGCTGCCGCCACGGCGGAGGCCGCCGTACAGGTGGCCATGGAGCGCCTGGACCGGACGCTGCTGGGGATGGACTGCCTGGTGCTGGGCTTTGGCCGCATCGGGAAGCTGCTGAGCCACCGGCTCCACGGCCTGGGCGCCAGTGTGACCGCCACCGCCCGCCGTCCGGAGGACCTGGCCTGGATTCGGGCCTACGGCCTGCGGGCGCTGGAGACCGGGGGGCTGGACGGGGCGCTGTCGTCTTTCGGCGCGGTCTTCAACACGGTCCCCTCCCCGGTCCTGGGGGAGCCGCTGCTGGCGCAGCTGCCGGGGGACTGCCTGTGCGTGGACCTGGCGTCCGTTCAGGGCATTGATCTCGCGGCGGCGGAGCGCCTGGGCCTGCCCCACGTCTGGGCCAGGTCTCTGCCCGGGCGGATGGTGCCCCGCACCGCGGCGGCGGTTATCCGGGACGCGGTGTACTACATCTTATTGGAAGAACGAGGTGACCCTGCGTGAGAAAAGAACGGGTCGGATTTGCGGTATGCGGGTCCTTTTGCACCCACGAAAAAGTGCTGGAAGCACTGAAAAAGCTGACGGCGATCTACGAGACGGTGATCCCCATCACCTCGGAGAACGCCGCCTTTACAGACACCCGGTTCGGCGCCTCTGACGATCTGCTGGAAAAGCTGGAGGACCTGACAGGCAACGATGTCCTGTGCGACCTCCCCTCCGTGGAGCCCATCGGACCCAGGGGGCTGCTGGATGTGCTGGTCATTGCGCCGGCCACCGGCAACACCATCGCCAAGCTGGCCGCCGGCATCACGGACACCACCGTCACCATGGCGGCCAAGTCCCACCTGCGGAACGGGCGGCCCGTGGTCATCGCCATGGCCAGCAACGACGGGCTGGCGGCGGGCGCCAGGAACATCGGCGAGCTGCTGGTGCGAAAACACTATTATTTTGTGCCTTTTGGGCAGGATAATGCCGTGCAGAAGCCCTGCTCCCTGATGGCGGACTTCGACAAGCTGCCGGAGACGGTGGATGCCGCCCTGCGGGGCGAGCAGCTCCAGCCGGTGCTGCTGCGGTGAGAGGGGGACGGGAGTTTTTTCCCGTCCCCTCCTTATAATTTGCTTTCCCTTTTGCCCCGCCTGTGCTATGATGGGAGAAACCAAGAGACGGAGGAATGATATGCCGTTGGAGACGAAGCGCATGCTGGCGGAATCCTTTCAGAAGCTGCTGTCCCGTCGCAGACTGGACAAGATCACGGTCAAGGACATCGTGGAGGACTGCGGCGTCAACCGGCAGACCTTTTACTACCACTTCCACGATGTGTACGACCTGATGGAGTGGTCCTTTCAGGACGTGGCGGAGACGCTGACTCGGGAGCAGATGGGCTATCAGGACTGGCTCGACGGAATAGAGGCGCTGATGGACGATCTGCGGCAAAAGAGGTCCCTGATCCTAAACGCGTACCACTCCATCAGCCACGAGACGGTGGCGGATTTCCTCAAGCGGATTTTGCGGCCCTATCTGCTGCAATTTGTGCGGGCCCAGGCGGAGGGGCTGGAGCCGCCCTCCGAACAGGAGGATATCGACTTCGTGGCGGATATTTACACGGTGACCGTGGCGGGGATTCTCATGGAGTGGATCGGCAGGCAGAAGATGGAGGGCACGGAGGAGCGGCTGCATCTGCTTTTTACCGCCCTGAACGGAAACGCCCGCTTCATGCTGCAAAATCTGAACGAGGCCCGGGATTGACTGGAGAGAGCGGAAAGCTCTCTCCGGTTTTGCTTTGTAGGGGCGAAACTGTAAAAATGACGAAAACGCCTGGTAAAAAGCGAGGAAATTCATAAGTAATACTAATATTAAATATTAAAGATATTAGTAAAGGCCAGCAATAAATATGAAAAAATCAAAAAAAACAGGAAGAAAAAGAAAAAAATAGACAAACCGCGAAAAAGTGGGTTGACTTTTTGGAAAGGCTTTGATATTCTAACAAAGCTGTCCGGCACGAAGCCACGGCGCGGGAGACACGGACGTCGGAAAACATTCCGAAAAAAGTGTTGACAAACCAAAAACTTTGTGCTACAGTAAATTTCACCTGCCGGTAAGCGGCGTGTACCTTGTAAATTAAACAACGTAACGAAAAGAAAGCACC
>CABSFC010000044.1 GCA_902476875.1 uncultured Oscillibacter sp. | reverse complement strand
TATTTCACCGATGTAGATACCGCCGGAAGAGTCCTCTTTGACGCGCCGCCCTTTGCGCAGAGCATCCCCGCCGAGATCAAGTTTGTGCCGATGGTATACAGCGAAGAAAACGCTCGGCCTGTGCTGGCGGAGAAAATGGAGTTCTCCTACCTCTCCCACTTTCTCTACACAGACTTTTACCGCGGACTGATGGCAGGCAACGCGCCCCGCCGCTGCCACAACTGCGGACGGTACTTTCTGCTGACAGCGGGGTATAACACTTGCTACTGCAATAACATGCCCCTGGTGAAATTGAGCGCACCTGCCGTAAGGTAGGCGCTCACCGGAAAGAGGCGCAGGGCAAAGCCAATCGCGCCCCGGCCCGTGTGGAATATGACCGTGCCTATAACCGGCTGAAGCAGAGGAAGAATCGAAAGAAAATCAGCGTGAGCGAGTGGAACGCCTCTGTTGCGCAGGCGGAAAGACTTTTAGAGCAGGCAGAGCGGGGCGAGCTGAGCGATATGGAGCTGAAGAATAAATTAGAAGAACTTTGACTTCCTGATGCGCTGCGGGCGGAAAATTAAAGAAGCCTGGGTTGAGTGTAAGTGTACTCAGCCCAGGCTTTTTCTTTGTTTACAGTCCCGCAGATTTTGAACCCATAACCCGTTCAATTAAGAAATTTCTATTGGGACGATTCAAACTTATATCCCATACCGATCACTGTCTTTATATAAACGGGATGGTGCGGGTCAGTTTCTATTTTCTTTCTAAGTCTGCAAATAGTGCTGGGAACAGTATTGCCGTTGAAGTGATCTTCGCCGTAGGCAGCGTAATACAACTGATCTCATGACAGGATAAGTCCCGGATGACGCGCCAGGTGGCAGAGCATGGAAAACTCCCCATAGTTGAGCTGCACAGGACAACCGTCACGCAACACAATTCCGGTTTCCGCTTGGATCTCCAGCCCCGGAAAAGTCAGGGGCGTGTTTTGAGGAGTGCCAACATCTATGATATTCCCAGCACGATCTGCAAGCGCATCTTTCACCCGCTGAAAAACACTGCCGTCCGTATCTGTTGCCCGGATGATTATGATATCGTCCATACTGACCACCCGCTTTCGCCTGTAATTTTCTAAAACTTATTTCAGCATTTCATATTCCCTGTTGGAAACAGGCTCCAGCCACTCATTAAGAAGCTCTGTGCCCGGCACCTCGATAGCCAGATGCGCAAACCAACTGTCTTTCGCCGCACCGTGCCAGTGCTTGATGCCTGCGGGGATCTCCACCACATCGCCGGGGTACAGTTCTTGGGCAGGCTTGCCCCACTCCTGATACCAGCCGCGACCACCCACGCAGATCAACATTTGCCCTCCACCGGAGGAGGCTTGGTGGATGTGCCAATTGTTGCGGCAACCAGGCTCGAAGGTCACATTGCAAATGGGAAGCTGCTGCGCCACAGGAGTCAGATAGCTCTGTCCCGTGAAATACTGGGCGAAGCCGTCGTTGGGCTGCCCGATGGGGAAGAGGATATCCCTTTGGAACCGTTCTTTCTCGGTCAACACGGTTTCCTCCTCCAGCCACACCTGCTTTGCCAGGTTGAACACTGCCCAGGCTTTGGGCCAGCCGGCGTAAAACGCCGTATGAGTGATCACCGCGGCGATCTCCGCTCTGGTGACGCCGTGGGCCTTGGCGTTCTGCAAATGATAGGTCAGGGAGCTGTCCGTGACGCCGGAGGACATCAGGGCCACCACGGTGATGATACACCGGGTTTTCAGATCGATGTCATGGTTGTTCCAGTTTTCGCCGAACAGCACATCGTCATTATAGTGGGCAAATTCGGGCGCAAAGGTTCCCAGCGCGGTTTGTCCCGTAGTCTGTACAATTTTTTCTTCCATATCAGCAGTTTCCTTTTATCAATGATTTCCGCTGCGCTTGTGCGCTTTTTTCTTTGCCGCTACCCAAGCGGCGGCTTTTTGAAGGGCGCAGCCTGCCAATACCCACAAAGCAAAAATCGCCAGCAGCTCCACAATAACAAGCAGGGCCGCTTTCTCATAGTCGAAAAAGACGAACTCTGTCCGCAGGAACATGTAGTCGGGAATCTTCTGCTGCAAAAAGCAGTACAGCCCATAGACTGCGATGCCCCCATCCAGTAGACCGAGAATGAGGCGGCCAACTGCCGAAAGGGCCTTTCCTCCACGCAGTCTCCGGCCAGGGCCGAGGAAAACACCCCAATGGAGTCCCAAATGGACGGACACCAGAACGAAGCTCCAATACCCGCAGGCGAGGTGGAGCAGCCGGGCGGTGGATGTGGAGATCGGAACATTCAGGAACGGCAGGGTGTGACGGGACATGGCGATGCCGCTGACCATCTGTGCCAGCATACAAAAAAATAGGAGCAGCACCAGCGCCGTCTGAAGGATCCGGCGCGCGGTGTATTTCCCTTTTCCAAAGGCCCGAAACCAGTTCCAATTCAGCAGATGGTGCAGCACGAACAGCAGGAACGCCGCCACGCCCAGCCATTCATGGATTTCCTGTCCAGTGACGGCATAGGCCATGAGCGCCACAATCACAGCTACCATCAAAAGGTCTGTAATGTACCGAATGATTTGCTTTGGCCGCATAGGGGAAACCTCCTTATCGCAGAGGGCGGCAGTCAGAAGGGACCTGATTGCCGCCGCCTGCATTTATGTTGAAATCTCCAGAATTTTCGTGATCCGTTTCAGCCACAGCCCTACTTCCTTCTCTGCCTTTGAGCCTCCATCCCCATAAACGGAGAGGAGGGGCAGCACATTGCTGCCAATACAATAGTCCGCGATGTCGTGTGCGATATGGCCCGCGCCGCCTCCGCCGTGGGTGCAGAAGGGAACGACCATCTTGTCCGTGGGCATCTGCTCCCACAGGAACGAGGCCAAGGGCGGCGCTATGGTATCACACCAGTTTGGCGTGCCCAGGTAGACAACTTCATACTGCTCCCACGCCATAGAAAGAGGGCGGAGCGGCGGGCGGTATTTTTCCCGGATTTCTTTTCTGGCCTGAGAAACCACCGCATCGTATTCCAAGGGATAGGCTGACGCCGGCTCGATCTCCAGCAGATCGGCCCCAGTTTGCGCGGCAATGATTTGAGCGATCCGCCGTGTATTCCCGGAATGAGAATAGAAAAGAACGAGACTTTTCACCATCATGCGGACGCTCCCTTCTTAACGGTAGGACTTCTTCAAAATTTCCACGCAGTCTTCATGGCTCAGTTCACAAGGATCGGCAAAGAACAGCCCACCCATGGTCTCCCGGGCGTTGGCGGCGATCTTGTCAAACTCATCCGGCGTAAAGCCGTAATCAGACATTTTCAAATTGTCCACACCGCACGCCTTCTGAAGCTCCACCAGGGCGGTGATGAAATCCTGGGGCTTGTCGGCATTGGTCACGCCCATGGCCTGGGCCATGCGGATGAAACGCTCAGGACAGCAGCCCTTGTCTACAAAATGCTGATAGTAGGCCGTGGAAATCATAATGAGGCCGGCGCCGTGGGGCAGGTTGGGGTGGTAGGCACTCATGGCATGTTCCAAAGAGTGCTCGCTGGTGCAGCAGCCGGTGACCATGGAGTAGCCGGACATGGTATTGGCAAAGGCCACATGCTCACGGGCCTCCATGTCGCTGCCGTCGGCAACAGCGCGGGCCAGGTACTTACCTACATTTTCAATGGCGGTCAGGGCTACCATGTCGCTCATGAGATTTGCCATCTTACACACATATACCTCGGTGGAGTGGAACAGGGCGTCAAAGCCCTGGTAGGCGGTGAACTTGGGCGGCACAGAGGCCATCAGCTCCGAGTCCACGATGGCCAGGACGGGAAACAGGCTGTCCAGACCGCCGCAGCCGATCTTCTCCTGGGTCTCCTCATTGTTCACTACGCCCCACTGATCCACCTCGGAGCCGGTGCCGGCAGTAGTGGTGATGCAGATGACAGGCAGCGGAGCGTTGGGGACAGGCTGTCCCTTTCCAGTGCCGCCGTTCACATAGTCCCACAGATCGCCCTTGTTGGTTGCCATCATCGCCATGATCTTGGCTGCGTCCATGACGCTGCCGCCGCCCAGGGCCACGATAAAGTCACAGCCGTTGTCCCGTGCAGCCTTGGCACCAGCCATGATGGTGGACTTCAGCGGATTGGCCTGCACTTGGTCAAACAGGACGGACTGCACCCCGGCATGGGCCAGTTCCTCCACTGTGCGGTCCAGCGCGCCGTTTTCCCGGGTGGACTTGCCGTTGGAGATGACCAGCAGAGCCTTTTGGCCGGGCATAGCCTGCTCATGCAGATGGTTCAGCTGACCAGCGCCAAACAGGACGCGGGTGGGATCGTACATCATATAGCTCATCATAAATACCTCCTGATCATGCGGATCATATTGCATTGAAATGGAAAGGCAGACAGCGGGATTTCCCGGCTGTCTGCCTTTCAAAACCCTAATGAAATTGTAAACCCAGTTTCTTCAATATTCCAATACCTATATTGGATTACTTATCATGCCTAAACTGTATTATAAGACTGCTTTGCTCTCCCTAATATAGTCCCGGAACTGGCTGGCCGCCGAATGGAAGACCCGGTTCTTTTTCCAGGCCATCACATGGCCGGTGGTCCGCTCCGGGGCAAAGGGGACAAAGCACAGGTTTTCTCCGCCCCGGATCTCAAACGCGCCGCCGACACAAACAGAATAGGCAAGTCCCGCCTCCACCAGCAGGGCCGCGTTATTGAGAAGCGTCTGACTGGCAAAGATGTTTAATTGGCTGCGGTCTACTCCAAACCAGCCCGCGATGTTGTCCTGTACGATCTCCCGGCGGGGCAGGATCAGGGGGATGGACAGGATGTCCGCTTTTTCGATGGTCTCCTTTTCAGCCAGGGGGGCGTCCCTGCGCATCAGGAGCCCCCAGGTCTCCCAATATGGTAGACGAAAGTAATCATACTTTGCCGCCTCCACCGGCTCCACCAGAATGCCGAGATCCAGTTCTCCCCGGTCCAGTTTCTCCCGGATATCATCGCCGTCGGCGCTGTACAGCTCATAGCCCACCTTTGGATGCAGGGCGGAGAACTCCTTCAGTACCTCCGGCAGCATCCGGGAGACGCAGGACTCCACACAGCCGATGGATACCGTGCCGCCAACCAGGTCATTCTGATCGGCAATGTCCCGGGAGGTCTTATCCATCAGATCAATAATTTCCTGGGCCCGCTGCTGAAACAGGACGCCGGCGTCCGTCAGGGTGATCTGCCGCTTGCCCCGGATCATCAGCGGCGCACCCATCTGCTCCTCCAGCTCCATCAGCTGTCGGCTGATGGTGGGCTGGGTGACATGAAGCTGCTCTGCCGCCTTTGTGATGTTGCCGGTCTTTGCCACAGCCAGAAAGTATTCCAACAATCTCAAATCCACATGATACACCTCCCATCATGCTTATTCGTTATATATGTATTATCCCTGCGTATCAAAAAATTGTCAAGTATGAGAAAAGTATCCGTTCAACACTGTTTCGTATAATACGATTTAGGCATGATAAATAATCCAATATAGGTATTTTACATTTTTCTTCCTTGCCGCTACAATCATTTCAACGGATGCGGGCAGATACATCACGACTTCTGAAAGCAACTTTCCATCTGTCTGAAAAGGAGGACTTCCCTATGCATATTCCCTTACGAAAGCAGCTCCCGGCCCTCTTCATCTCTCTGTGCATGATCCTGGGGCTTGTATCCTGCGGAACAGAGCCGCCGGATGCAGATGTTTCCCAGGAAGCCGCACCACCCCAGGCTTTCCAATCGGAAGAATCTCCTGATATATCTGCATCTGAGAGCCCGAGCAATATCCTGATCGCTTACTTCTCTCTCTGGGACAACGCCCCCTGGGATGAGAACACCGACACCAGCACTTCCGCCAGCGTCGTGGTGGACGATCAAGGCGCCATCGGCACCACCGGCTATGTGGCGCGAATGATCCAGGAGGCTGTTAGCGGCGACATCCATGTGATCCAAGCGACGGAACCTTATCCCGCCGATTTTGATGCGGTGGTGGATGAGAACCACCAGGAGAGCAGCCGGGCCATTTCCAGCACCGTGGAAAATATGGAGCAGTATGACACGGTATTTATCGGCTATCCGGTGTGGGCCACCACGCTGCCCCAGGCCGTCCGCACTTTCCTGACCACATACGATTTTTCCGGCAAGACGGTCATTCCGTTCTGTACCCACAACGGCTATGGAGCGGGCCGCAGTTTTTCGACTGTGGCGGAACTGGCCGCTGGTTCACTGGCTCTGGACGGCATCGCTATCCAGGCTTCAGATGTGCCGGAGGCCCAGGACACTGTGGCGGCATGGCTGAGTGAATTGGGCTTTGAGGATACCCCTGTAGCATCCCAAGGCGAGACATCCATCCGCATCACCGTGGAGGGGACAGAGCTGGAGGGTGTGCTGTACGACAGCGATATGGCCCATCAGTTTATCGCCCAGCTGCCCCAGACCATTCCCATGACCAACTACGGTGGCCGGGAGGTCTACGGCGGTATCGGCGAGACCATTGAAGTGGAGGGCTCCGGCCAGCTCCGCTTTGACGATGGCGATATCACCTACTGCCCCAGCAACAATACCGCCGCCATTTTCTACGCCCAGTCCAGCCGTCCTGACTTGACCATGGAGGTTTATCCCATCGGCCGCGTGACCTCGGACCTGTCTATATTCCCTAATCTGCCCAGCCGGGTAGACATCACCTTTGAAGTCATCGAGTAATAAGGAGGAATCTTACATGAAAAAGTATTTGTCCCTGCTGCTGGCTCTGGCCCTGATTTGTTCCCTTGCCGCCTGCGGCAGCAGCACGGAAACCAACAACGATCCCACACCTCCCACGGTATCTGACCCTGTGGACGCGCCCGACGCCTCTGACGAGCCGGCGGAGACTCCGCCCGCAGAAACGCCTGGCGGCGCTGACGATGCCAGACGTATCCTGGTCGCCTACTTCACCTACGGAGAAAACGCGCCCCTGGTGGATGGCGTGGACGCCTCCAGTTCCGCCAGCATCCAGTACCGGGATGACGGGAGCATCACCGGCAACACTGGCATCGTGGCCGGCATGATCGCTGAAGCCACCGGCGGCCAGCTGTTCTCCATCCTGACCGCGGAGCAGTACCCGGACAGCTATAACGCCACCATTGACGCGGGCCAGCAGGAAAAGAATAGCGGTACGCTCCCCGAATTGTCCTCCCACATTGAAAACCTGGAGGACTATGACACCATCTTCCTGGGCTTCCCCAACTGGTGGTATGGGATGCCCATGGCTATTTACAGTTTCCTGGACGAGTACGACTTCAGCGGCAAGACCATCGTGCCCTTCGTGACTTCCGGCGGCAGCGGATTCTCCAACGCCATCAGTGAGATCGAGGGCGCGGAGCCGGGCGCAACGGTGCTGGAGGGCCTGTCCATCGGCGGCGGGAGCGCAACCTCCGCCCAGGATGATGTTGCAAACTGGCTGACCGATCTGGGGTTAGCTGGGTAAACAGGAGGAACGACTATGAAATTTTGGAAAAAGAGCATTTCCTTTCTTATGGCCGCCGCACTCATGATCGGGGCCGGCATCCCCGCCCGTGCGGCGGTCGGAGACACCGGCTTTTCCGATGTTTCCACCGGCGACTGGTATGCGGAGGCTGTCATTGGATGCAGGGTAGCGGGGCTGATGGGCGGCACCAGCGCCACCACGTTCTCCCCCAACGCAACCATGACCCGGGCCATGCTGGCCGTCGTATTATACCGGCTGGCCGGCTCCCCGGCAGTCTCCGGCAGCAGTCCTTTTCAGGATGTGACAAACAACTCCTGGTGTGCCGACGCGGTGATCTGGGCCAGTCAAAACGGTATCATCGGCGGTTATGGCAACGGTCTGTTTGGGGCCAATGACCCTGTGTCCCGTGAGCAGATCGCGGCGATCCTCTGGCGGTATGACGGACGCCCTTCCGCCCCGCGGGGAAACGATTTCGCCGATGAAAGTTCCATTGCCTCCTATGCCATGGATGCCGTGGACTGGGCGCGTGCCAACGGCATTATGAACGGCATGGCTGGAAATCGATTCTCCCCCAAAACCAGCGCCACCCGCGCCCAGGTCGCAACTGTCCTGATGAACTACACCCACACCAGCCAGATCACAACACCCTCTGTTCCCACTGCCGGAGAGAGCCGCATCCTGGTGGCCTACTTCTCCCGCTATGGAAATACCGACTATGACAGCAATGTGGACGCCACCACCTCAGCCAGCGTCGTAGTCTCCAACGGCCAGCGGCAGGGCACCACGGAGCTGATCGCCCGGATGATCGCTGAGGAGACCGGCGGCGACCTGCACCTGATCGAGACGGAGGAAAACTATCCCACAGACTTTAACGATGTGGTGGACCAAAATCATCAGGAATCCGCCAACGGCACTCGCCCCACCTTGACCTCCCGTGTGGATATGAACGATTACGATGTGATCTTTGTGGGCTATCCCGTGTGGTCCTCTACCACGCCCACCCCTGTCCTGTCTTTTCTGGAAAACTATGATCTGTCCGGGAAAACGGTGATCCCGTTCTGCACCCACGACGACTACGGTGCAGGCAGCAGCTATTCCGCTGTCACACGGGCCAGCGCCGGGGCAACAGTGGAAAACGGGCTGGCCATCGACGCCTCCAACGCCGCTTCCTCCCAGCGCACCGTGGAAAGCTGGCTGAATAGCCTTGATCTGCCCACAGGCGGTTCCCAGGGCAGTGCGCAACAACCCCAGGGGGAAACTGCCATCCGTATCACCATTGGCAGCACGCAGTTGAACGGCGTGCTGTACGACAGCAACATGGCCCGCCAGTTTATCGCCCAACTGCCCCAGACTATTTCCATGAGCAATTATGGTGGCCGGGAGGTCTACGGCGGTATTGATGAGGCCATTGAGGTGGAAGGCTCCGGTCAGCTCCGCTTTGATGACGGCGACATCACCTATTGCCCCAGCAACAACACCGCCGCCATCTTCTACGCCCAGTCCAGCCGCCCCAACCTGACCATGGAGGTCTATCCTATTGGCCGCGTCACCTCCGACCTGTCCATTTTCCCTGATCTGCCCAGTCGGGTGGACATTACCTTTGAAGTTGTTGGATAAGGGGGAGCAGACATGAACAGACCTCATATCATCTGCCACATGATGATCTCTCTGGACGGCAAGATCATGGGCGATTATATGAATACCCAGGCCGCCGAGGATATGAACAACGAATACGACCGCATCCACGACGAATTTCAGGCGGATGCCTGGATGTGCGGACGGATCACCATGGATGACAATTTTACCTTTTACAAGGCGCCTGAGCTGGACCCGGACGCGCCGGAAGTCCCCCATATCGACTACATCGCCGAGCCTCATGCGCAAAGCTATGTGGTGGCGGTGGACCCCTCCGGCAGACTGGGCTGGACTGAAAACGCCATCAGCGGCTACGCCAAGCGCCCGCCTGCCCATATCATCGAGGCGGTGACGGAACGAGTCTCCAACGCCTATCTCGCCTATCTGCGAAAGCTGGGGATCTCCTATGTGATCGCTGGCGAAGAGCGGATCGACTGCGGGCTGCTGGCGGAGAAATTGCAGTCCCTGTTTGACATCCGAACGCTGCTGCTGGAGGGCGGCGGCGTGTTGAACGGCGCTTTCCTCAATGCCGGTCTGGTGGACGAGGTGAGCCTTGTTGTGACCGCCGCCGCGGACGGCTCCACCGCCACGCCCACGCTGTTCGATGTCCCCGCCGCCCTGCCTGCAAGACCCGCTACGCTGTTTTCTCTGGACAGCGTGCAGCGACTTGGCGGGGACGGCCTGTGGCTGCGCTATAAGACGAAAAAATAAGTTTTCTTTCCTCCTTTTTATCAGGCGGCCATCTTGCAGAGATGGCCGCCCGATACCATTTTGCGTTCCGAAACAATACGGTTTAGGCATGATACATAATCCAACATGGGTATTTTACATTTTTGATTTCTGCATTTACAATGAAGTCATCAAGAACTCATTGGTTGCAGATAGGAGAGATCACCATGAAACACCGGCTGTTATTATTGCTGTTATGTGCTTTTGCGCTGTTCTCTTTATCGGCTTGCGGCACAACAGATACGCCCGATTCCTCTGATTCTTCTCAGCAGGGTGTCGGAACAATCGGCTCTATACAGGACTTTGACCAGACGGAGCCTGCACAACAGGAACAGGAAACACCTGCTATTTTGGAACAGCCGGACGGCAGTGACGCAGGGAATGAGCCTACCGAAGCGCCCGGTGGATCATCCCAGTCCCCAGCTCAATCCCAGCAGACAGCTGCACCAACTCCCGCTGCAACTCCCAGCACAGAAACACCCTCCACAGCCATAACGCCGCCCGCCTCCGAAACCACACCGTCCCCGGAGCCGGAGGAAAGCGGCCCCCGCATTCTGATCGCCTACTTCACCTGGGCGGATAACACCGTGGTAGACGATCCCTCCTCCGTGGATGTAGATGCCACCACCTCCGCCAGTGTACTGGCTCCCGGCCATGTGTCTCAAATGGCCGGATGGATCCAAGAGGAGACTGGCGGTGACTTGTTCTCCATCAAAGTGGCAGACCCCTACTCCAGCGATTATGACGAATGTCTGGACCGGGCGGCCGATGAAAAAGCGGACAATGCCAGACCCGCGCTGTCAGGCTCCGTCAGCAATATGGAGGATCACGATGTGGTGTTCCTGGGCTACCCGGACTGGTGGTCCACCTGCCCTATGGCGATATTCTCCTTCCTTGACAGCTACGACTTCTCCGGCAAGACGATCATTCCGTTCTGCGCCCACGGCACCAGCGGCCTGGGCTCCAGCGTCCGGGACATCAAAGCGGCCCTGCCGGGCGTCACGGTACTGGATGCGGTGGGCGTCCAACGCCCCGGCATGGACACCCCGTTGAACAGCGCCGAATCCACGGTGAAAAACTGGCTGGCCAGACTGGACTATTGAGAGGAGACCTGGACAATGAGCTGGTATAGGCATGGTTTTCCACTCATTTTGATACTGGCGCTGTGTACCGGCTGCGGGCAGCAGAGCACTTCGTCCGACCCCACCGAGCGTGCGGTTTTCGCCATGGATACCTACATCACCATGCAGGCTTATGGAAGTGAAGCAGAACCGGCGCTGGAGGAAGCGGAGCATCTGATTCGGCGATTAGAGAGCCGGTTCTCCGTGACCGATGAAAGCAGCGAGATCTATACCGCCAACCACAGCGGCGGTGAGCCGGTCATCATCAGCAATGACACCGCTCTTTTGATCGATTTTGCCTTATCCATGGCCCATCAAACAAACGGAGCCTTGGAACCTACCATTTACCCGGTCCTGACCGCTTGGGGCTTTACCACCGATGAGTACCACATCCCGGCCCAGGACGAGTTGGACAATCTGCTGCCCCTGGTGAACTGCAGGAACATTGATTTAACGGACACGATGGTTACAGTCCCCGATGGGATGCAGCTCGACCTGGGAGCGGTGGCAAAAGGCTACACCGGGGACAAGGTGGCTGAGCTGCTGCGTGATCGTGGGGTGACATCCGCCCTGATCAATTTGGGCGGTAATGTCCAGGCGGTAGGAAGCAAGCCGGATGGCTCTCCCTGGCGGGTGGGCGTCCGCGATCCCTTTACCGATGGGAACTTGGGTGTTCTGGAGATCAAGGACACGGCGGTGGTCACCTCCGGCGGCTATGAGCGGTATTTCACCGATGAAGATGGCAATGTATATTGGCACATTTTGAACCCGGAGACCGGCTGTCCCGCCAGAAGCGGGCTGGTATCCGTGACTGTGGTGGCTCCGGAGGGGAAGCTGTGCGACGCCCTCTCCACGGCGCTGTTCGTGATGGGGCCGGAGGAGGCTGTCCAATTCTGGCGGGACCGGCAGGACTTTGAAATGCTGCTGGTGGACGAAACCGGCGGGATCTATCTGACCGAGGGCTTGGAAAGCACCTTTTCCCGCAGTGCGAATGCGGAAGATATGGAAGTCACGGTGATACGCCATGAAGCAAAGTAGACCCTGGCTGATTTTATGTGCGGCCCTCCTGATACTGGGCATTGTGGGCTGCTTTTGGGTGACATGGCCCTCTGACAAAAAGATTGTGGAGGTCATTCAGGATGGTACTGTTCTTTACACCTTTGACCTCTCCAGAGCAGAAAATCAGTTGATCGAGATCGCTTATCAAAACAGTTCCAATACCATTCAGATCCAGGATGGGAAAATTCGTATGCTGGAAGCGGACTGTCCGGATCAGACCTGTGTTCACATGGGATTTCTCTCTGATGCCGGGCTGCCCATTGTCTGCCTGCCCAACCGCCTGGTAATCCAGTTTGCCGATACAGAAGTGGATGGAGCCACAGGGTAAGGAGGTATCTCATGAAAACCAAAAGACTGACGGAACTGGCACTGCTGGCCACCATCGCCCTGACCATCTTCCTGGTGGAGCGGCAGATCCCCAACCTGATCCCCATTCCAGGCGTGAAGTTGGGCCTTGCCAATATCGTCACCGTCTATGCGGTGTACCGCTACCGTCCCAAGGAGGTGCTGCTTCTGGTGCTGACGCGCATCATTCTGGGCGCTGTCTTTGGCGGGAATATGATGGCCCTGCTGTACAGCGCGGCGGGCGGCCTGCTCTGTCTGGCCGGTATGATCCCGCTGCACCACATGATTCCGGAGCGCACGCTTTGGATCAGCAGTATTCTGGGAGCGGTCCTGCACAACATCGGGCAGATCACGGTGGCCGTTCTGGTGACTGGAAGCCCCGGTATTTTGATGTACTTTCCCTTCCTGCTGGTTTCCGGCTGCTGTGCTGGCGCTTTTACCGGGCTGTGTGCCCAGTTCCTTGTCCGCAGAAATCAGGCAATAAAACCATCTTATCCACGATCATGAGGAGGAAGCGACTATGCCCCACATTACCATTCAGATGATTCCAGGCCGCACCTATGACGAGAAAGAGGAGATGGCCTACGGCATCCGGCAGTTCCTGTCCAAGACCTACGGCATCGACGAGCAGGCGATCTCCGTCTCCATTGAAGAAGTCCCCAGGGAACAGTGGAGTGCGGTGATGGCGGAGATCCCCAACGATACTTTGATCGTAAAACCTGGATATTGACCTGGAATACATGTCTTAAAACACTGTGAAAGGTGTTACGAAAAAACGAAAAGGAGTTATGTGAATATGCGAAATCTGAAAAGACTGGCCGCATTATGGATGACGGCCGCCCTGATCCTCTCCCTGTCCGTAACGGCATTTGCCGCGGTGGATGACATCGGCTTTTCCGATGTGGACGCCGATGACTGGTGTGCGGAGGCTGTCCAATACTGCCGGAACCATGGGCTGATGAACGGCACCAGTCCCACCGCGTTCTCTCCCAACCGCCCTATGACACGCGCCATGCTGGCGGTGGTTCTGTATCGGATCGCCGGTTCTCCGGCAGTCACCGGGAGCAGCGCTTTTAGGGATGTCGCCGACAGCGACTGGTGCGCCGACGCGGTGATCTGGGCCAACCAGAATCATATCGTCGGCGGATATAATGACGGCACGTTCCGACCCAATGCCAATATCACCCGTCAGCAGATCGCCGCTATCCTGTGGCGCTATGCCGGACAGCCCACTGCGGACAACGGTGAGGATTTCGCGGACGAAACCTCTATCGCCGCCTATGCCGCGGATGCTGTGGACTGGGCCCGCGAGAACGGCATCATTGCCGGCATGAACGGCAATGTGTTTGCCCCCAACAACAACGCCACCCGCGCCCAGGTGGCCACGATGCTGATGCGCTATACCCGACTCACCGCGTCCACGCCTGACAATGAGGAATCTGCTCCCGCCGAGGGCGCCCGCGTCCTGGTCGCCTACTTCTCCGGCACCGGCACCACCAGAGGCGTTGCCCGGAATCTCGTTGCCGCACTGGGCAGCGATGTGGCTGTTCTCCACGAGATCACTCCCGAAGACCCCTATACCGCCGCCGACCTGGACTATACCAATTCCAACAGCCGCTCCGTCCGGGAGCAGCAGGACCCCGATATCCGTCCCGCCATTGATGGCAGCGTGAATGATATGGATCAGTATGACATCGTGTTCCTGGGCTATCCGATCTGGAACAACGACGCGCCCCGCATCATCTATACGTTCCTGGAGAGTTATGACTTCGGCGGCAAGACCATCGTACCCTTCTGCACCTCCGGCGGCAGCGGCATCAGCAACAGCGTGTCCAATATCAGTGGTTTGGCCAGTGGCGCCACCTGGCTGGATGGCCGCCGCTGCAACAGCAGCGACTCCGCAAGCACTCTCGCAAGCTGGGCCAACGGTTTGGGACTGGACTTCACCCCCGGAACCTCTGAACCTGATCCCACCCCCGCACCCCAGCCTACGCCCGAACCCGAGCAGGGGAACCGGGTGTTGGTAGCTTACTTCTCCGCTACAAACAATACTGAGGGCGTTGCCGGGCATATCTCCGATGCTCTGGACGCGGATGTATATGAGATCATTCCCGCTGTTCCCTACACCTCTGCCGATTTGAACTACAACGATTCCTCCAGCCGGGCCACCGTTGAGATGAACGACCCCAACGCCCGTCCTGAAATCTCCGGCAGCGTGGACAACATGGAGGACTATGACATCATCTTCCTTGGCTATCCCATCTGGTGGGGTCAGGCGCCACGGATCATCAGCACCTTCCTGGAGAGCTATGATTTCGACGGCAAGACGATCGTACCCTTCTGCACCTCGGCCAGCAGCGGTATGGGGTCCAGCGCCAGCAACCTGCACAGCTTGACGGATGGCGCCACCTGGCTCTCCGGCCAGCGGTTCAGCGCCGGAGCCAGCCGAAACACCGTAGTATCCTGGATCAACGGCCTTGGGCTGGATGTGACGGTAAACTAAAAGGCAAAAGTGACACATGGGGCGCTGGATCTTCCCCCCAGCGCCCCATGCACCTGCGTTATCAAAACAAGCGGATATTGCGTATTAGGGGGGTGATGGCGTGTTTTCTGACCGGGAACTGAAAAATATGATCGTTCCGCTGTTTTTGGAGCAGCTTCTGGTGATGCTGGTGGGCCTTGCGGACACCCTGGTGGTCAGCTTTGTCAGCGAAGCGGCGGTGTCCGGGGTTTCTCTGGTCAACTCCTTCAACACCATCTTCGTCTATCTGTTCACCGCCCTGGCCTCCGGAGGGGCGGTGGTCATCAGTCAGTACATTGGCCACCGGGAACGGGAAACAGCAGGACGGGCCGCCAGCCAGCTCCTGATGATCTCCGCCCTGTTTTCTTTGGTCATGGGTCTGCTGGTCCTGTGGGGCAACGAGGCCCTGCTGGGGATGATGTTCGGCCGGGTGGAGCCGGAGGTCATGGCCGCCTGCGTTACCTATCTGCGCATCTCCGCCTACTCCTATCCGGCCATTGCGGTCTACAACGCAGGGGCAGCCCTGTACCGTAGCTTCGGCAAGACCAGCACCACCATGTATATCTCCATCCTGTCCAACGGGATCAATGTGGCAGGCAACCTGATCGGCGTCTTTATGCTGAAAGCGGGAGTGGCCGGCGTGGCCTGGCCCTCCTTGTTCGCCCGGACTTTCTCGGCTGTGGCCATCACGGCCCTGTGCTTTTCCCGGCAGAACCCGGTGTGGTATGAGGCAAAGTGGATTTTCCACTGGGACGGCCCGCTGCTGGGGCGGATGCTCCGTATCGCCGTCCCCAACGGGTTTGAGAGCGGCATTTTTCAGTTGGTCAAGGTGGCGCTCAGCAGCGTGGTGGCCCTGTTCGGCACCTATCAGATCGCCGCCAACGGCATCGCCCAGAGCATCTGGTCCATGGCGTCTCTTGTATGCGTCGCCATGGGGCCGGTTTTTATCACGGTCATCGGCCAGTGCATGGGGGCTGGGGACGTCCCGCAGGCGGAGCTTTGCTTCCACCGGCTGATGAAAATCACCTTGCGCTTTTCTATTGTCTGGAATGCACTGATTTTTGCAACCACCCCTGTGCTGTTGAGGTTCTACGCCGTTGCGCCGGAGACAAAAGCGCTTGTCATCTGGCTGGTGCTGCTCCATAATATATTCAGCGCCATCGCGTTCCCTTTTGCCGACCCGCTGGGGAAGGGGCTGCGGGCTACGGGGGATATCAGATTCACCACTGCCGTTTCTGTCTTTACCACCGTGGGAGTGCGGCTGGTCCTGTCCCTGCTGTTCAGCCTTGTTCTGGATATGGGGGTCCTTGGAATCGCCTGGGCCATGTGCGCTGACTGGGCCATTCGCGGTGTGATCTTCCTGCTGCGTTTCCAAAGCGAGAAGTGGGAAGCCTTTCAAGTCATCTGAAGGAGTGTGTTACATGAACATTTTAGTGATCGAGAGCAGTCCCCACAAGCATGGCTCCTCCAATCTGCTGGCAGAGGAGTTCATCCATGGAGCCAGAGAAGCCGGACATCAGGTACAGGTCTTTGACGCAGGCCATGCTGACCTGCATCCCTGCCTGGGCTGTGATGCCTGCGGAATGTCTGGCCCATGCGTACAAAAAGACGATATGACGGAGCTGCGTAGACAAATTTTTGCATCTGATATGGTGGTGTTTGTAACTCCGCTCTATTATTTTGGAATGTCCGCCCAGTTGAAAACAGTCATCGACCGCTTTTACAGCTTCGATGGACAACTCTCCTCTATGGGGTTGAAAACCGCTCTCATAGCGGCGGCCTGGGACAGCAATGACTGGACGATGCGGGATCTCAGTGCCCACTATCAGACCCTGTGCCACTATCTGAACTTCAAGGACCAGGGCACGATCCTGGGGACCGGCTGCGGCACTGTATTGCAGACCCGTGCCAGCCGGTTCCCAAAGCTGGCCTATGACTTTGGAAAATCTTTATAACCATACAAGGAGGAACTTACTATGAAAAAAGCATTGGTGGCTTATTTTTCCGCCAGTGGCGTGACTGCGGAGGCGGCGAAATTACTGGCCGGGGCGGCAGGAGCCGACCTCTACGAGATCAAGCCCAAGGTACCATATACCCGATCTGACCTGAACTGGATGGACAAACGCTCCCGCAGTTCCGTGGAGATGAGCGATAAGGCGTCCCGGCCCGCTCTGGCAGACAGGGATGCGAAGATCGAGGACTATGATGTGGTGTTCCTGGGTTTCCCCATTTGGTGGTATGTGGCCCCCACGATCATCAACACTTTCCTGGAGAGCTACGATTTCAGCGGCAAGACGATCATTCTGTTTGCCACCTCTGGCGGCAGCGGACTGGGCCGGTCGGCGGCTGACCTGCGGGGCAGCGTGGCCGCCGATACCAGAATCATTGAGGGACGGATGCTCAATGGGCGGTTATCAGAGGCGGAACTACGAGCCTGGTTGGACAAATTGAAACTGTGAAATCAGAATCATGTGCTATGTTAGGATCATATTTGATTCATAGATAAATTTAGGGGTAAAATTTCTTTCTGCGTTACTTAAAACAACGTATTCTTTGTTTAATGCGCCGCACAATTTGAGCAATTCAGATAGGGCAGAGGAAGAAAATATAGATAGGAAGAGCCGAGCGAAAGAGAAAATGCAGCAGTTGTATGGTTGGAAGAACTTCTGAATCGTGGTGCAACTACGGCTATAATTAAATCGACGGCGCATCTGATGATTGAGGTTTCACAGCAGGGAGGCTTTGACCATGCCGCAAGTTTTTAAGGTCGGGCCTTACTGGGTATATTTTGGGACAAGCGAAAATGAAAAGCTGGATCGATAAATGTTTGCTCTGCAACAATGCTTTCAAGATACCGGAAAAGTGTTGCGGAACATCATGCGCATTATTGAAGCGCGGAGTACCGAGGTAGTGGAGAACCGGATCGGCTTCTTCGGAAAGGCGTCGTATTACCGCTAAAAGTTGCTTGACCCACACCGTGACCCACACGGGGAAACGAGCGGATGGAAACAATGGAGCGGAAAGTCCCAAAGAGCATGTATCTCTGGAACAAAAAGGCCCTAAAAGCACTGGAAAATAGTACTTTCAGGGCTTTTAAGCAGTTGGTAAGGATGAGGTCGGCGGTTCGAATCCGCCCAGCAGCTCCAAGAAAAACCACTTAAATCTTCGGATTTAGGTGGTTTTTCGTATGTTTTATGAACTTTTTCGGCGCTTTGTAAGCAATGAAAAAAGGTCTCGTTACTAAAAAAATGGGATTTTCCAACGGACATTCCAACTTTTTGAGGAATTTAAACCCGCCTATCCATTGCGGCACAATGGATTCCAGACTTTTAGCTTTCCAACTCCAACCCAACTATGCGCTGTATGTCCGCTCCACGGCAGCAGTGGCATCCGCAGCGGTTTCTCGACCTTTCACGTAATATTTTAGGGTCATTGCCGGGGTAGTATGTCCCGCCGCCGCTTGAGCCAGCTTAATGTCTTTTGTTTGGTCATATATATCAGTCAAGACAGTTGTGCGGAAACGGATGGGAGTGATATTCTCCTCAAATCCCGTGTCCTGCTTAATGCGATTGCACATCCTGCGCACCTGGGTGTAACTAAGCGGCGCATCTCCACCGAACAAAAATTTACCGGAGGCATCCTCGGGGAGATAGGGTAGGGCCATAGAGGACAGGCTAATGGTTCGGCAGCTGCTTTCCGTTTTGGTGTCCTTAACTTCCGGTTGATTGCGGGTGGGATGGGTGACCGCCCGGCGAATATGGATTTTCATACCTTGGGTGTCCACGTCGCCAGGTTCAAGGCCAAGCACTTCTTCCAACCGGAGAGGGTGCAGAGCTTGCAGGGCCAGATAGGCACGGTCAACGGGATTTTTGACATCTCCTATATGCTGCACGAGATAGCGCATCTGTTCGACACTATAAGGGGGTGTGGCTTTGCTGGCCTCGCCCGTGACTTTAAGCCGCCGGGACTTTAACGGATTCTGGAAGAGCAAGCCATCTTCCACGGCAAAATCCAAAATCTGGTTCAAAACCATGCGGGCCTTGTCTTTGGTGGCCTTAGCTCCGGTCATACCATTAAACAACCGCTGCACGTCATCAGTGGTGATGTCCTCAACGGCCAGCCCCTCAAAGGCCAGCCCCTCAAAGGCAGGGAGCAGGTAGCGCATAAGCTGGCGGCGGTATGTAGTGGCCGTAGCGGTCGCCACGTTGGGCTTGGAGTATGTGTTAAACCAAGTCCAGGCATAGTCCGCAAAAGCGTGTTTTTTGGCCTCTTTGGGTGCCCCGGACAACTTGCTTACCTTGTCCGCAAATTCTTGCATGGTGGTTGCTGTTATCCAGTGTTTTTCGCCGTTGACGGTGATATACTGATTCACTTTTTTGCTTTTTGCCATGTCGGTGTCTCCTTCCGGGCATGGCGAAAAATCCGGGGTCATTTGGTTGTCAAAGAGCATAGGCGCTCCCATTCCGACAGAGGCGGGATGATGGAGAACTTTTATACTATTATAGCATATCTCACCATAATTTTGAATGAAGTCAAGCACGAAAGTTTTCAGCACAAGGGTTTTGCCATTGAGGTCGATAGATTCCAGATAACCCGACGAAAGCAAGACACTTACATATTCCGTGGGCATTGCTAAAAGTTTGGCGGTTTGTGAAAGTGTTAACATCTCTGGAAATTGAGAGTAATCCATGTTTCCAGCCCCCTTTCTTGAAAATTTAACGGGAGAACGACTGATAGTATGGGAGAGGCTCGTGCACGGGTACAGTATCGTCATAGACATCATCCCGCCGCACAAGTTTGTAGGGCGAGGTCACATAAAGGCGAAGCTGTTGCAAAATTTTCATATATTCTTTTTTGGCGACCGCTACATACTTGATGTACTGTTCCAGAAACGGTCTAATCCGCTCTTGTTCACGGCGGCCCAAGTCCTTAATTGACCCATAACCAGACAGCAGTGCGCCCAGAATAAACCTTTGCGTATCGGTCAACCGCTTAAAATCGTCCAGCTGACACTGATAGTTGTCAATATAGTAGACCTTGGGCCACGGCTGTTTTTCAAATGGCGTGGTAGGGTCAAGCGTGATTTCTAATCGGGTGAGCGGGTACGCAAGACCGGCCTCGGTTTGCTTGTTGTACAATTTGGTGCGCCCGATGGTCGACGATTTTGCGCCCAGATATTCGGTGAATTCCGAGCCGTGCTTCCGAGAGGTATACAGGCGTCTGTCCTTTATTAGAGTGACATCATTCCGGTCTACGGGGATGTCCATGGCAATGTCGAAACGGCGGATGCTGCGGTGCATGGGTTGGGTGGCTCCGTTCAACCAGCGTAGTATGCGGAGCAGGACACTATGGTAGCCTACCTTGTTGGGATTAAATTCTATACGAATCTTTTCCCACTCGGTTTTAGCCGCATTAAGGCCCATTCCAATGTAAAAGCTGTTGCCATCATTCAATTTGATAATGGCATTAGAATGATAAGTACCGGGTTTAAAAGCATCCCAAAGTTGAGTATCAACATTATAATGCAGTGGCAGCCGGAATATAAAAGCCGAAAAAGCTTCACGTTTTAAAGGGGAGCCAACATAATAATCAATAACCAGCCTATCGACAGACAAGGTCAGGCCATTTTCTGTTTGAATGGGATTAAAATACGACAACATAAGAAAACACCCGACCTATTACAATAAATTTGGACAGGAAAGCCGGGCAGCCAGTCCGGCTTTCTTTCCA
>CABSFC010000043.1 GCA_902476875.1 uncultured Oscillibacter sp. | reverse complement strand
CACGCCGCCGTCCGCCAGGGCCTCGATGAAGAGGTCCACGAAAGCCGGGCCGCAGCCGGACACGGCGGACCCGGCGTCGATCAGCTTCTCCGGCAGGAGAGAGAGCCGCCCCGCCCCCGCCATGGCGTCCAGGAATGTCTGTTCTTCGTCCCTGGTGACGCCCTCGCCGCAGGCGTAGAGCACCATGCCCTCGCCGATGGAGGCGGGGGTGTTGGGCATGATGCGGATGACGGGGTACGCCCCACCCGCCAGCTCCCGGATGCGGGCGATGGTCAGGCCCGCCGCCATGGTTACCAGGAGGAAGCGCCCCTGGCGCTTTGCCAGAACCGGGCCGATCTCCGCCAGCAGGTCCGCCATCATCTGGGGCTTGACGCCCAGGAAGATGAAGTCCGCCCGCTCCGCCACGGCGACGTTGTCCGCCGTCCGGCAGTCCAGCTCCTCCGCCAGGTCTTTCGCTTTTTCAGGGGTGCGGTTGGCGAGGAGAATTTGATCACCGGACAGGCGCTTGCGGGCCGCCCGGGCCAGGGCCCCGCCCATGTTGCCGGTGCCGAGGAAACCGAATGTTGCCATTTATTGAATCAACCTTTCTCTTGGCCGTGACGACCCTGTTTATTTTTTTGAAGACGGATAAAGGAGACGGCGGAACAGAAACCAATGGGCAGGGCAATCAGGCACTCAAACAGCAACTCCGCAAGTTCCGCGCCCCGGTAGGGATACGAACTGGTCAGCTGCCGGGCAAGCCCAATGAAGGGCAGGATGCCGAACAGGACCGCTAAAAACAGCAGACCCGGAGCACTGACATTCGGCGACTTCCAGCTGTTCCAGCATTGACCTGAAAAATATACGATCCCGGCGGTAAACAGCGGGTACCGCGCCAGAGGGACCTTCCAGCTCAGCAGGGTCAGGACCGCGAGAGTGGCGATCACAAGGAGCCTGAGCACCAGCGGCTTTTTCCACTGATAAACGAAATAACAAAGCCCCAGTCCGATCACAATGTATATCAACCGATCCCACATATGTGATCCCCCCTTTCCTCCGTCAGCGCACCTGCCCCTCGCCGTAAATCACGTACTTGCAGCTGGTCAGCTCCTCCAGCCCCATGGGGCCCCGGGCGTGCATCTTCTGGGTGGAGATGCCGATCTCGGCGCCAAGGCCGAACTCGCCGCCGTCGGTGAAGCGGGTGGAGGCGTTGACATACACCGCCGCCGCGTCCACCCGATCCAGGAAGTGCTGGGCCTTGAAGTAGTTCTTCGTGAGGATGCTCTCCGAGTGGCCGGTGCCGTGGGTGTTGATGAAGTCGATGGCCTCGTCCATGTCCTTCACGGTCCGGACCGCCAGAATATAGTCGTCGTACTCCGCGTCCCAGTCGCTCTCGGCGGCGGGGAGAGCCCGGGTGCCCAGCAGGGCCAGGGCTTCTTCGTCGCACCGCAGTTCCACGCCCTTTTCGTCCAGCAGGGGCAGGGCCCGCTTCCAGAAGTCCGCCGCCACGTCCCGCTGGACCAGCACGCACTCCACGGCGTTGCACACCGAGGGCCGGGAGCACTTGGCGTTGAACAGGACCTTGGCGGCCATGTCCAGGTCGGCCTCGTCGTCCACGTAGATGTGGCACACGCCCTCGCCGGTTCGGATGACCGGCACGCTGGACTCTTTGGCGACAGCCCGGATCAGTCCAGCGCCGCCCCGGGGGATGAGGACGTCCACATAATCGTCCAGGTGCATCAGCTCGTTGGCGGTCTCATGGCTGGTGTCCTGGACCAGGGAGATGCAGTCCTCCGGCAGCCCGGCGGAGGCCAGGGCCTGGCGCATCAGCACCGTCACGCAGCGGTTGGAGCGGATGGCCTCTTTGCCGCCCCGGAGGATGCACACATTGCCGGATTTCAGGCACAGCGCCGCCGCGTCCACGGTGACGTTGGGCCGGGCCTCGAAGATGATGGCGATGACGCCCAGGGGCACCCGCCGGCGGCCGATGATCAGGCCGTTGGGCCGGGTCTCCATTTTGTCCACCCGTCCGATGGGGTCCGGGAGAGCGGCCACCTGCCGCACGCCGTCCACGATGCCCGCGACGCGCTCGGTTGTCAGGGTCAGGCGGTCCAGCATGGCGGGGCGCATCCCGGCTTCTTTCGCGGCGGCGACGTCCTCCGCGTTGGCGGCCAGCCACTCGGTCTGGCGCTCCGTCAGGATGTTGGCGATGGCCTCCAGGGCGGCGTTTTTCTTCGCCGTCCCGGCGGTGGCTAGGGTATGGCTGGCGGCCTTGGCCGCCGCTCCCTGCTGTTGTAATGCAGTCATAAGCGGACCTCCTTAAAAGTAACAAATGAAATAGAACGCAGCGATGTAACTGATTGCCGTACAGATAAAAACAGAATTTGGATCAGCAATGCGTTGGTATGGCGATACAGGCATCGGCGGGGCAGCCGCGCTTTGCCGCATAAAAACTGCAGACAGCCAATATTGCAAAGACCGGCCATCCAACTATGAGGACCAGTATCAGCAGCGGATTCGATAGCACATACCAATCAAACTGTCCCCACCGAAGACAGCATATCAGGCCGGAGAGGATCGACCACAACTCCAACGCCAGAATGGCGAGGGTGAGCCCGTCCGAAATGCGGAAAAGCGCTTTTCCGGGGACTGCTGTTGGGGCGCAGGCATCGAAAATACCTCCTTCAAACGGGCAAGAGCGCAGAGAGCCAGACATGCTTTTTAAAATATGCAGTGCGATATGACAGCCGCCTCTGCGGTGCTATAAGACGGTCAATATTGCCAGCGGAAAACCTTTTGTTGACGGCAATAAAGATATTTGCTAAAATGCAACAAACGGCGTGTGGCATTACTGCGTAAAACCAGTCGATGGCTGCACGCTGTTTTTGCAGCTATTTACAGGAAAGCATATCAAATTATGATTTGGAGGGAGTATTGAACGATGAAAAAATGCGGAAAGAGCACAGTTGACCTGCTCCTCTCGGTTTTTGCCGCCTTTTTCTGCGCGGGCATAGCTGTTTGGGCTTTTTGCCAATGGATGAAAGAAGGCGATGTTATCATACTTTATGAGGTCGCTTTATTCGGCGGAGCTGCTATTTATGCGTTCCTGCATATCGGTGGCCGCGGATTTTCCTACGATGAAGAAAAAATTATTTTTACTCTGTCCCGAAAAGACCGCCGGGAATTTCGGTGGGATGAGCTCCAAAAGGCAGTGGAAAACGGAGAGATTGATATTTGTTATCATTCTTTGTCTGGGGTCTGGGATTTTTCCTTCCCGGAAAAAAAGAAAATCAGGGAGATTTCCGCGACGAAACGTATGGCGGGCTACACTGAACTGATCGCCATGCTCAAGAAAAAGAATGTACCGGCCCACGAAGCGGATGGCAGAGTCATCTATGACAAAAAATGGGCCGATGAGCTTTTTCGACAGGTGACAGGCGAGCCGCTGTATAAAAAAGATAAACGCAATCAGAAGTGAATATGTCCGTTCCGGAGCGATCTGGCTACCAAGGAGCGACAGCTGTAAGTGCTGCCGCTCCTTATGTTATAAAAGGCGGCTGTCAGCCACAAGGCCCTCCATGAAGAGGGCGCTTTCGTAACCTGTATATCCCAGCTTTACGCCGTGACGGCGCTGGCCACGAACCGCGTCCCGATATCCCGCCCCTCCACGATGCCGTACAGGTCCTCCATCCGCGCGCCGTTGGTGATGACCATGTCGCATCCGGCGGTTATGGCGATGCGGGCGGCGGATAGTTTGGTGGCCATGCCGCCGGTGCCCCGCCAGGTGCCGGCGCCGCCGGCCATCTTCAGAATCTCCGGCGTCAACTCCCGGACCTGGTGAAGGAGCTTCGAGCCGGGATGGGTCTTGGGGTCGGCGTCGTACAGCCCGTCGATGTCGCTGAGCAGCACCAGCAGGTCCGCCCGGCACAGCTCCGCCACGATGGCGGACAGGGTGTCGTTATCGCCCAGGACCTTGTGGTGCCCGGTCTCGATCTCGGCGGAGGAGACGGAGTCGTTCTCGTTCACCACCGGGACGACGCCCATCTCCAGCAGAGCGGAGAAGGTGCTGCGCAGATGCTCCGCCCGCTCCGGGTCCTCCACGTCGTCGCCGGTCAGCAGGATCTGGGCCATGGAGCAGTTGTACTCGGAGAACAGCTTGTCGTAGATGTGCATCATGCGGCACTGGCCCACGGCGGCGGCCGCCTGCTTCATCCGCAACTCCTTCGGGCGTTCCGCCAGCCCCAGGCGGGACGTGCCCACGGCGATGGCGCCGGAGGTCACCAGAATGATCTCGTGTCCCGCGCCATGGAGGTCGGACAGCACCCGCACCAGGCGCTCCATGCTCCGCAGATCCAGGCTGCCGGAGTCATGGGTCAGGGTGGAGGTGCCCACCTTTACCACAATTCGCTGCTTTGTATGTTCCACGGTCAGATCCTCCCGGTATGTCTAAAATATAAATCAGTATAGCATGGCGCGGCGAAAAAAGAAAGGCCGCTCCGCGTGTACTTTTCATAAAAATGCAGACAATACCGGGGAAAGTGAGGGATACTATGACGGAAAACACCAAACCCACCGAACCCACTGAGCCGGGGCGGGAGAACGGCTCGGAGAATAACGAGACCGTCCAGGGCATCCTGGACTTCGGCTCCGCCCTGACTCGTACGCCCCAAGGCACCGTGTACTGCATGACCATCATCGGGCAGATCGAGGGGCACACCAACGCACCCTCCAACACCAAGACCACCAAGTACGAGCACGTTCTGCCGCTGCTCGCCAAACTGGAGGAGAGCGAGGAGGTGGACGGCGTGCTGTTCCTGCTGAACACCGTGGGCGGCGACGTGGAGGCTGGCCTTGCCATCGCGGAGCTGATCGCCGGCATGACCAAGCCCACCGTCTCCATCGTCCTGGGGGGCAGCCACTCCATCGGGGTGCCCCTGGCGGTGGCGGCCCGACGGAGCTTCGCCGTGCCCTCCGCCGCCATGACCATCCACCCCGTCCGCATGAGCGGCACGGTCATCGCCGCGCCCCAGACCTACAACTACTTCCAGCGGCTTCAGGAGCGCATCGTGGCGTTTGTGTCCGGCCACAGCCAGATCAGCGCCGAGGACTTCCAGGCCCTGATGCTGAAAAAGGACGACATGGCCGCCGACGTGGGCAGCGTCATCTATGGCGAGGAGGCGGTACGGCTGGGGCTCATCGACCGGGTCGGCGGACTGTCCGACGGCCTTGCCTGCCTGTACCGCCAGATCGGGGAGCGGCGCTGACGCAAAGCGTTGTCTGCAAAAAAACCAAGATGACCCCGCGTTTGGATTTGGGACTGAAAATGCGAAATATTGTGGTTTGAGCATTGACATTTTTCGAGATTTTGCTATGATGGTATCCACTGGACCCCTCAACCACGGGGCTGAAATTCGGGACAAAGAGGATACTGCGCATGCTCACACTTGACCAATTCAAGGAGGCCCGCAGCGTATTGCAGGGCGTGATCTCCAAAACCAACCTGGTTTACAGCAAATACCTCTCCGAGCTTTGCGGCAACCAGGTGTACATGAAGCCTGAAAACATGCAGGTCACCGGCGCCTACAAGATCCGGGGCGCCTACTATAAGACTACCAAGCTGACGGAGGAGCAGAAGGCCCACGGCCTGATCACCGCCTCCGCGGGCAACCACGCCCAGGGCGTGGCCTACGCCGCCCAGGTGGCCGGGGTGAAGGCTACCGTCGTCATGCCCACCACCACGCCGCTGATGAAGGTCAACCACACCAAGGAGTACGGCGCGGAGGTCATCCTCCACGGCTCCGTGTTCGACGACGCGGCGGAGCACGCCATGGCCCTGGCGGAGGAGAAGGGCATGACCTACATCCCGCCCTTCAACGACCTGGACATCGCCTGCGGCCAGGGCACCATCGCCTATGAGATCTTCCAGGCCCTGCCGGACGTGGATGTCATCCTGGTGCCCATCGGCGGCGGCGGGCTGGCGGCGGGCGTGTCCACCCTGGCAAAGCTGCTGAATCCCCATGTGAAGGTCATCGGCGTGGAGCCGGTGGGGGCCGCGTCCATGAAGGCGTCCATCGAGGCGGGCCATGTGGTGTCTCTGCCCTCCGCCGTCACCATCGCCGACGGCGTGGCGGTGCGGACCCCGGGAGATGTGGTGTTCCCCTACATCCAGGAGAACGTGGACGAAATTTTGACCATCGAGGACGACGAGCTGGTGGAGGCGTTCCTGGACATTATGGAGAACCACAAGATGGTGGTGGAGAATGCGGGATTGCTGTCCGTGGCGGCGCTGCGGCACCTGGACTGCCAGGGGAAGAACGTGGTGCCCATCCTCTCCGGCGGCAACATGGACGTGATCACCATGTCCAGCCTGGTCCAGCACGGCCTGATCCGGCGGGGACGGGTGTTCACCTTCTCCGTTATGCTGCCGGACCGCCCCGGCGAGATGCTCCGCATCGCGGAGATTCTGGCCCGGGAGAACGGCAACATCATCAAGCTGGACCACAACCAGTTCGTCAGCATCAACCGCCAGAGCCGGGTGGAGCTGCGGGTGACGCTGGAGGCCTTCGGCATCGAGCACCGGGCCGCCATCCTGGAGGCCCTGCGGCAGGCGGGCTACGAGGCCAGCCTGGTGGACTCCAAGGGCATCTACAACTGAGAGAAGCCATGTCCGCCGTCGGAGCAGGCAGCTTCCGACGGCGGATTTTTGCGATAAAAAGTAAAATATACTTGATAAAATGTCCGGCGTATGGTATGCTGTCCTCACAACGAAACCACATGTGGAGGCGCTGCATATGGAACATCCTCTGGGATACATCGCAGGTATCGCCCTGGTGAACCTGGGCGTCGGGGTCCCGCGCCTGCTGGACGGCAGCGTGGTGGAGGACGGCGTTCTGACTTCCGGGGCGGTGAACCTCATCTGCGGCGCCATGGCGCCGGTGATTTTGGTGATCTATATGGCGAACCGCCTGCTGGCCAGGGGGGAGGACGGGGAATGAGTTTTTTGATCGTGCTGGCGCTGATCTTCGCCGCGTACCTTCTGCTGGTGCTTTGGCTCTGGCACAGGGAGGGGAGCGACGGGACGCACTTTGACGAGCGGCAGGAGCAGGCCCGGGGCGTGGCTTACAAATACGGCTTTTTCACGCTGGCCGCCAGCATCTGGGCCTTTACCCAGTTCGCCGGGGCGCTTCCCTGGCTCGGGGCGGAGGCGGGGGGCTTTCTCTGCCTGGAGCTGGGGGGCACGGTGTTTGCCGTGACAGCGGTGCGGAAGGACGCCTATCTGGAGCTGCATGAGAGGCCGGAGAGGACCGCGACCTCTCTGGCGCTGGCAGGGGCGGGGTGCCTGTGTCTCAGCGTGTTCCGCCTGTGGAGAGAGGGGCTGCTGGTGGACGGCACTCTGAACCTCTGGGCGGTGGCGGCGGTGGCGAGCCTGTCGGACCTGCTGGTCCTGGCGGTCGTTTGGTACAGGCACGTTCGCGCCCGGCGGGAGGATGCGGCATGAAGAACCTCCGCCTGAAGGCCGCCCGGGCGGCGCTGGACCTGAGCCAGCAGCAGCTGGCGGACGCGGTGGGCGTCTCCCGCCAGACCATCAACGCCATCGAGAAGGGGGACTACAACCCCACCATCAAACTGTGCGTCGCCATCTGCCGGACCCTGGGCAAGACCCTGGACGAGCTGTTTTGGGAATAGAGAACGGAGGGACTGCGGTTTTGCGGTCCCTCCGATTTTTTTACTTCGTCAGCGTCAGCTTGAACTCCGGGCCGTCCTCGGTCACGGCCACCTGATAGCCCTGGGTCCGGGCGAACCGGGTGATGTTCTCCACGGCCACCCTGGCGTCGGCCAGGACCTCCAGCTTGGCGGGGGCGTCCTTGCGGACCGCCTTCTGCACCATGATGACGGGCATGGGGCAGGAGAGACCTCTCGTATCGACCATTACGCATCCTCCTTTCCGGGGAGGTGGGTCAGGGTGATGACCAGCAGGGCCACGAAGCCCAGCACCATGGCCACCATGCCGGCGGTGCCGATGCCGCCCACCACGTAAGTACCGTCCACCACGCTGTCCGCGTTGCCGGCCAGGCCGAAGTTGTGGGCCACGGCGGCGCCGACGATCATGCCCAGCACGGTCACGGCGGAGTCGCCGTTGCCCTCACCGGCCAGAATCAGCTGGCGCAGGGGGCAGCCGCCCAGCAGGGTGGAGCCCCAGCCCGCCAGGGCCATGCCCAGGAAGGACCACAGGTACTGGCTGTGGGCGATGGGCTGAGAGGTGGCAGAGAGATTGTAGTTCCCCAGGATCAGGTTGCCGATGGTGACGGTGACCCAGATGGCCACGAAGCCGATCAGCAGGTTGAAGTCCCGGAGCATGAAAGCGTCCCGCAGGCCGCCGGCCATGCACAGGCGGCTCTTCTGGGCCATGAAGCCCACCGCCAGACCGGCCACCAGGGAGATGACCCAGAAAGCCCGCATGGAGCCGGGCCCCTCCTCGGAGAACTTCAGGACGCCAGGGACGGCCACCAGCAGCACCAGCAGCACCACCATGACGCCCGGCAGGACCGCGCCCTCGGCGGCGGGGACGGGGTAGGCCCGTCCCAGGGAGAAGCCCTTTTTCAGAAAGGCCACGCCCACCAGGATGCCCGCGATGAAGCCCAGCAGGCCCGCCACGGCGGTCAGGTCGCCGCCGCCCAGGCGGATGACCATGCGCAGGGGGCAGCCCAGGAAGACCAGGGCGCCGATCATGACGAACAGACCCAGCACGAAGCGGCTGGCGGGGGAGGAACCGGCCTTGGCCCGGAACTCCTTGGCGGCCAGGGCGGCGATCAGGGCGCCCAGCACGATGCCCACGATCTCCGGACGGAGATACTGGACCTTGCCCGCGCTGTGGAAGCCCAGGGCGCCCGCGATGTCCCGCTCAAAGCAGGCGATGCAGAAGCCCATGTTCTTGGGGTTGCCGGCGGCGGTCAGGATCAGGGCCGCCACGCCCACCACCACGCCGGTCAACAGGATCAGACCGTGTTCCCGGATCCAGCTTTGATTTTTCATACACACTCTCCTATCGTTGTTTTAATAAAAGAATATCGGAGCCAAAAAGAAAAAGCTGCCTAGACCATCACCTCATAAAATCCGGCGGTGTCGATGCCGGCCTCCTGAAAGCGCGTTTCCAGCGTGGAACGGAGCTCCGGCGACGCGGACCAGGCAATGCCGCAGTCGGAGGTCACGCACCGGGGGACGGAGATCAGACGGCCCTCCAGCGAAAGCTTTTTACACAGCCGCTCCGCCGCCATTGCGCCGGCGGTCGTGTGGAAAGCCACCACCAGACGAAGCTGCTTTTCCCGCACAACGATCCCCCTTTCCGTACAACCCGTAATTTTATTTCCAGAATAACACAACCCCGCCTAAAAGTCGATATCTATTTCAAAAGAACTTGCTTTCCGGGGAGAACGCGGGGCTTCCGGCGCCGGCCGGAAGTCCCGCGAAGCGCTATTTTTCAATGCCCGCCCACCGGAGCAGCCACCGGCCGTCGGTGTAGTCCAGCTCCATGGTCAGGTAGTCATACCCCTCCTCGGTGCTGGTCCGGTGCTTGACGGAGACCACGGCGGAGGCGGGGGATTGATCGTCGTCCGGGGCATAGTCGACGGCGGCCACGCTGACGTCTCCGGACACGTCCTCGCCGTAAGCGTCCACCACGGCGTCCTCCGCCAGCAGGTCGGAGACGGTATCCAGCCGGTGGGAGAAGATGGCCTCCATCAGCCGGTCGGCGGCGACCTGCAGCTCGCCCACCCACGCCGGAGAGGTGGCGAAGCCCTCGTAGACCACGGTGAAGGTGTCCATCATGTCCCGGAACCGGACGCCGTGGCCCTCCTCCGCCTCGGTGAAGTACCGGGCCATAAGGACGAAGCTGCCGCCGTATCCGTCGTCCACACAGAGGACCATTGCCTGGGCATCGTCCCAGGCCGCGCCGTCCCCGGCGGTGCGGAACAGGGTGAGCTCCGTTTCCTCGATCCCGGACACCTGGGCGTAGGTCTCCGTCAGCTGTTGGGTGACGCTTTCCATGGCGGCGGCCTTGTCATAGCGGCCCTCCATGTGGGTAATGGTCAGGTCAATGGGCGGAAACGCCTCCGGCAGGGTGCTGACGGGCCGGATGGTGTAGACGCCGTTTTCCTCTGTGGTGGTGTAGATGTCCTCGTTCACGTAGATGGCGAAGCCCGCGTTGGGCGGGGGGCCGTACTGGATGCTGCACAGATGCAGAGCTCCCACGTCCCCGCCGGTGAAGGACAGGGCCTGGATGGGCTTGGTGCCCTCCGGCTGCGCCGGCCGGGGCAGCCAGACCGCCGCCAGCAGCGCCGCGCAGGCAGCCAGGGCGCCGATGGCCACAGGCCAGGCCCGACGCCGCCGGGGCCGTTCGCTGCGCTCAATCAGCGCGGGGTCCACGCCGCCCAGGGCGGCGAAAATCCGTTCCTGTTTCATAAAGAGATGCCCTCCTTTTCCAGATACCGCCGCAGCTTCTCCCGGCTGCGGAACAGACTGGTCTTGACGGTGTTCTGCTTCAGGCCGTACCGGGCCGCGATATCCGCCAGGGGCTCCGCGAACCAGTACCGGCGCAGGAAGATACTGCACGCTTGCTCCGGCAGAGTGCGGAGAAAGCGGTTCAACGTCTGCTCCAGCTCCCGGTCCTCCACAGCCTGGGCCGCGCTGGGGGCGGCGGGGACGCAGTCTCCCAGCTCCTCCAGCACCAGGGGCAGCTGGCCGCCGCCCCGCTTCTCCGCACGGGCGGCGTTGTAGCGGTTGCAGGCGAGAGACCGGGTGATCTTCCCCAAAAAGGGCCCCAGCCGCTCCGGGCGGTGGACGGGCATGGCATTCCAAGCTCCCAGCCAGGTGTCGTTGACGCACTCCTCCGCGTCCTGGGCGCTGCCCAGGAGATTGCGGGCGATGGCGTGGCAGTAGCTGCCGTATTTCGCGTGGGTCTCCGCAATGGCGTCGGCGCTGCGCTGCCAGTACAGCTCCACGATGCGGTTGTCCTCCATCTGTGTCAACTCCTCTCGGTAAAAGGCCTTTCACCCATTAAGTCAGGAAATTTGGAAAAAGGTTTCTTTCATTTTATCAAATATTTGCCTGGCAGAAAAGCGGATCACAGGAATAGGAGGCGCTTCCGTGAAAACAACGGCAAAATTTTGGATTTACCTTGAAAAGCAGCCGCTTCTCTGCTATATTAATCTAGTTATAGTATGTGAAACTAACAGAGGTGAAATCGTGTACCTTAAAGCATTGGAAATTCAGGGCTTCAAATCCTTTCCGGATAAGACGGTCCTGAATTTCGGCGAGGATATCACCGCCATCGTGGGCCCCAACGGCTCCGGCAAGTCCAACATTTCCGACGCCATCCGCTGGGTCATGGGCGAGCAGAGCGCCAAGGGACTCCGGGGCGCCAAGATGGAGGATGTCATCTTCGGCGGCACCGAGAAGCGGGCCCAGGTGGGCTTTGCCCAGGTGACGCTGGTTATCGACAACACGGAGCACATCTTCCCCACCATGGAGGAGAGCGAGGTCTCCGTCACCCGCCGCTACTACCGCAGCGGGGAGAGCGAGTATTACATCAACCGCCAGTCCGTCCGCCTGCGGGACGTGACGGAGCTGTTCCTGGACACCGGCATGGGCAGGGAGGGCTACTCCATCATCGGTCAGGGCAAGATCGACGAGATCCTGTCCGCCAAAAGCGGCGAGCGCCGGGAGATCTTCGAGGAGGCCGCGGGCATCTCCAAGTTCCGCCACCGGAAGGAGGAGTCCGAGCGGAAGCTGGAGCGCACGGAGGAGAACCTGGTGCGCATCAACGACAAGATCTCGGAGCTGGAGCTGCAGGTGGAGCCCCTGCGGGACCAGGCGGAGAAGGCGAAAAAGTACCTGGTCCTGCGGGACGAGCTGCGGCTGCTGGAGATCTCCGTGTGGCTGGAGAACCTGGACGCCCTGAAAGCCGGCGCCCGGAAGCTGGAGAGCGACTTCCACACCGCTGAGAGCCAGCGGGACGAGGCCCGGGCCGCTCTGGACGCGCTGTACGCCGAGGGCGAGCGGTACGGCCAGCGGATGCAGGAGAAGGACATGGAGGCCGAGCGCCTCCGCGCCCAGGCCGCGGAGCTGGACAGCCGGGTGAAGGAGCAGGAGTCCGCCGTGGCGGTGCTGGAGAGCACCATCGCCCACAACCGGGAGAACATCGCCCGGGCCCAGGCGGAGCTGGAGGAGACCGACAGCCGCGCCGGCGGTCTGGAGAAGCAGGCGGAGGAGCAGGAGGCACGCATCGCGGAGATCGACCGGGAGGCGGAGACCCTGAACGCCGCCCTGGACGCCCTGCTGGCCAAGGCCCGCGCCGCCGCCGAGCAGGCCGGCGGGGCACAGTCCCAGGCGGAGACCCTGCGGGGCCAGGAGGCCATCGCCACGGCCACCGCCGCCGACGCCAGGGCGGAGGCCGCCGCCATTGCCGCCGAGAATGGCCAGATCACAGAGCGGAAGACCGCCGTGGAGGCGGACAAGGCCGCCGCCGAGACCCAGCTGGCGGAGTCCGAAAGAGAGGCCAGGGCCAACCGTCGGGCACTGGAGGACGCCCGGGACGAGGCTACCGCCGTGGCCAACATCATCGCGGGCCACAGCCTGCGGATGGAGGAGCGGAAGAAGAAGGCCGCCGCCGCGTCGGAGCAGCGGGTGAAACTGACCATGGACGTGGGGGCGCTGGACGACCGCATCCGCCTGCTGACGGAGATGGAGAAGGAGTACGAGGGCTTCTCCAAGGCGGTCAAGGTGGTCATGCAGGCGAAAAACAGCCTCCGTGGCATCCACGGACCGGTGGCGAACCTGATGAGGACCGACCAGCAGTATTCCCTGGCCATTGAGATCGCGCTGGGCGCGGGTTTGCAGAACATCGTGGTGGACCGGGAGGAGGACGCCAAGAGCGCCATCAACTTCTTAAAGCAGCGGGACGCCGGCCGGGCCACCTTCCTGCCCCTGACCGCCATCCGCGGCGACGAGCTGCGGGAAAGGGGCGTGGAGAACGAGTTCGGTTTCGTTGGCATCGCCTCCCGGCTGGTGAAATTCGACGCCAGATACCAGAATATTTTCAACAGCCTCCTGGGCCGCACGGTCATTGTGGAGGATATGGACTGCGGCATCGCCATGGCCCGGAAATACCGGAACGCCTTCCGCATCGTGACGCTGGACGGCCAGGTCATCAACCGGGGCGGCTCCATGACCGGCGGCTCCACCTCCCGCAGCGCGGGCGTTCTGAGCCGCGCCGCCGAGCTGGAAAAGCTGAACGGCCGCGCCGCCGCCATGCATGAAAAGCTGACCACCGCCCAACAGGCGGAGGAGGCGGCGAATCGGGAGCTGACCGCCGCGCGGTATGAGCTGGAGACCGCCGAGAGCCAGCGCCGTCAGGCCGAGGACGAGGTCCTGCGGCTGGAGGGAACGAAGAACCATTTCGACATCCTTCTGCGATCCCTCCGGGAGAACCTGGAAAACCTGGAAGGGGAGCTGGAGAGCCTGAGCGGTCGCCTGAGCGACAACGCCCAACGGGCCGAACAGGCCGAGAAGCGGGTGGCGGAGCAGGAGGCCCTGGCCGCCGCGTACCGCGCCAAGGCCGAGGAGGCCCTCTCCGGCCAGTCGGAGCTGCTGGCCCAGTCCGGCGCCCTGACGGAGGAGATCACCGCCAAAAAGACCGACCTGGCGGCTCTGACCGCCGAGCGGGAGTCCACCCTCCGCCGCGCCGCCGACCTGCGGCAGCTGGCGGCGGACCTGACCGGCGACCGGGAGCAGAAAGAGGAGACGGTGCGGGCCTATCAGGGCAACATCGACGCCGCCGGCGGCGAGATCGAACAGCGAAAAACAGCCGTGGCGGACCTGACCGCCCGGGGGCAGGCCCTCCAGGAGCGCCTGCGGACCCTGAACGAGGAGAAGATCGCCCTGGAGGCCGAGCGCACCGCCAAAAACAAGGCCAGCCAGGAGATGAACGAAAACCTGCTGAATCTGGAGCGGGCGGCGTCCAGGCTGGAGCAGAAGATCGCGACGAACGCCCTGGAGGAAAAGCAAATTCTGGACCGGCTCTGGGAGCACTACGAGCTGAGCCACACCGACGCCCAGGCCCAGCGGATCGAGCTGGAGAGCGTCCCCAAGGCCAGCCGCCGCATCGGCGAGCTGAAGCGGGACATCTCCGCCCTGGGCACCCCCAATATCGGCGCCATCGAGGAGTATGACCGGGTGAATGGCCGCTACACCTATCTGACCGAACAGCGCAACGACGTGGAGAAAGCCAAGGGCGAGCTGGAGGGCATCATCGAGGAGATCACCAACCAGATGACGGTGATCTTCGCGGAGCAGTTCCGGCTCCTGAGCGAGAGCTTCCAGACCACCTTTGTGGAGCTGTTCGGCGGCGGTACGGCGAAGCTGGAGCTGGAGGACGAGAACGACATCCTGGGCTGCGGCATCGAGATCAAGGCCCAGCCGCCGGGAAAGACGCTGAAGACCATCTCCCTGCTCTCCGGCGGCGAGAAGGCGTTCGTGGCCATCGCGCTGTACTTCGCCATTTTGAAGGTCCACCCCACGCCCTTCTGCGTCATGGACGAGATCGAGGCCGCCCTGGACGACGCCAACGTCACCCGCTATGCCCGCTACATGCGGACCCTGGCGGGGCGGACGCAGTTTATTGTCATCACCCACCGCCGGGGCACCATGGAGGAGGCCGATGTGCTGTATGGCGTCACCATGCAGGAGCAGGGCGTCTCCAAGATCTTGACCATCAATCTGAACGATATGGCCAAGGAGTTGAAGATCAAGTAAGCGTTTGACCAGGATGTGCCCGCCGGGGGGCGGGGCGGGAGGTTTGCCCAAGAAAAGGGGACGCGACTTCGCCGCGAAAGGAGATCATTATGGGCTTTTTTGACAAACTGAAAAAAATCACCACCAACCTGTTCTCCGGCTTCACGGAGGCCGACGAGGCCTTCTTTGAGGAGCTGGAGGAGACCCTGATCCTGGCCGATCTGGGCATGGACACCGCCCTGGAGGCGGTGGAAAAGCTGCGGACAAAGGTCCGCCGGGAAAAGCTCCATGACCAGGAGGAGGTCCGGGAGGCCCTCCGGCAGGTACTGGTGGAGGAGATGTCCGTGGGCGACACCGCCCTGGATACCTCCACCCAGCCCAGCGTGGTGCTGTTCATCGGCGTCAACGGCGTGGGCAAGACCACCTCCATTGGCAAGCTGGGCCACCAGCTGAAAAACGAGGGCAAGCGGGTGCTGTTCTGCGCGGCGGACACCTTTCGCGCCGCCGCCGCCGACCAGCTGGAGATCTGGGCGGAGCGGGCCGGCTGCGAGCTGGTGCGTCAGCACGAGGGCGCCGACCCCGGCGCCGTGCTGTTTGACGCCCTCCAGGCCGCCAAGGCCCGGGGCGTGGACGTGGTGCTGTGCGACACCGCCGGACGGCTCCACAACAAGGCAAACCTGATGGCGGAGCTGAGCAAGCTCTCCAAGATCATCGACCGGGAGTGCCCCGGCGCCGCCCGGGAGACCCTGCTGGTGCTGGACGCCACCACCGGTCAGAACGGCCTCATCCAGGCCCGGACCTTTAAGGAGACGGCGGGCTTGACCGGCATTGTCCTGACCAAGCTGGACGGCACCGCCAAGGGCGGTATCGTCGTTGCCATCGCCCGGGAGCTGGGCGTGCCCGTGAAGTTCGCCGGCGTGGGCGAGGGCATCGACGACCTGCGGCCCTTTGACGCCCGGGCGTATGTGGAGGCCATTATCTGAAAAGGCTGGACAGCTGAGAGGAGACCAATCATGGAGAAGACCTGTCCCTGCTGTGGTGGGATGCTGGAGACCGGACTTGTCCGCAGCTCCCATCTGATCTATTGGACCAGGGAGCGAGGGCTGTATACGGTTGACAGGAAGGCGGGGGAGTTCCCACTGCCGGGTGCTTCCAGATGGATGGGAAGCGATTGCCCGGCGTGTTACTGCCCTGCCTGCGAATTGATTTTAATTGCGGCAAAAGAGGATGAAAAACATGACCAGAATTGACGGACGGGCGTTCGATGAACTGCGCCCCATCAAGATTACAACGGACTTTGTAAAATTCGCGGAGGGCAGCTGCCTCATCGAGTGCGGCGACACCAAGGTCCTCTGCTGCGCCAGCGTGGAGGACCGCACTCCGCCCCACGTCCCCGAGGGGGAGGGCTGGGTCACCGCCGAGTACTCCATGCTGCCTCGGGCCAACCGGGAGCGCAGTAAGCGGGACGTGGCCAAGCTGAAGCTCAGCCCCCGCAGCGCGGAAATTCAAAGACTGGTGGGCCGCTCCCTGCGGGCCGCCGTGGATATGAGCAGACTGGGCGAGCACACCGTCACCATCGACTGCGACGTGCTCCAGGGCGACGGCGGCACCCGCACCGCCTCCGTCACCGGCGGCTTCATCGCCCTGGCGCTGGCCTGCCGGAAGCTGGTGGAGCGGGGCGACCTGGCGGCCAGCCCCATCCGGCACTACGTCACCGGCGTCTCCGCCGGCATCGTGGAGGACACGGCCCTGCTGGACCTGCAGTACAGCGAGGACAGCCATGCCCAGGTGGACCTGAACTGCATCATGAACGAGCTGGGGGAGATCATCGAGCTCCAGGGCACCGGCGAGGGCCGGGCGTTCACGCTGGCGGAGCAGCAGGAGCTGGTGCGCCTGTGCGCCAAGGGCAACAGGGAGCTGCTGGCCATCCAGAAACAGGTGCTGGGAGGGAAATTCTGATGGCTGAGAAATTTGTGCTTGCCACCCACAATCCGGGCAAGCTGAAGGAGATGGCGGACATCCTGTCCCGCTTCGGCGTGGAGGTGGTCAGCCCCAGGGAACTTGGCATCACCGTTGATGTGGAGGAGACCGGCGCGACCTTTGCGGAAAACGCCATGCTGAAGGCCAGGGCCATCTGCAAGGCGGCGGACCTGCCTGCCATCGCCGACGACTCCGGCCTGTGCGTGGACGCCCTGAACGGCGGCCCCGGGGTTTATTCCGCCCGCTACGGCGGCGAGGGGCTGGACGACAAGGGGCGCTATATGCTGCTGCTCAGCAGTATGCGGGGCCAGCCCACCCGGGCGGCCCACTTCGCCTGCGCCATCGCCTGCGCCTTCCCCAATGGGAAGACCCTGACCGCCGAGGGCCGCTGCGACGGCACCATCGCCTTCGCCCCCATGGGGGAGGGCGGCTTCGGCTATGACCCGGTGTTCTTCGTGCCGGAGAAGGCCAAAACCTTCGCCCAGCTGACGGACGAGGAGAAGAACGAGATCTCCCACCGGGGCAGGGCCCTGGCGGCTTTTGCGAAAAAGCTGGGAACCTATTTGAAGAAATAAACGTCTAACAGATGTAGGAGAACCATATGGAACTGACAAGCAAACAGCGGGCCCAGCTGCGTGGCCTTGCAAACACCCTGGACACCATTCTCCAGATCGGCAAGGACGGCATCGGGGAAAACCTCATCAAGCAGGCCGACGACGCCCTGGAGGCCCGGGAGCTCATCAAAGGCCGCGTTCTGGACAATAATATCGAGTACGACGCGCGCCTGGCGGCGGAGGAGCTGGCAAAGGCCACCCGCAGCGAGGTGGTGCAGGTCATCGGCACGCGGTTCGTGCTGTACCGGGAGAGCCACGGCAAGCCCAGGGAGAAGCGCATCCAGCTGGTGAAGCCCGGAAAGAAGAAAAAGCTGTAAGGGGCGGGGAGCACTATGAAGATCGGCATCTACGGCGGTAGCTTCAACCCGCCACACCTGGGCCATATCGCCGCCGCCCGGGCGGTGTTCGAGCTGCTGGGGCTGGATCTGCTGCTGCTGGTCCCGGCGGGGTTGCCGCCCCACAAGACTCTGCCCGCGGGCAGTCCCACGCCGGGGCAGCGGCTGGAGATGACCCGCCTTGCGGGGGAGCAGCTGGGCCTGGAGGGCAAGGTCAAAACTCTGGACATCGAGCTGCGCCGGGAGGGGCGCAGCTTCACCGCCGACACCCTGGCCCAGCTGAAAGCCCAATACCCGGAGGACGAGCTGTGGCTCCTGATGGGCACCGACATGTTTTTGACCCTTCAGGCCTGGCACGCGCCGGGGGAGATCCTGTCCCTGGCGGGCATCGCCGCCTTTGGCCGCACCGAGGCGGACACCGAGGCGCTGTTCTCCGCCCAGCGGGACTATCTGTACAAAACCTATCCCCGGGCCCGTATTTTCACCCTGACCATCCCCGGCGTGGTGGACGTGTCCTCCACAGAGCTGCGGGAGCGGCTGGCGGAGGGAGAGGGCGCCGGAGCGCTGGCCCCGGCGGTGTACGGCTATATCCTGCGCCAGGGGTTGTACGGCACCCACGCCGACCTGAAGCGTCTGCCCCTGTCCCAGCTGCGGCCGGTGGCACTGAGCTATCTCAACCACAGGCGCATCCCCCACGTGCTGGGGACAGAGCAGGAGGCCATCCGACTGGCGGAGCGCTATGGCGCGGACGTGGAAAAGGCCCGGGTGGCGGCGCTGCTCCACGACTGCACCAAGCGGCTGGACATGGAGGAGCAGCTGTCGTTATGTAAACAGTACGGCATCGAACTGGACGGGCTGGAGCGGCAGGCGCTGAAGCTGCTCCACGCCAAGACCGGCGCGGCCATCGCCCGGGACGTATTCGGCGTGGACGACGAGGTCTACAGCGCCATCTGGTACCACACCACGGGCCGCGCCAACATGACAAAGCTGGAGAAGATCATCTATCTGGCGGACTATATCGAGCCTTCCCGGAATTTTCCGGGGGTGGACAAACTGCGCAAAGTGTGTTATGAAGAGTTGGACAAGGGCCTGCTGCTGGGCCTGGAGATGACCATTGAGGAGATGACGGGCATGGGAAGCCCGGTGCATCACGCCACCATGGAGGCGCGGGACGCCTTGAAAGGTTGAAAGGACAGAGATCACAAGTGGAGAATCAGAGAGAAGAAAAGCACGCGGGCGGGAGCCGTCTGGCGCCGAAGGCCCAGAAGCCGAAAAAAGAGAAGAAGCCGAAAAAGCCCAGCCGCCTGACCCGGCAGCAAAAGGTTTTGATCGTCATCGCCGTGATTCTGGCCGTCGCGCTGGCGGCGGTGGCGGCCTGCCAGAGTCTGTTCGTCCGCCCGGACCTGGGGGGGAAGAAGCCGGGGAACACCGGCAGTGACGGCAGCGGCGACGCCGTGGAGGAGATCGACTACGGCGACGGCGTCCGCCCCAGGGCCGACGGCGAGCGCAAAAGCAAGGACTTTTACACCGTCCTGATTCTGGGCCGGGACACCGGCGGCGGCGGCAACACGGACACCATGCTGCTGGCCAGCTACGACGTGACCAACCAGAAGGCCACCGTTATGTCCATTCCCCGGGATACCATGGTGAATATCCCCCATGACATCAAGCGCATCAACGCGGTGTATAATTACAACGGCGGCGGCGAGAAGGGCATCCAGGCCCTGTACAAGGAGATCGCCCAGCTGGTGGGCTTCGAGCCGGACTACCAGGTTATTGTGGAATGGGACGCCGTGGGCAAGATCGTGGACGCCATGGACGGCGTGTGGTTCGACGTGCCCCGGAACATGAACTACGAGGATCCCTACCAGGACCTGTCCATCCACCAGACCAAGGGCTACCGGCTCCTCAGCGGCAGCGACGCCATGCAGGTCCTGCGCTACCGCCACGACAACGACATGCGCTATGGCTACCCCGACGGCGACCTGGGCCGCATCAAGACCCAGCAGGCGCTGCTGAAGGCCATGGTGGAGCAGCTGCTGCAATTGAAGAACATCACAAAGGTGAACGAGTTCGCCAAGGTGTTCCAGGAGTGCGTGGAGACGGACCTGAGCCTGCAAAACATCCTGTGGTTCGCCCAGTCCGCGTACCTGGGCGGGCTGAAGGTGGAGAACGTCAACTTCGTCACCATGCCCAACAAGCTTGCCAGCGCGTACAGTCCCAGCGTCAGCAGACAGACCGGAAAAAACAGCTATCAGTCTTATGTGACGCCCATCGCCAGCGAGCTGCTGGATCTCGTGAACAACGAGCTGAGCCCCTTTGTGGAGACGTTTAAACTCAGCGATCTGGATATCATGTCTGTGAATGGCGACGGCTCCCTCAGTTCCTCCACCGGCTATGTGGAGGACAGGCAGGCGGCAAAGCCACCGGTTTTGCTCTACAGCAATCAGGCAAAGCCCGCGGAGGAGGACCCTGTGGAGGACCCCACCGTGGATGAAAACGGCAACCCCATTGACCCCGACGGCGGCGGGACCATCGTGGTGGACCCAAACGGGGACCCCATCACCGACCCCAACACAGGCACGGTCACAGACCCCGGCGGGGGGACTGTGACCGATCCCGGCACGACCACCCCTGACGGCAGCGGCGGGCTGGATGTCAACGACCCCGGCGTCGTGGACCCGGGGACCACGGATCCCGGCGCCACCGCTCCCGTGACGCCGGAGGAACCCGGCGCCGCGGCCACGGAGACCCCGGCGGAGCCCTGGGACGGCGGCTTTGCCGTCATCGACCAGCCGCCGGCGGCCTGAATTAGTGTTCCCTGATATGAAGGTAGAAAGGAAGGACCAAATGACACCGAAAGAACTGGCGATCATCGCCGCCAAGGCCCTGGACGAGAAGAAGGGCAAGGAGATCAGCGCCATCCAGGTGACGGAGCAGACCACCCTGGCGGACTACTTCGTCATCGCCACCGGCACCTCCAACACCCAGATCAACGCCCTCAGCGGCGCCGTGGAGAAGGCCATGAAGGAACGGGCGGGGGAGATGCCCCTGCGCCGGGAGGGCTACCGGGAGGGCACCTGGGTCCTGCTGGACTACGGCTGCGTGGTGGTCCACATCTTCTCCGAGGAGGCCCGGGAGTTCTATGCCCTGGAACGGCTGTGGCACGACGGTACGCCCGTGGATCTCGGCGGTGTGCTGACGGCGGACTGAGGGCCTCCCGCGCCG
>CABSFC010000042.1 GCA_902476875.1 uncultured Oscillibacter sp. | reverse complement strand
CCCCCGCCCCGGTCCGGCGGCGGCCACCCTGGCGGCGGGTGCTGGCGGCGTGCGCGTGCCTGGCGGTGGCCTGCGGCGCGGGCTTCGCCCTGCGGGGGCTGCCCCATGGCGGCACCAGTGACGCCGGCGCGCCAGGCGCCGACACGGGCGGCGGCATTGCCTACGCGACCGAGCCGCTGTCGGTGGAGGGCACCGCCTTCATGTCCTACGCCGGGCCGGTGTTCCCCCTGACCACGGCGGAGGCGGACACGGGCCTGACGGCGGAGCGGAGGACCACCTGGGACTTCGCCCCGGGAACGTTCTCCGACGGCTCCCCCCGCCAGTGGGGCGCGGCGGTGACGGACTCCTATGTGCTGGTCAACCACACCACGGAGGCTATCGTCGCCATGACGTATTACCCCTTTGCCGGGAATTTCAGTGATCTTTCAGAGCTGCTGCCCGCCGTGACAGTGGACGGCGGGCCGGCAGCGGGCGCCCTGTACGCCGGGGCCTACGCGGGCGGCTTTCGCGGTACAAGCGCGGACGACGGATCCACCTGGAATCTGGAGTACCCCGCCAGCTGGACGGACTATCAGGCCCTGCTGGAGAGCGGCGGATACCTGGCCCAGGCCCTGGGAGACGATCCGGTGTTGGACATCCCGGTGACGGTGTACGAGTTTTCGGACTTCGAAGCGCCTATTGAGGAATACCGCGCCGCCACCCAGGCCATTGCCTTCACCATCGACCCGGACGCGACGCAGATCCTGACATATGGGTTCAACGGCTATGACCTGGACCCGGACAGCGGCTGGCGGCAGTACTGCTATTTTGTCCCAGACGGCGTCCGTGCGGATACCCAGTCCAAGCTGCTGGTGGTGCTGGGCGGGGACATTGGAAACTACACGCTGGGCGGATATGCCAACGGCGCCTGCGAACAGGAGATCGACGGTGTCAGCTGCACCGTCACCCGCGCAGAAACCACGCTGGACGACGTGCTGGACCGGCTGTGCCGGAGCTATCTGAACGAAGCCTTTGGCGTCGGCTGGCAGCTCGGCGTGGAGGACTGTGCCGTGGAGGCCGTCCCCTGTTCCCTGTTCCGCCGGGGGGTGTCGGAGCTGCTGGTCCAGTACGGCGTCCTGGCCGGGGACGGCATGAAGGACCGTTACAGCGACGGACGGCTGGACGACATCCTCTCCGAGACCATGACCCAGGCGCGGGTGCTGTATCTGGCGGTGCCGGTGACGGTCCCGGCGGGCGGATCAGTTGACATAACATTTGAGCTGTGGAAGGAGCCCAGCTTTGACTTCGGCTGCTCCGGCTCGGAGAACGTGGGGCTGCAGGGCTATGACCTGGTGACGGCGCTGGGGTCCACGCTGGACTTCACCGCCCAGACCGCCGCGCTGGCGAATGTGGACGGCATCGAGATCGTCCGGCAGAATCTGGGGTTTGATCTGGAAAACGGCGTCACGGAGGTGCCGTTGGATTTGGGCCGGGAGCATTACTATCTGGAGGTCCGGCCTCTGTCGTGACCGCCTGAAATACGGCGGGCGTCCGGGCGGACCCCACGGTGCGCGCACAGCAAAAACCCGGCGCGGTCAATGACCGCGCCGGGTTTCCACCGCTTTGACGAGCTTTGCCCCGGCCCAGCCCACGGCGGCCCCCAGCACCGCGCCGCCCAGCACGTCGCTGGGCCAGTGGACATACAGGTACAGCCGTGAAAAAGCGATGACCAGCGCCGCCGCCAGAGCGGGCTTCCACAAGGGGCTCCCGGCGGCTTTCAGGGCGAACACCGCCGCGAAGGACGCCGCCGTGTGGCCCGAGGGGAACGACGCGTCCACGGGCGGCGATGTCAGCAGCTCCACCGCCGTGTTCACCGCGAAGGGCCGGATGCGGCCGATGAGGGGCTTTAAGATCATGTTGCAGCTGACCAGGTCCAGCGCCAGGGCGCAGGCCACGGCGGCGCCCTGGCGCTGGCGCTTCACCAGCAGCAGGATAGCCGCCAGCGCGATCCACAGCTCGCCGTGGTTGCAGGTCCGGCTGACCGCCGGCAGCACCGCGTCCAGAAAGCCGCAGCGCAGATGAAGCTGTATCCAGTCCAGTATCGCAAGTTCCAAAGCCGCCACAGGCATCTCCCCTTCCGGTGTCATGTATCCCCACTATACCACAGTTCCATCTGGATTTTATGGAAAATTTTTAAAGGATATGCGCCAAAGCCCATCGGAAGCGCGGGCTTCCGATGGGCCTCTCTCACGCCTGTTTTTTCTTTTTCATGCGGAGCAGCAGCGCCGCCGTCACGCCGCAGACCAGGACCACCGCGACGGGCAGCCATGCCCCGGCCGTCTCTTCCCGCGCCTCCGCATCCGTCTTCTCCGGAGCCGTATAGGGGACCGCCGCATGCTCCTCCACGGGGAGGTCCGGGTCCTCCAGGTCAGACAGGCAGAACCAGATGTCCCGGGAGCCGTAGAAATAGCCGGCATATCCCCATTCCCGGCCCGCTTCGTCCGTATAAAGCTCCCGGACCGTGACCTCCGCCTCGCTTTCCGGGTTTTGCTGCTGGAACTCCAGCTCTCCGCCGGGAAATTCATAGCTGCAGTAGCGCAGGCCGCTGAGGGAGATCGTCCGCTCCTCCACGACGAATTCGCCGGCATGGTCCTCCCGGAAGGACTGCTGGTCGTAGCGGAGGAGCATTTCGTCCATCGGGACCCACGCCTCTCCGCCGGAAGCGCCCTCCGCCGTCTCCAGGTAGTCCTCCGGCGCCCAATCGGCGTCATAATTCACAAGCCCCCAGGCGCCCTCCTTCCCGGTATAAATGTGATTGATGTACAGCCGGGCGCCATTTTTGACCTTTGCCAGCAGCTTGCCCCCCGGACTTTCCAGCAGGGAGACCGCGTCCTCCGGGCCATTGGTCAGATACTGCCGGTCCTCCGGCTCACACTGGCTCTGATGGCGCTGGTAAAAGCTGTTTTGCGGCTCCCAGATGATATCCGCCAGAGCCGGGACCGCCAGCAGCCAGACGGCCAGAAGTGCGCAGAGCAGTCGTTTCATTTCCGTTTTCCTCCATGCTTTGATGCGATGTAAAGCGTCACAAACACCAGGGCGATCAGCAGAATCAGCAGCCACAGGCCCGCCCTGCCAGGGATCGTGGCCGACGGCTCGGCGATCGCATCGGCAAAGGCCGTGGTGGTCAGGCCGCAGACGGCCAGCACAGCGATCCATAAATACAGCGCTTTTTTCATATCCATTCCTCCTCAAACCAGTGTGTTCAGCAGCAGTCCCGCGCCGTAGGAAAACCCGTTGGCGCACAGGGACAGCAGCGCGGGATGGCGGACATCCCGCACGCACGTCCGGTAGCACACCGCCTCCACGGCCACCGCCAGGGCCTCCAGCGGCAGCTGTACCGCGAACCGGGGCCAGCCGGTGCGGGCGGTCACCAGAAAATAGAGCAGAACCACGGCAGGGTTGGTCAGCACATTCACCAGCACCGCCACGGTCAGGTCATGCCGGTCCCGCAGGCCCCAGCAGTAGGCGAAGGGCACCTCCAGCGCCAGCGTCAGCCCCAGGGAGGCCCCAAAGGTGGAGAATCTCACTTCCCCACCGCCCTTTTCAGGCCCGGCAGCAGCAAGGCCAGCGACGCCAGCGCCCACAGCGCGGCGGCGGGGCCGGACAGGGCGGGCGCGCCGAAGGCGGCGGGCAGGAACCCCAGAAACAGCCCGAAGGTCAGCAGGCCGAAGGCGAAGCCCCGGGTCCCCGGCAGCAGCCGGGCGGCGGCCCACAGCGTCAGGGGCATGGTCATGTTGAAGAGGAAGACCGCCGCCACGCCGCAGGCGGGCAGCCCCGGCGTCAGCAGCAGCGCCGCCGACAGGAGCAGCGACCCGGCGGCGGTGGGCGGAAAGCCGAAGCGGTCCGCCAGATACCCCCCGGCGGCCTTGCCCAGGGCCAGGGCCAGCACCAGGACCAGCGCCCAGTGGCCCTCCCCCTTCCACGGAAAGGTCAGCGACATGCCCACGTGGGACCGCAGCACCACCACCGCCAAAAGCAGCAACAGGGGCAGCGCCGGACGGCCCTCCGCCGCCGGGGTCCCGCATATCTCCGGGCGGTCGGTCCGCGCCCACAGCAGGGCCGCGGCGGCGAACAGCAGCAGAAAGGGCACCGGCCACAGGGGAAACGCCCCGGCCCCGCCCAGCAGCGTTCCGAGGAACAGCCCCACCGCGCCGGGGGCCACGAACAGCCCCAGCGGTCCGGCCCGCTCCCCGGAGAGGGACAGCGTCTCCAGCCCGCCGCCCACGTGGAAAGCGGCATTGCCCAGGCCCACCACCGCCACGGCCACCCAGGGCAGGGCGGTCAGCCCGTAGGCCAGCATCACCAACAGCGCGCCCACGGCGGCCACCAGAGCGTCCCGGTCCCAGCGGTCCGCCAGCAGGCCCAGGGGCATCTGCACGGCGAAGGCGCAGAAGTTATAGGCCAACAGCAGCCCGCCCCAGGCGGCGTCCCCCCGCAGGGTGCGAAACAGCAAAAACGCGCAGGCGAAGTCCACCAGGAAGTGCCCGGCGCAGCAAACGGTCAGCGTCCGTTTCACCGTCATCCCCTCCTTTTTCTCTATTTTAACATACAGACGAATTTTTGGCGAGGAAAGTTTCGTCCCCTTTGGTTTTGTTGCATACGCCTCTTGTTCTTGTGGGTGTCATGCACTATAATAACAATATCTTGTGTTTGAAAGGAGTGTGGAGCCCGTGTACCTCTGCGGACTGCAAAAGCTGGCAATGGTGGATTTCCCCGGCCGGCTGGCGGCCACGGTGTTCGCCGGGGGCTGCAACCTGCGGTGTCCCTTCTGTCACAACGCGCCGCTGGTGACCCGTCTGGCGGAGACGCCGGAGCTGCCGGAGCGGGAGGTGCTGGACTTCCTGGCCTCCCGGAAGGGGCTGCTGGACGGCGTGGTCCTCTCCGGCGGGGAGCCGCTGATGCAGCCCGGCGCGGCGGACTTTCTGGCAAAGGTCCGGGCGCTGGGCTTCGCGGTGAAACTGGACACCAACGGCTGCTATCCGGAGGCTCTGGCGGACATTCTGGCGCGGGGGCTGGTGGACTATGTGGCCATGGACGTGAAAAACAGCCGGGAGAAGTACGGGGCGACCGTGGGCGTCCCGGGCTTTGACACCGCCCCGGTGGAGGAGAGCGTCCGCCTCCTGAAACATAGCGGCGTGGAATTCGAGTTCCGCACCACGGCGGTCCGGGAGTTCCACACCCCGGAGGACATCCGCGCCATCGGTCAATGGGCTGGCGACTCCCCCGCCGCCCCCGGCTCCCGGTATTTTCTGCAGACCTTCGTGGACTCCGGGGACCTGGTGGGCCGGGGCTGCCACGGACTGGCCCCGGCGGAAATGCGGGCGCTGGCGGAGGCGGCGGAGCCGTTCTTCGGCTCCGTGGAGCTCCGGGGCACGAACTAGATTTTGGGAAGATTCGGCGTTTTTTACGAAAAGAAACACAATATATTGTGTTTTAGCTCCTTGACTTCTCTCCAAGATGTGGTAGAATGGATTTTGTGAGGCGCCCTGCGCCGGCGCGCCCTTCCAGATGTGTACTATCAAGAGAAAGCAGGGGAAGTTTTATGTATCAAGTTGTCAAGCGGGATGGCAAGATCGCCGATTTCGACATCTCGAAGATCAGCGTCGCCATCACCAAGGCTTTCGAGGCCACCCAGAAGGAGTACAATCCCGACATCATCGACCTGCTGGCTCTGCGCGTCACAGCCGATTACCAGGACAAGATCCACGACGGCAAGGTCACGGTGGAGGACATCCAGGACAGCGTGGAGGACGTGCTCAGCAAAACCGGCTACGCCGACGTGGCCAAGGTCTACATCCTCTACCGCAAGCAGCGGGAGAAGATCCGCAACCTGAACTCCACCATGCTGGACTACAAGGAGCTTGTGGACAACTATGTCCACATCAACGACTGGCGGGTGAAGGAGAACTCCACCGTCACCTACTCCGTGGGCGGCCTGATCCTGTCCAACTCCGGCGCCATCACCGCCAACTACTGGCTCAGCGAGATTTATGACGAGGAGATCGCCAGAGCCCACAAGAGCGGCGACATCCACCTCCACGACCTCTCCATGCTCACCGGCTACTGCGCCGGGTGGAGCCTGAAGCAGCTCATTCAGCAGGGGCTGGGCATCCCGGGGAAGATCAACTCCGCCCCCGCCAGCCACCTCTCCACCCTCTGCAACCAGATGGTGAACTTCCTGGGCATCATGCAGAACGAGTGGGCCGGCGCTCAGGCGTTTTCCTCCTTTGATACCTATCTCGCCCCCTTCGTGCGGGTGGACAACCTCAGCTACAAAGAGGTCAAGCAGTGCGTCCAGTCCTTTGTCTACGGCGTCAACACCCCCTCCCGCTGGGGCACCCAGGCCCCCTTCTCCAACATCACCCTGGACTGGACGGTGCCCAGGGACCTGGAGAACCTGCCCGCCATCGTGGGCGGGAAGGAGATGGATTTCACCTACGGCGCGTGCAAGCGCGAAATGGACATGGTGAACAAGGCGTTTATCGAGATCATGACCGAGGGCGACGCCGTGGGCCACGGCTTCCAGTATCCCATCCCCACCTACTCCATCACCAGGGACTTCGACTGGAGCGACACGGAGAACAACCGTCTGCTCTTTGAGATGACCGCCAAGTACGGCACGCCCTATTTCTCCAACTACATCAACTCCGACATGGAGCCCAGCGACGTGCGCAGCATGTGCTGCCGCCTGCGGCTGGACCTGCGGGAGCTGCGGAAAAAGTCCGGCGGCTTCTTCGGCTCCGGTGAGTCCACCGGCTCCGTGGGCGTGGTGACCATCAACCTGCCCCGCATCGCCTACCTCTCCCAGACCCCTGAGGAGTTCTATCAGCGGCTGGACCACATGATGGACATCGCCGCCCGGTCCCTGAAGACCAAGCGCACTGTCATCACCCGGCTGATGGACGCGGGGCTGTACCCCTACACCAAGCACTACCTGGGCACTTTTGAGAACCACTTCTCCACCATCGGCCTCATCGGTATGAACGAGGTGGGCCTCAACGCCAAATGGCTCCGCAAGGACCTGACCCACCCGGAGACCCAGCGGTTCGCCAAGGACGTGCTGAACCACATGCGGGAGCGGCTTTCCGACTACCAGGAGATGTACGGCGACCTCTACAACCTGGAGGCCACCCCCGCCGAGTCCACCACCTATCGCCTGGCGAAGCACGACGTGGAGAAGTACCCAGACATCATCACCGCCGCCAGAAATCCCGGCGACACCCCGTATTACACCAACAGCTCCCACCTGCCGGTGGGCTACACCGCCGACATCTTCGACGCCCTGGCCATCCAGGACGAGCTGCAGACGCTGTACACCTCCGGCACCGTGTTCCACGCTTTCCTGGGCGAGAAGCTGCCGGACTGGAAGGCCGCCGCCAATCTGGTGCGGAAGATCGCGGAGAACTTCAAGCTGCCCTACTACACCATGTCCCCCACCTACTCCATCTGCCCGGAGCACGGCTACCTCTCCGGCGAGCACGGCACCTGCCCCAAGTGCGGCAAGACCTGCGAGGTGTGGAGCCGCATCACCGGATACTACCGCCCCATCCAGAACTGGAACGACGGCAAGGTCCAGGAGTTCCAGGACCGGAGGGAGTACGACGTGGAGAACTCCCGGCTGGAGGGCCGCCGCCTGTGCGACCGGGAGAGCGCGGCCGCTCCCGACGCCGGAGCCGCCACCCCCGCCGCGCCCCAGGCGGAGGACGGGCTGTTCCTGTTCACCACCAGGACCTGCCCCAACTGCAAGATCGCCAAAAGCGAGCTGGAGAAGGCGGGGCTCGCCTACACGGCGATGGACGTCAGCGAGCACATGGACCTGGTGAGCCAATACGGCATCCAGCAGGCCCCCACTCTGATCGTCCGGCACGGCGGGGCGGTGGAAAAGCTGGTGAACGCCTCTGTCATCAAGAAATACGCCGCGGCACATGAGCGGTAAAATCCAAAACGGAGGGAACGCGTTCCCTCCGTTTTTGTACCAAAGGAGTACCATATGAGCGAGCACTTCGACATCCTCATCGTGGGCGGCGGCCCCGCCGGGCTCACTGCCGCCATCTACGCCCGCCGGGCGGGCAAGTCCGTCCTGGTGCTGGAGAAGACGTCCATCGGCGGACAGATCGCCACGTCGCCCCGGGTGGACAACTTCCCCGGCCTCCCCGGCGTCTCCGGCATCGAGCTGGCGGAGCGGCTGTACACCCAGGCCGAGGACCTGGGCGCCCGCATCGAGCTGGAGGAGGTCCTGGAAATCCGGGACGGCTCCCCCAAAACCGTGGTGACGGACTACGGCGCCTACACCTGCACGGCGCTGATCCTGGCCACCGGCATGAAGCACCGCTCCCTGGGTCTCGCGGGGGAGGACACGCTGCCCGGCGTCTCCTTCTGCGCGGTGTGCGACGGCGCCTTTTACGAGGGGAAAACCGTCGCGGTCTGCGGCGGCGGCAATACCGCCCTGCAGGACGCGCTGTTTCTGGCCGACCTGTGCCGCCATGTGACGCTGATCCACCGCCGGGGCCAGTTCCGGGGCGACCCCATTCTGGTGAAGGCCCTGGAAAAGCGGGAGAATGTGACCTTTATTCTGGACACGGTGGTGGAGGCCCTGCGGGGCGGCGCTGCCCTGACGGGCCTGCTGCTGCGGAACGTGACCACCGGAGAGACGGCGGAGCTGGCGGTGGACGGCCTGTTCCAGGCCGTGGGCCAGCAGCCGGAGGCCGCTCTGGCGCAATCGCTGGGTGTGGCGGACGGCGCGGGCTTCATCCCCGCCGGAGAGGACTGCCGGACCGCCGCCAAGGGCATCTTCGCCGCCGGGGACTGCCGGTCCAAGGAGGTCCGCCAGCTGACCACCGCCTGCGCCGACGGCGCCGTGGCGGCGCTGGCGGCCTGCCGGTACTGCGGATGAGGCGGGCGGGCAATGGACCAGATCATCCCTCTGGAGCTTACTTTTTCTCATGAGGGCCGCCAAAAATCCCTCTTTCCCACCCTGATCCGCCATGACAGCGGCCTGACTCTGATGGACCGCGGCTACCCCGGCTTCCTGCCGCTCCTGGAGGAGGCCATCCGCCCCCTTATACCAGCGGTAGCCGGAATCCGCCGCCGTTTCCGAACAGAGCACGCCGATCTGGTCGTAGGCGTGCAGGACGCGTACGCTCACCCCGGTCGCGTTTGCCATCTGGCTGACGGACAGTCTCATGTGCCGCGCCTCACCTGGGAGTGTAATCTATGACGCAACGTCATAGTCAAGGGGGTATTCAAAAAAATTCGCCCGGTCAGACCGGGCGAATTTTTTATGGTTATGAAAGGGTGAAGTCCGCCGACAGGCGGCACTCCGTGCGGTACAGCGCGACGCTGTGGGGCGTGGCGCCCCGCTGGAGCTTCTGCGCGATCCGGTACTCTCCCGCTGGCAGGGACACCGCCAGACTGCTGTTCCAATACAGCTGCTCCCGGGTCAGGCCCGCGCCGGGGTCCACCGTGATCCCGCCGGTCTGCGGCAGCGCAAAGAACCTGAGCAGGTACCATCCGCCGTTGACCTTTCTGTACAGGCAGCTGTTCTCCTCACAGTTCAGCCAGTCCGTGCCGCTGTTTCGAATGGTGAACGTCACCTTGTTGGCGGAGGCCCCATCCAGCGTCAGTCTGGCGTCGGACGCCAGATTGTAGTTGTCCCAGTCCGTCTCCAGCACGGCGCCGCCGGCGTAGATCGCCATGACGGCGGTCTCGCACTCCGCCCTGGACACCGTGTCCCCGGGGCCCAGCCGCGCGGCGCTGCCGGAGAACCACAGTCCCGCGTACACCGCCCACTTCACCTCCGTGGCCGCCCACGCGGGCACGGAGGACGCGTCCGTATACCCATCCAGGACCCCCGTGGGCAGGACGCTGGGAATCAGCGTCTTCAGGCCGGACATGCCGGCGTAGCGGTACAGCATCACCGCCATTTGGGTCCGGGTGATGGCCGCGTCCGCGTGGATGCCGCCGTCGGCATAGCCCTGGACCACGCCCAGCGCGGTGGCCCACGCCACCGGGTCCGCGCTGCCCGGATACCCGTTTCGCGCCTGACAGGCATCGTACAGCTGCTGGATGAACTGGCCCCGCGTGGCGGCGGGCTCCGTGCCGGCGGCCCGGGCCGCCGGCCCCAGCGCAAAGCAGGCGCACAGCGCCAGCGCCAGCAGCCTGGAAAGTCGTTTTTTCATGGGCTCTTCCTCTCTTCCGTCGGTCTTGTGGCTCTATGAGGACATTATACGTCCTTCGGCGGAAGATTGCAACGAAAAGCGTCGGATTTCGACATCAAAGCCCCATCCCCACCGTTCGCATGACCTCCTCCACCTGGCGGGCGGTGTCGTCCTCGCCGTCCCGGCTGGCCACGATCAGGTCCGCGTACCGGGCGTACAGCGGCGCCCGCTGCTCGTAGATCTCCCGCAGGGTCATGCCGGAGGGGGCGGCGATGCCCCGGTCCGTCAGGTCCTCCGGCATCCGCTCCGTGATCTGGGAGAAGGGCGTCTCCAGCCAGACGGCCACGCCGTTTTCCTTCAAATGCGCCATGGCCTCGGCGGACAGCACCATGCTGCCGCCGGTGGCGATGACCGCGTTCTCGCGGTCCAGCTCCCGGCCGATCCGGTCCTCCACGGCCAGAAACGCCTCCAGTCCCCCGGCCCGCAAAAGCTCCGCCAGGGACATGCCGGCGTCCTCCGCGATCAAATCGTCCACGTCCACAAAGGCGTAGCCCAGCCGCTCCGCCAGGGCCCTGCCCACCACGCTCTTGCCCGTGCCGGGCATGCCGATCAAAATGATGTTCTTCACACGTCTCACCGATCCGTTTTCAGGCTTGCCGCCCGGAGGCGGCGGGACCTCCAGGCCCCTGTTTGTGGGAATTATTATAGCAGGGTCCCCCCATTTGTCCACAGGCAAATCCCACGAAAATCCGGCCCGCGCCGCGGTGGAGGCCATCCTCGTGCAGCTTGCCAAGCCAGTCTGCAAAAGAGCGTCGCAAACTGTCAAATCTGCCAATTGCGGGATAGCCGTAAATTCGATACAATAGGTATGACCTTTAAGGGTAGTACCTATTTTGACATATGAGGTGAATCAAATGAGCACTCAGCCGTCCCAGTCCAAGACCATCCGCGCCCAGCTTCTCGCCGCCATGCGGGAGGGGGAGTACGCCTCCCGCGAGCGGCTTCCCCGGGAGAGCGCCCTGGCGGAAAAGCTGGGCATCAGCCGCACCCAGCTGCGGGACATCCTGGCCTCCCTGGAGCGGGAGGGCTTCATCACCCGCCGCCACGGTGTGGGCACCATCATCAACCGGCACGTGCTGGACGTTCAGACCCGCATGGACATCGAGGTTGAGTTCCTGGACATGATCCGCCAGAGCGGCTTCACCCCCGCCGTGGCCTCCGTCCAGGTGTCCGAGAGCGTGGCGGACGCCAGGATCGCGGCCCGGCTCCAGCTCCCGGAGGGTACCCCCATCATCCGCGTCGCCCGCCTCTGCACCGCCGACGGCAGGCCCGCCATCTACTGCGAGGACGTGGTGGAGAAGGCCCTGGCCCAGGGCGATTACACCATCAAGGACCTGAAGCTGCCCATCTTCCACTTTTTGCAGCAGTTCTGCGGCGTTTACCCCTACCTGGACCTGACGGACCTGCGGCCCATGGTGGCGGACGCCGCCCTGGCGGAGATCTTCCAGATCCCCGTGGGCACCCCTCTGCTGCACATGGACGAAGTGGACTTCGATATCGACGGCAAACCGGTGTTCTGCTCCTCGGAGTATTTCGCGGACGGCTTCTTCCGCCACACCGTGATGCGCAAAAAGCTGTAAGGAGGACGACATGAAAAAAGTTGCAGTCATTATGGGCAGCGATTCCGACTGGCCCGTGGTCAAGGGCGCCTGCGCCCAGCTGGAGGCCTTCGGCATCCCCTACGAGGCCCACATCCTCAGCGCCCACCGCACCCCCGCCGCCGCGGCGGACTTCGCCAGAGGCGCCCGGGCCAACGGCTTCGGCGTGCTGATCTGCGCCGCCGGCATGGCGGCCCACCTGGCGGGGGCCTTCGCCGGAAACTCCACGCTGCCCGTCATCGGCATCCCCATGAAGGGCGGCGCCATGGACGGGCTGGACGCATTGCTTGCCACCGTCCAGATGCCCAGCGGCATCCCCGTGGCCACCGTGGCCATCAACGGCGCCAAGAACGCCGCCGTGCTGGCCGCCCAGATCCTGGCCGTCTCCGACGACGCCCTGGCCGCCAGACTGGACGATGCCCGGGAAGAAATGTCGCGGCAAATTGCCCTGAAGGAGGCAAAATTACAGGCTGAGCTGGTATAAGTAAGGGGACCTTTTCCCCGCAAAATCATCAACAGGAGTTACGCACATGGGCGGTTTTTTTGGAGCGATCTCCAAGCGGGATTGCGTACTGGACATTTTCTTCGGCACCGACTATCACTCCCATCTGGGCACCCGCAGGGGCGGCATGGCCATCTACGACCCGGCCGCCGGCTTCCAGCGGCAGATCCACAACATTGAAAACACGCCGTTCCGCACCAAGTTCGAATCGGATCTGGCGGATTTCCACGGGTGCAGCGGCATCGGCTGCATCTCCGACACGGACCCCCAGCCCCTGCTGGTGCGGTCCCACCTGGGGCTGTACGCCATCACGACCGTCGGCATCATCAACAACGCGGACAGTCTGGTGGAGACCTATTTCGACCGCCAGGGCCACCAGTTCATGGCACAGAGCAACGGCAAGGTCAACGCCTCGGAGCTGACCGCCGCCCTGATCAACCAGAAGGATTCCCTGGTGGAGGGCATCCGCCACGCCCAGGAGATCATCGACGGCTCCGCCACCATTTTGCTGCTGACGCCGGAGGGCATCATCGCCGCCCGGGACAAGCTGGGGCGGCTGCCGGTACTGGTGGGCAAAAACGACGAGGGGCACTGCGTGTCCTTCGAATCCTTCGCCTATCAGAAGCTGGGCTATCAGACGGCCTATGAGCTGGGCCCCCGGGAGATCGTAAGGATCACGGCGGAGGGCGTGGAGTCCCTCTCCCCCGCCGGGGACAAGATGCGCATCTGCGCGTTCCTCTGGACTTACTACGGCTATCCCAACTCCAACTACGAGGGCGTCAACGTGGAGGTCATGCGCTACCGCAACGGCGAGATCATGGCCCGGGACGAGGTGGCCCAGGGGAGGCTTCCCAAGGTGGACTACGTGGCCGGCGTGCCGGACTCCGGCCTGCCCCACGCCATCGGCTTCGCCAACCGCAGCGGCAAGCCCTTCGCCCGGCCCTTCGTGAAGTATACCCCCACCTGGCCCCGGTCCTTCATGCCTGCCAATCAGGACGTGCGGAACCAGGTGGCCAAGATGAAGCAGATCCCCGTGCCCGAGCTGATCGAGGGCAAGAAGCTGCTGTTCGTGGACGACTCCATCGTCCGGGGCACCCAGCTGCGGGAAACGGTGGAATTCCTGTATGAGAGCGGCGCGGAGGAGGTCCACATGCGCTCCGCCTGCCCGCCCATCATGTACGGCTGCAAGTACCTGAATTTCTCCCGCAGCAACTCCGACATGGAGCTGCTGGCCCGCCGCACCGTCCAGGACCTGGAGGGCGACGAGGGGCAGCGGCACCTGGACGAATACGCCGACGCCAAGACCGAGCGGGGCCAGTGCCTGCTGCGTACCATCTGCAAGGAGCTGGGCTTCGACTCCCTGGGCTACCAGTCCCTGGACGGGCTGCTGGAGGCCATCGGCATCGACAGGGACAAGATCTGTACATACTGCTGGACAGGTAAAGAATAAATATTTCATTTTGACATGAGGAGGACGAACATCATGCAGAAGTTAGAGCAGGTTTACGAGGGCAAGGCCAAGAAGGTCTTCAAAACCGACGATCCCGAGCTGTTCATCGTGGATTACAAGGACGACGCCACCGCGTTCAACGGCGCCAAAAAGGGCACCATCGTGGGCAAGGGCGTCATCAACAACCAGATGACCAACCGCCTGATGGTGAAGATGGAAAAGGCGGGCATCCCCACCCACTATGTCCAGGAGCTGAGCGAGCGGGAGACCCTGGTGAAGAAGGTCTCCATCGTGCCCCTGGAGGTCATCATCCGCAACATCTCCGCCGGCTCCTTCGCCAAGCGCTACGGCGTGGAGGAGGGCATCGTGTTCGACGCCCCCACCATCGAGTTCTCCTATAAGTGCGACGCCCTGGACGATCCCCTGCTGAACGAGTATCACGCCCTGGCCCTGAAGCTGGCCACCAAGGAGGAGATCGAAACCATCAAAAAGTACGCTTTCGCCGTCAACGACGTGCTGAAGGCTTTCTGGAGCGAGTGCGGCGTGACGCTGGTGGACTTCAAGCTGGAATTTGGCAAGCTGAGTGACGGTACTATCGTCCTGGCCGACGAGATCAGCCCCGACACCTGCCGCCTGTGGGATTCCAAAACCCACGAGAAGCTGGACAAGGACCGCTTCCGCCGGGACATGGGCGGCGTGGAGGACGCCTATGCCGAGATCATGAAGCGCCTGCTGGCCCACGATGCCGACTAAGCTGCTGACACCGGCCGGCCGTCTCAACGGAGAGACGGCCTCCGCCGGTCTTCCGGAGCGCCACATCCACGAGGAGTGCGGCGTCTTCGGCGTCTATTCGCAGACCGCCTCCGACGTGGCGTCCCTGGCCTATTACGCCCTGTATGCCCTGCAGCACCGGGGCCAGGAGAGCGCCGGCATCGTGGTGAACGACGACGGCGTGTTCTCCTCCTACCGGGACGTGGGCCTGGTCAGCGAGGTGTTCCCCGCGGAGCGGCTGGCGGCCCTGGGCGCCGGCAACATCGCCGTGGGCCACGTGCGCTACGGCACCACCGGCTCCGACAACAAGCGGAACGTCCAGCCCATTCTGGTGAACCACTACAAGGGCCGGATGGCCCTGGCCCACAACGGCAATCTGACCAACTCCCTGGAGCTGCGGAGCGAGCTGGAGAGCAGGGGCTCTATCTTCCAGACCACCACGGATTCCGAGGTCATCGCCTATATCATCGTCCAGGAGCGGCTGAAGACCCCCTCCATCGAGGCCGCCGTCTCCGCCGCCATGGACCGCATCGTGGGGGCTTACTCCCTGGTCATCTCCTCCCCCAGCAAGCTCATCGCCGCCCGGGACCCCAACGGCTTCCGGCCTCTGTGCATGGGAAAGCTGAAGGACGGGTCCGTGGCGTTCGCCTCCGAGTCCTGCGCCCTGGACGCCATCGGCGCGAAATTCGAGCGGGACATCCTGCCCGGGGAGATCGTGGTGGTGGACAAAAACGGCGTCAAATCCGACGCCAGCCACTGCGGCAGGGCTCCCAAGAAGCTGTGCGTTTTTGAGTTCATCTATTTCGCCCGGCCGGACTCCGTCATCGACGGGTCCAGCGTCCACATCGCCCGCCAGCGGGCTGGCGCGTTCCTGGCGCTGGAGCATCCCGTCCAGGCGGATATCGTGATTGGCGTGCCGGACTCCGGCCTGGACGCCGCCCTGGGCTATGCCAGACAGTCCGGCATCCCCTATGGCATGGGCTTTATCAAGAACAAGTACATCGGCCGGACCTTCATCTCCCCCACCCAGGCCATGCGGGAGAGCGAGGTCAACATCAAGCTGAACCCCATCCGCTCGGTGGTGGCGGGCAAGCGGGTGGTCCTGATCGACGACTCCATCGTCCGGGGCACCACCTGCCGCCGGACCATCGACCTGCTGCGCAAGGCCGGGGCCACGGAGATCCACATGCGGGTCAGCGCCCCGCCCTTTGTGGCGGCCTGTTACTACGGCACCGACATCGACGACCCCAGCAAGCTCATCGCCAACCACCACTCCGTGGAGGAGATCGCCGAGATCATCGGCGTGGACTCCCTGGGCTACCTGAGCCTGAACGACGTGGTAAAGCTTGCGGACAACACCGAATGTGGCTTCTGCACCGCCTGCTTCGGCGGCGGCTATCCCACCGCCGTCCCCCGGGAGGGCGGCAAGGACCGCTTCGAGTGCAAGATCAGCGAAAGGAAGAGAGAGCAACATGCGTAGTTTTTCTGACAGCTACCGGGAGGCCGGCGTCAACATCGAGGCCGGCTACGAGGGCGTGCGATTGATGAAGGAGCACGTCGCCCGCACGATGATCCCCGGCGTGGTGTCCGGCATCGGCGGCTTCGGCGGTCTGTTTGCCCCGGATATCAAGGGCATGACCGAGCCGGTGCTGGTCTCCGGCACCGACGGCGTGGGCACCAAGATCCGCATCGCCCAGCTGCTGGACAAGCACGACACCGTGGGCATCGACTGTGTGGCCATGTGCGTCAACGACATCATCTGCTGCGGCGCCAAGCCCCTGTTTTTCCTGGACTACATCGCCCTGGGCAAGAACGAGCCGAAGAAGGTCGCCACCCTGGTCTCCGGCGTGGCGGAGGGCTGCGTCCGGGCGGGCTGCGCCCTCATCGGCGGCGAGACCGCCGAGCACCCCGGCACCATGCCCGCCGACGACTACGACCTGGCGGGCTTCTCCGTGGGTATCGTGGACAAGCCCAAGGTCATCGACCACAGCGCCATGAGGGCCGGGGACGTGATCCTGGCCCTGCCCTCCAGCGGCATCCACTCCAACGGCTACTCCCTGGTTCGGAAGGTCTTCGCCGTGGAGCACGCCAATTTGAACCTCCACTGCCCCGAGCTGGGCCGCACCCTGGGCGAGGCATTGCTGGAGCCCACCGTCATCTATGTCAAGCCCGTCCTCCGCTGCATGGAGGCCGTCACCGTCAAGGGCGTCAGCCACATCACCGGCGGCGGCTTCTTCGAGAATATCCCCCGCTGCCTCCCCGACGGACTGACCGCGAAAATCGAGAAGGCCGCCGTCAAAACGCCCCCTATCTTCCAGATGCTCCAGAGCATGGGCGGCATCCCCGAGCACGACATGTTCAACACCTACAACATGGGCGTGGGCATGACGGTCATCGTCGCGAAAGAGGACGCGGACAGGGCCCTGGCCGCCCTGCGGGGCGAGGGCTGTGACGCCTATGTTATCGGCGAAATCGTCGAAGGCGGCGAGCGGGTGACGCTATGCTGAAAAAGGCCCGTATCGCCGTTTTTGTCTCCGGCGGCGGCACCAATCTGGAGGCACTGCTGCAGGCCCAGGAGTCCGGTGCCATCCCCCATGGGCAGATTGTGCTGGTCATCGCCAGCAACGAGACCGCCTACGCCCTGACCCGTGCCGCCAATCACGGGGTGCCCGGCGTCGCCGTCCCCAGGAAGGGGACGAGCCAAGCGGCCTTTGAGGCCGCCATCTCGGAAAAGCTGGCGGAGTTCCGTGTGGATGTCATCGTCCTGGCGGGCTTCCTGTCCATTCTGTCCGAGGACTTTGTCCGGCAGTGGCCGGACCGCATCCTCAACGTCCACCCCTCCCTCATCCCCTCCTTCTGCGGCAGGGGCATGTACGGCCTGAAAGTCCACGAGGCCGCTTTGGCCAGGGGCGTGAAGGTCACCGGCGCCACCGTCCATCTGGTGAACGAGATTCCCGACGGCGGCCGCATCCTGCTGCAAAAGGCCGTGGACATCCTGCCGGAGGACACGGCAGAGACGTTGCAGCGCCGGGTGATGGAGCAGGCGGAATGGGTCCTGCTGCCCCGGGCGGCAGAGATGTTATGTCAACAAATTTCTGAACATTAAGGGAGTTTTTATGAACGAACTGGAACTGAAATACGGCTGCAACCCCAACCAAAAACCCTCCCGCATCTTCATGCGGGACGGCGGCGACCTGCCCATCACCGTGCTGAACGGCAAGCCCGGGTACATCAACTTTCTGGACGCCCTCAACTCCTGGCAGCTGGCGCGGGAGCTGAAGGCCGCCACCGGCCTGCCCTCCGCCGCGTCCTTTAAGCACGTCTCCCCCGCCGGCGCCGCCGTGGGCCTGCCCCTCAGCGCCGTGGATAAGAAGATTTATTTTGTAGAGGATGACGCGGAGCTCTCCCCCATCGCCTGCGCCTACATCCGGGCCCGTGGCGCCGACCGGCTGTGCTCCTACGGCGACTGGGCGGCCCTGTCCGACGTGTGCGACGCCGCCACCGCCAATTATCTGAAAGCCGAGGTGTCCGACGGCGTCATCGCCCCCGGCTACACCGACGAGGCGCTGGCCATTCTGAAAACCAAGAAAAAGGGCAACTACAACGTGGTCCAGATTGACCCGGACTATGTTCCCGCTCCCCAGGAGTACAAGGACGTGTTCGGCATCACCTTCCAGCAGGGCCGGAACGAGTTCAAGATCGACGAGGAACTGCTGAGCAACATCGTCACCGAAAATAAGGACCTGCCCAAGGCCGCCAAGCTCGACATGATCGCGGCCCTCATCACCCTGAAATACACCCAGTCCAACTCCGTCTGCTATGTAAAGGACGGCCAGGCCATCGGCGTGGGCGCGGGCCAGCAGAGCCGCATCCACTGCACCCGTCTGGCGGGCCAGAAAGCGGACAACTGGTACCTCCGGCAGCACCCCAAGGTCTTAGGGCTGCAGTTTCTGGACAATATCCGCCGCCCCGACCGGGACAACGCCATCGACATCTACACCTCCGACGAGTACGAGGACGTGCTGGCCGAGGGCGTGTGGCAGAACACCTTCAAGGTCAAGCCCGAGGTGCTGACGGCGGAGGAGAAGAAAGCCTGGATCGCCACCCAGTCCGGCGTGACCGTTGGCAGCGACGCTTTCTTCCCCTTCGGCGACAACGTGGAGCGGGCCAGAAAGTCCGGCGTCCAGTACATCGCCGAGCCCGGCGGCTCCATCCGGGACGACCACGTCATCGAGACCGCCAACAAGTACGGCATTACGATGTGTTTCACCGGCATGAGACTCTTCCATCATTAAGACGTTTCAGGAGGATAGCTTCATGAATCTTCTGGTTGTCGGCGGCGGCGGCCGCGAACACGCCATCATCAAGAAACTGAAAGAAAACCCCACCGTGGAGACCGTCTACGCCCTCCCCGGCAACGGCGGCATCGCCCAGGACGCCGTCTGCGTCCCGGAAATCGGCGCCAAGGACATCCCCGCCATCGTGGACTTTGCCAGGTCCCACGCCATCGACTTCGCCGTGGTGGCGCCGGACGACCCCCTGGCCCTGGGCTGCGTGGATAAGCTCCACGAGGCGGGCATCCCCTGCTTCGGCCCGGACGCCAAGGCCGCCCGCATCGAGGCCAGCAAGGTCTTTTCCAAGAACCTGATGAGAAAGTACGGCATCCCCACCGCCGACTATGCGGTCTTCAACGACCCCAAGGCGGCGCTGGAATACCTGAAAACCGTCTCCTTCCCCATCGTCGTCAAGGCCGACGGCCTGGCCCTGGGCAAGGGCGTGCTGATCCCCCAGGATCTCGCCGAGGCGGAGGCCGCTGTCAGGACCATCATGGAGGACAAGGCCTTTGGCGACTCCGGCAACGAGATCGTCATTGAGGAATTTCTGACCGGCCCGGAGGTCAGCGTGCTGGCCTTTACCGACGGCGCCGCCATCGCGCCCATGGTGTCCTCCATGGACCACAAGCGGGCGGGGGACGGCGACACCGGCCTCAACACCGGCGGCATGGGCACAGTGGCTCCCAATCCCTACTACACCGCCGAGGTCGCCAGGGTCTGCATGGACACCATCTTCCTGCCCACCCTGGCCGCCATGCGGGCGGAGGGCTGCCCCTTCAGGGGCTGTCTGTACTTCGGACTGATGATCACCCCCAACGGCCCCAAGGTCATCGAGTACAACTGCCGCTTCGGCGACCCGGAGACCCAGGTGGTCCTGCCCCTGCTGAAGACCGACCTGCTGACCATTATGCAGGCCGTGGAGAACGAGACCCTGGGCGAGCTGGAAGTCGAATGGCACGACGGCGCCGCCGCCTGCGTCATTCTGGCTTCCGGCGGCTATCCCAGCCACTACGAAAAGGGCAAGGTCATGACTTTCCCGGAGAGCCTGCCCGCCAACGTCACGATCTACCACGCCGGCGACAAGCTGGACGGCGAGGGCCGTCTCGTCACCAGCGGCGGCCGGGTGCTGGGCGTCACCGCCACGGCCCCCACGCTGCAAGCGGCTCTGGCGGACGCCTACGCCGCCGCGGAGGCCGTGGATTTTAACGGCAAATACCTGCGCCATGACATCGGCCGCCGGGCGCTGGCCGCGATGGAGGGACAGTAAATGGTACGACGCATCTATGTAGAGAAAAAGCCCGCCCTGCGGCAGGAGGCCGCGGGCCTGCTGAACGAGCTGCGCTCCCTGCTGGGCATCTCCGCCCTGACGGGCCTGCGGCTCATCAACCGCTACGACGTGGAGGGCCTGGACGAGGCCACCTTCCACCGGGCCGTTCGGACCGTGTTCTCCGAGCCCCAGCTGGACGACGCCACCGCCGCCCTGCCCGCCGGGGACTTTATCGCCTTTGCGGTGGAGTACCTGCCCGGCCAGTTCGACCAGCGGGCGGACTCCGCCGGCCAGTGCATCCAGCTGATGACCCAGGGCGACCGCCCCGCCGTCCGCACCGCCAAGGTCTATCTGCTCTCCGGCGAGCTGACCCCCACGGATGTGGACAAGATCAAGCGCTATGTCATCAACCCCGTGGAGGCCCGGGAGGCGGGGCTGGAGACCGTCGAGACCCTGAAAATGGAGTACGACATCCCCACCACCGTGGAGACCATCACCGGTTTCACCGCCCTGGATGAGTCGGGTCTGGCCGCGCTGCTGGACAAGCTGGGCCTTGCCATGGACCTGGACGATCTGAAGTTCCTCCAGGCCCATTTCCGGGACGACGAGCACCGGGACCCCACCATCACGGAGGTCCGGGTGGTGGACACCTACTGGTCCGACCACTGCCGCCACACCACCTTCTCCACTCACATCGACTCCGTGAAGATTCTGGACGAGAAGACCCGCGCCGCCTATGAGCGCTATCTCGCCGCCCGGGAGGAGGTCTACGGCCCTGAGAAGGCCGCGGTCCGGCCCCAGACCCTGATGGACATCGGCACCATCGGCGCCAAGGTTCTGAAGAAGCGGGGCCTGCTCCGGAATCTGGACCAGAGCGAGGAGATCAACGCCTGCTCCATCCACGTCGCCGCCACGGTGGACGGCGAGCAGCAGGACTGGCTGCTGATGTTCAAGAACGAGACCCACAACCACCCCACGGAGATCGAGCCCTTCGGCGGCGCGGCCACCTGCA
>CABSFC010000041.1 GCA_902476875.1 uncultured Oscillibacter sp. | reverse complement strand
CGGCAGGCGCGGCCTTGCACATAGTCCGGGCGGCCGTCTGTTTCCCCAAAAGCGGCCCGCGATCAAATAAGGGCGGCTGTCACATCGGTGACGGCCGCCCGTTCATCCTTTATTTCCGCAGGAACACGATGCCCAGCGTGTTGTTGCCGCTGTGGCAGAAGATGGTGCAGCCCGCCTTGGTCTCCACGACCTCCTCGAAGCAGCTCTTCACCGCGTCCCGGACCAGGCCCGCCAGGGCGTCGTCCGGGCAGGTATCCACCAGGATGGCCCGGTGGGTATCGATATCCGTCCGGCCCGTCAGCCGGTCCCGGATGTAGTCCACCACCACCTTCTCAATGGAGCCGCGGTACTTCTTCGTCACCGTCATCTTGCCGTCGATGACCTCGATGCAGGGGTGGAGCTTCAGCAGGTTGGCCCCCAGCGCCGTCACGGCGGAGCAGCGGCCGCCCTTTTTCATATAGTCCAGCCGGTCCAGCACAAAGCTCATCTCCAGCCGGGGTACCAGATCCTCCAGCAGCGTCAGGATCTCGCCCACGGACTTGCCCGCTTCGGCGGCCTCGGCGGCGGCCAGCACCAGCATGCCGTGGCCCGCGGAGAGGTTGCCGGAGTCCACCACGTAGACGCCCGGGATCTCCTCCGCCGCCAGGCGCGCGTTCTGGTGGCAGCAGGAAAAGCCGACGCCGATGTTGATGTGGACGACCGCGTCATATTTGCGGATCTCCTCCCGGAACAGCGTCTCGTAGTCCGCGATGTTGACGGCGTTGGTGGTGGTGATCTCGCCGCCGGCGTCCACGTGGGCGGCGATGTCCGTGGTGCGGATGTTGACGCCGTCCTGATACAGTCTGCCGCCCTTGACGATGCCCAGGGGGATGACGGAAATGTTGTGCTTTTCCAGCAGCCAGGCCGGCAGATCGCAGGTGCTGTCCGTGGTAATCTTGATCATGTATGTTCTCCTTCCGGCCCCGGCGGGCCGTATGTGATTCCCGCCAGAGGGCGGAGGCTTTCTCAATCCGGTTGATTATATCACGGCTCACCGTGGAATACCAGTGAAGAATCCGTTATATTTTTGCAAAATATGCAATTTACTATACCACAGCCGGTCCCCGCTCACAACCGGAAAATTTTCGCAGCAAGGCCCACGGCGTCCCCCGCGTCGTGGGTCACCAACAAAACGGGCTTTTCCGCCCCGGCCCGGCGGACGCAGGCGATGGCCCGCTCCCGGTTCTCCCCGTCCAGACCGGCGAAGGGCTCGTCCAGGGCCAGGGCGTCGGAGGCCGCAAGCAGCGCCCGGGCCAGGGCCAGACGGCGCTTCATGCCGCCGGAAAACACCCGGACGGGCTTTTCCCCCACATCCCCCAGACCCAGCTCCTCCAACAGGGCGGAGGCCTTTGGCACATCCAGTCCCCGCCCCAGGACGAAGCGCAGGTTGTCCATGGCGTCCAGGTGCTCCAGCAGGCGGTCCTCCTGGAACACAGCGGCCCAGCGGCAGCCCTCCGCTCCGGACACGGCGCCGCCGTCGGGGCGCTCCAGGCCCAGCAGGATGCGCAGCAGCGTGGTCTTGCCCGCCCCGGAGGGGGCCATGACGCAGGTAACGCCGTTCCCCGCCGTGAAGGACACGTTTTGCAGCACCGGCACGCCGTTGTAGCTCTTGCACAGGTTTTCCACACGCAGCTCCATCAGCCCCCCGCCTTTCTCACCAACACGTCCACCAGCCCCAGAAACACCTTTTCAAACACCACGGACACCGCCACGATAACGGCGGTCCAGGCGAACAGGTCCGGCGTCATGAAGTACACCTTGGCGGTGTACAACCGCTCGCCGATGGTCCCGGCGGGCAGGCCGATGACCTCCGCCGCCACGCCCGCCTTCCAGCAAAGCCCCAGGCCCAGAGAGACCGCCGTGCGGAAGCAGGGCAGCACCTGGGGCAGCCAGATGCTCCGCAGCTGCCGCGAAAACGGCACCCGGAACACCCGGGCCATCTCCAGAAGCTTCCTGTCCGCGCCGGCGATGCCCGTCAGGACGTTTAAGTACACCGGCGGGAACACCATCAGCGCCGAGATGAACAGCGGCAGGTCCTCACTGTCCAGCCACACCAGGGCCAGAATGATGAAGGACACCACCGGCACGGCCTTCACCGCCGCCACCAGAGGCGCCAGCAGCTCCCGCAGGCGCCGGAACCGGGCCGCCAGCGCCGCCAGCGCCACCGCCAGCAGGCAGGAGAGCAGAAAGCCGCCGAAAATGCGCAGCGCGGAGCCCCCCACCGCCCGCCAGAATGCGGCGGTGCCGATCAGCTCCCCCAGGCGCAGCAGGGCGTCCACGGGGGACGCCAGCAGCAGGTGCCCGTGGGGGTAGGCCGCCGCCAGCGCCATGCTGCCCCCCTGCCATACCAGCAGCCACACCGCCACCGCCCAGGGGCGGATGCGGTTTTCCCCCTTTTCCATCAGCCGTCCCTCCTTCTGTCTGTGGCTGGATGTGGGCCGCCCTCCTCCGCCCGCGGGCGGAAGAGGGCACCGTTTGCGGTCAGGACTTTAGGGGAAGCCCCTCACGCTCCATAGTAGAAATCATCCTCCGGCAGCGCGCCGCCCACGGAGGCGGGCTCCGCGTCAAAGAGCACCTGGAGGTAGCCGGAGAGCTTCTCCCGCATCTCGCCGCCGGTGATGCAGACGATGTTGCAGTAGGGCAGGGCTTTCTCCGCCATGGTGGCGCTCTCCAGGATGCCGCAGTCCACGATCAGCCGCGCCGCGTCGGCGGGGTTTTCGTTCACCCAGGCCACGGAGGCGGCGTAGTCCTCCAGGAAGCTGTCCACGGCGGCGGGGTTCTCCTCCACCACGGCTTTCCGGGCCACGACGACGCCTGTGATCAGGCCGCTGCCGTTGTCCAGGGCGTCCCACTCCTCCGTCAGGTCCAGGGCCACCCGCAGGCTCTCGATCTTGCCCTGGGCCACGGTGACAAAGGGCTGGGGCAGCAGGGCAATGGTGGCCGCGCCGGTAGCCAGGGCGGAGACGCACTCGCTGTGCTCGCTCTTCCAGTCGATGGTCACGTCGCTGTCCGGGTCCACGCCGTTCTCACTGAGGAGGTACCGCAGGGCGTACTCCGGGGTGCTGCCCTTGCCGGCGGCCACGAGGGTCTGGCCCGCCAGATCGGCCATGGACGCCACGGCGTTGCCGTTCTCCACGATATAGATGACGCCCAGGGTGTTCACCGCCAGGGTCACGATCTCTCCCTCGGTCTTCTGGTACAGCGTCGCCGCCAAATTGGCGGGCACGCAGGCCATGTCCAGGTCGCCCTTGATGAGGGCGGGCGTCACCTCGTCGGCCGCGGCGGCCAGAGTGAATTCGTAGGTGTTCCCGCCGGTCTCGCCGTTTTCAGCGTCCCGCATCAGCTTCACCAGGCCCATGGCGGTGGGGCCCTTCAGGGCCGCGACGGCGTAGCTCGCGGGATCAAAGGTCTCCTCCGGCGCCGCGGGTTCCTCCACCTCCGGCGCGTCAGGCTCTTCGGCGGCGTCCGTCTTCTGACCGCACCCGGCCAGGGACAGCGTCAACAGCAGCGCCAGCAGCAGCGCCAGATTCTTTTTCAGCAGTTTCATCGTTGTTTCCTCTTTTCATCCGATTTGCGGGACATCACGCCCCCAAAATTCTACTTGTCCAAAGCGTCCTCCGGCGCGTACACGGTCTTGGCCGTGATGCCCGGCAACCGCCCGATCTTGCCTGACAGGGCGGAAATCGCGTCGGCGGGCGCGTCCATGGCCACGCTGATGATGTTGACGCCCCGGGCATGATAGGGTACGCCCATCCGGCCGATAATATGCCGCCCATACTGGTGCAGCAGGTCGTTCAGGGCCGCCACGGAGGTGCCCTCCCGGACGATGATGGCCACCACGGCCACGCGGGTCTCCATACCAGTTTCCCCCCTCTTCGTAAAAAATAGCATCTCCCCCGCCGTTCGGCGGAGGAGATGAGCGCACAGCGTTCCAGGACGCAGGTCTTCTCTGCGCCGGTCTCTTCCAGCTTCTGGCTCGGGTCCTCCCTCGCCATCAGAACGGCAGAATGAATTGTGGCGTCCGGCGGTCAGAGCTTTCTTCCCGCGAACGGCTGCATTATACCATATCTACAAAATAACGTCAATTTATATTCCCGAAAAAACCGCCTCTTCCGAGGCGGTTTTTCATGTGTTCTCAGCACCTTCCAAACGTGTGCGTCAGCTCCCGGATCTCCTTTGCCAGCGCCTTGGCGGTCTGCCCCGGCAGCAGTCTCCACTGCCAGTTGCCGTCCGCCACGCCAGGGACGTTGATGCGCCCCTCGCTGCCCAGGCCCAGATAGTCCTGCATCTGGGCCACGAACAGCCGCGCCACACTGCCCTGGCCGCAGCGCAGCAGGGCCCGCCGGACGTCCTCCGCGCCGGAGACGCCCAGGTACCGCTCCACAAAGGCCCGCTCCTCTTTCCCGGCGTGGGCATACCAGCCCACGGCGGTGTCGTTGTCGTGGGTGCCGGTGTAGCAGATGCAGTTTTTCTGGTGGTTGTGGGGCAGATATGCGTTGTCCGGCCCGGAGAACGCGAACTCCAGCACCTTCATGCCCGGCAGGCCCGACTCGTTCCGCAGGTCGTGGACCGCGTCGGTCAGCAGCCCCAAATCCTCCGCGATGTAGGTGATCTGGGGGAACCAGCTGGTCAGCACCCGCAGCAGGTCCATGCCCGGCCCCTTCTCCCACTGGCCGGTCTTGGCGGTCTCGGACTCCGCCGGGACGGCCCAGTAGCTCTCCAGCCCCCGGAAGTGGTCGATGCGGATGGCGTCAAACAGCTTGGACGCGCCCTCCACCCGGCGGATCCACCAGCCGAAGCCGTTTTGCTTCATGGTCTTCCAGTCGTACAGCGGGTTGCCCCACAGCTGGCCGTCCTCGGAGAAGTAGTCCGGCGGCACGCCCGCCACCTTGCTGGGCCGCCCCTGGCTGTCCAGCAGGAATTCCCGCCGCTCAGCCCACACGTCGGAGGAGTCCAGAGAGACATAGATGGGCAGGTCGCCGATGATCTTGATGTCCAGGGCGTTGACGTACTTCTTCAGCGCCTCCCACTGGGTGAAGAACCAGTACTGCACGGTCTCGTGGAAAGCCACGTCCTCCGCCAGCTCCACCCGCCAGCGCTCCACGGCGGCGCTCTCGTGGCGGCGCAGGGCCTCGTCGGGCCAGTCGTACCAGGCCCGGCCCTGGAAACGAGTCTTGGCTGCCCGGAACAGGGCGTACTCCTTCAGCCAGGGGGTGTTGTCGGCAAAGGTCCGCACCGCCTGGGCCTTTTCGCCGCTGAGCCGGGAAAACGCCTTGCGCAGCAGGGGCTCCCGGACCGCGTAGACAGCGTCGTAATCGATCTTGTCCGCGGCGGGGAGGCGGGCGGCGGCCAGGTCGGCCCGGTCCAGCAGGCCGTCCTCCGCCAGGGCCTCCAGGTCGAGAAAGAGCGGGTTGCCCGCGAAGGTGGACGCGCTGGTATAGGGCGAATTCCCCGCCCCGGTGGGCCCCACGGGCAGGATCTGCCACCAGGACTGGCCCGCGTCGTGGAGGAAGTCCGCGAACGCCCGGGCCCCGGCGCCCAGGGAGCCAATGCCGTAGGGGGAGGGCAGGGAAAAGATCGGCAGCAAGATGCCGGCTGAACGTTTGATCACGCTGGGTCTCTCCTCTTCACACAAATTTCTGTTCTATTTTATGGAATCCCGCCGCCGCTGTCAAGGGCGCTTTTCCCCGGCGGCGCGTAAAAGGGCCCCCGGTCTGGCCGGGGGCCCCGTTGCGGTGTTACGCGATATTGGCCCAGAAGCGGTACAGGATGACCGCGAACTGTGCGCGGGTGGTGGCGCCGGCGGGGTTCAGGGTGCCCTGGGCCGTGCCGCCCACAATGCCGTTTGCCACGGACCAGCTCATGGGGACCTCGGCGTAGGAGGCCACGCTGGCGTGGTCGGGATAAGCCGTCAGGTCGGCGGCGCCGCTGACGCTGTAGCCCATCTTCCGCGCCCAGCGGTGCAGGATGGTCACCAGCTGCTGGCGGGAGACGGAAACGCCGGGATTGGTGCCGTCGGAGACGCCGTTCTCCACGGCCCAGGCCCTGGCCTCCACGAAGTCGGCGGGGCGCTGGCCGGACAGGCGGGCCAGGATCGTCCACAGCTGCTGGCGGGTCACGGGGGCCTCGGGGTTGTAGGTCGTGGCCGTGTTGCCGTTGATATAGCCGTTTTCGGCGGCCCAGTTGATCTCGGTCTCGGCCCAGTAGCCGCCGGGCACGTCGGTGAAGCGGCGCTCCGGGGTCTCCTCGGTCTTGGCGAAAGCGGCCTCAACGGTGACCTTGGAGGCGGGCATGGTGAAGGTGTACTTGGTGTCGCTCTTGCGGGTCAGCTTCACGGTGTCGCCGTTCTTGTCGGTGACGGTCAGGCTGTCCAGCTCATAGCCGCTGCCGGGCTTCACGGTGAGGGTCACGGTGGCGCCCTTGTTGGCGCTCCTGGGGCTGGCGGTCACCGTGCCGTTCTTGGTGCTGGAGACGCTGACAGGGTAGCCGGAGGAGGCGCTGCCGGAAGAGCCGCCGGAGGAGCCGGAGGAACCGGGGTTGCTGGGGGTGACGGGGGTGACGGGGGTAACGGGCTGCTTGGCGGTGACCGTATAGGTGTTGTCACCGCTCTTCACCAGGTCATAACCAGACGCGGCGGTAATGGATGCGGTATTGGCACCGTCTCCAATCAGCGTGAAGCTCTTGGGAGCGTTAACCTGAGCGGACTGCTCGGCCGTCAGGACGTCAATGGTGCCGTCGTCTTCCACGGCGTCGACCGCGGACTGGAGAGAAGTGTACTTGGTTTCGCCGATCTGAGCCACAGCGGTGGAGGTCGTGGTCAGCACGAAGTCACTGAAGCCGTGGGGGTTGGTAAAGGTAGCAGTAAAGCCATTGGTAGCATCGCCGCTGATGGTCGTGTCATATTCATAGCCCTTGTGCTGGACATAAACCTGATCACTGGCATCAGACACAAAGCCAGCGGGCAGCGGAATGGACAGGGTGACAGGGTCGGAAACCGACATTTCCTTGGTTTCCAGAAGGACGGTATTGTCCTCCGTCATCGCGCCATCTTCACCCTCGCTCTTGGTGGGGTCGCCGGTGGTGGCCTTGATGTTGTACATGGCGGTGATTCCCACGGTCAGGGCCTTATTTGTGGTCGTTTCATCAACTGTCGTTTCCTCATAGGACTTCACTTCGACCGCCAAATAGGGCTCCGCAACGATGGTGATGGTGTTGGTCTCATCATTATATTTATCGCCCAGCTCCTCAACCGCCTGCTCCTTGGTGGTTTCGGCGGTCAAGGTGCTGAGTTTTTCGGTGGCCTGCTCAATCAGGCCGTTTGTGGCCTTGATCTTGGCGGCGTCTTCCTTCAAGGTTTCGGCCGTAACGCCGTTTTCATTGTTCGCGACATCGGGCGTAGTGTCGCCCACACCGGTCTCGCCCTCCGCGACGGCCATCTCAACGTCCGCAACGGTAGCGTCAGTGACATAGTACTGGTAGGTCTTTCCGTTCACGGAATAGCTGCCGGACACAGCGGTCTTGCCCGCGCCCAGGTACTTGCTGGGGTCATCGGTGAAGTAGCCGCCGTTGATGGTCAGAGAGCTGGTTGCGTCCTTGAGACTGATCTTCCCGGAATAGGTGCCGCCCTCAATCGTCAGCTTGGAGTTTTTGTTAACGGTGATCGCCATATTTGCCGCCGCGTTTCCGTCTTTTACAGTAACATCCGCTGCCCCGCCGCTATAACCGGCATAAAACGCTCCGCAGATGATATTGTCCAAGACCGCTGTGCCATCATAAATTTTAAGTGTTTTGCTGCCGCTGTCAAGGCTTCCGGTAAACGTATACCCTGCGCAGTGTAAAGTGATATCACCACTCCGCTCAGCGTTTTCTTTCACATTTGCAAGCAAATATAAAGTACTCGTTTCCGCAAAACCAGCTGCTAGGGTCTTGTAATACTGCCTATATGTAGCTGTAGCCAACGCATAGCGCGCCACATAGCCAGCCGCCTGGGCCGCTGTGTCGTCCATCAGCACCACTTTATAATTTCCCGTGTCCTCCTCCGGCTGGACCATATAGCCGTCGGCGATCCAGGCCGCTGGCGGCTCGGTGGTAAATGTGCCGCCGGAGATGGTAACAGTCCCATTGTTGCTGATCTTACTTAACTCGTACGGGCCGCCGCTGGCGATTTTCAAGGTGCCGTTATTGGTGATCGTGCCATCCAGCGTATAGCCGCCGTCATCCAGCGTAATCGTCTTGCCAGACGGAATCGTAATATTCTCATTCACGTTCTTCGCAAGTTTAATGGAGGTAACGCCCTCATTGATTGCCTGCTCGATGGTCAGGTAATAGAAATAGTTTCCTGAACCGCTCTTTACAGCAGGGTAAATTTCTTCCGTAAAATCCGCGTTTGCAAAGGGAATTGCTAAATCGGGATTATAGTTATACCAACTGGAGCCAGTAATAACGCAGACTCCAATGGGATTATCAATATAGTTGCCAGATAATTTGAGCTTGTCTGGGGATTTCGCACAATAGACCTCAAGCGCGGTTTCTTTCAAAACGGAGCCGTTATAAAACTTGTTCCTGGTAATGGTCGCTGAAAAATCCACATTTGTAGATGATGACTCAACATGGATGTTCCGGACCGGCTGGGTGTTCTTGGCAGTAAACGTGTTATCCGTGATCACGATCTCAGCCCCGGCAACAGGAGTGATTTGGATGGCTTCCCAATCGAAGCCGTCGAAAGTGCAGTTAGTGACTGTCATCTTTCCGGAAAGCCCTCTGCCATAAATAGCGGTCAGCGTGCCGACCTTGTTGACAAACCCATACTTACTGCTATCGTCATCTTTTGGAATGGCGGAGTTATGGATATCCACGAACTTCACGTTCTGGATAGTGCCGCCGGCGGCATTTACATTAATGCTGACATCGCCACTGATCGTGTGGCCGTCGCCGTCCAGCGTGACGCCGGCGGGCAGCGAAATCGTGATCGCCGCATGATCTGCATTATCAATGGGAATGGGATTGGAGATATTGTCGATCAGCGTGATCGTATCACCAGCCGTTGCATTTGCAGCGGCGGCCTGCAATGTCGCATACTCCGTGTTTCCGACTTTCGCGACACTTCCTCCGTCCGCCAGCAGAACGATATCATTATCCTGCGGAACGATCGTCTCGGTCTCCTGCGGGACGAGCGTCCCGGTCTCCTGCGGGACGAGCGTCCCGGTCTCCTGCGGGACGAGCGTCCCGTCCTCCTGCGGGACGAGCGTCCCGGTCTCCTGCGGGACGAGCGTCCCGGTCTCCTGCGGGACGAGCGTCCCGTCCTCCTGTTGGACGACCGTCTCCTCCTGTGCCGGAGGCGTATCACCCAGCGTCTCGTCGGCAAACGCCGCCGTCGGCAGCAGGCTCATCGCCATCACCAGCGCGAGCAAAGCCGCCAGAAACCTGTTTTTTCTCATGGTTTTTCATCCTCCTTGCTTTTTTCAAAACCTTTCATTCCCGAAGCCGTGGCTTCGGGAATGGGGAGACCCCGGGGCCTCCCCCGATTTTTCCTTGCTTTTCCACAGAATCAGTATACCCATCCGCGTTCCGGATTGCAACGGTTTTTTGTGGAAAATCCAAGGTTTTTCCACCGGCCCAAAGCGCCGCGCGAAACAGCCGCCCCCGCGGGCGGCTGTTTTTTTCGGATACTCCGCTATCCCCCCGGGGCACAGCGCTCCCGCTGGGCGGCGATGGTCTCCAGCGTGTCACCCAGTTGGGTCAGAAGCGCTCCCAGCAGGGTCAGGTCGCTGTCGTTCAGCCGGGCCGCGATGGACACCGCCAGGGTGTTGACGGCGGTGGTCAGGGCCAGCGGATCGCAGTCGCAGTTCCGCATCCTATCACCCCCCGCCAGCTTACGCGGGCGATACAGAGGGGGTGCGGGCGGGGATCAGCTCTTTTGGGGCGGCTTCATGGGGAATACCGTCAGCTTCTCGCCGCCGTCCCACAGCGCCAGCAGCACCTCCCCCTCGTCCCGGTAGCCCTGGCGCAGCAGGCTGCGGTGGACCCACGCCTCTTCCTTCCCCGCCTGGCGGACGTTGTCCGCGAGCAGCTTGCCGTCCATGACAAAGGGCGTCTGCACCTGGGACTGTTTGGGGTTCAGATCCAGGTCCGTGGGCGTGGCGGGACGGTCCTTTTCCCTGGGCAGGAAGCTGACCGCGCCGTTGTGCTCCAGCACCGCCGACTGCAGCTGGTTCAGGTCGAACCAGCCGCCGATACGGCAGTAGGTCAGAAACTCGCTGAGGTCCAGCCGGGCCTTTTTCAGGTTCTCCCGGTAGATGACGCCGTCCTCCAGCAGCACCAGGGGCTTGCCTGTCACCACCGCGCGGGCTTTCAGGGACTTACTGGTGAGAATGGAGATGCCCACGGCGGCGATGCCATAGACGATCAGCGCCGTCAGGGGCCTGGCGGGCGCCTCCAGCTCCGTGGCCAGCTCCGCCGCGATGGACCCGATGGTGATGCCGATGGCGTAGTCGAACATGGTCATCTGGGACACCTGCTTGCTCCCCATCAGCTTCTCCAGCAGGAACAGCACCGCGATGGACAGCAGTGTGGTCAGGACCGTCATGCCGATTTGGATCAGTGTTTCCATAAAAGACCTCCCGTGGCATTTTGTATCCAGTATGCCACGGGAGGCCGTACTCTATGCAGTTATGAGCGCAGCGTCTCGCTGTGCTCGCCCGCGTGGTGGGCGTTGGTGTGGACGTTGATGTACTGCGCTTTCAGCTTGGAGTACAGGATGGTCTGGCTGGAGTACAGCCCGCTGTAGCCGGAGAGCATGTAGCTGACCACGCAGGCCAGGGCGAAATACAGCAATCCCCCGTCGCCGAACAGCTCGATGGACAGCAGCGTGGAGGCCAGGGGGCAGTTGGTGGCGCCGCAGAACACGGCTATCAGCCCCACCGCCGCCGCGGCTCCCGGCGGGATACCCAGCAGCGGCCCCGCCACACAGCCGAAGGTAGCCCCCACGAAGAAGGAGGGCACCACCTCGCCGCCCTTGAACCCGGCGGCCAGGGTGATGGCGGTGAAGAGCAGCTTCAGCAGGAAAGCCGCCGGATGGGCGGTCCCCCGCTCCACGGCGGCGGTGACCACCTCCATGCCGGCGCCGTTGTAATCCGTGGTGCCGCAGAGGTATGTCAGCGCGATGACGGCAAGGCCGCCCACCACCGCCCGGAGCCAGGGGTTCTTCAGACGGTGGGCCATCTGATGCTCAAAAAAGTGCATGACCGCGCAGAACAGCACCGACACCAGGGCGCACAGCGCCGCCAGCACCGCCATCCGCAGCATCATGTGGACGCTCAGCGCCGGCATCTCCACGGCGAAGCGGGTGGGCTCCACCCCCAGGGCCAGGGAGACCGCGTAGGCCGTCAGCGCGGCGGTCAGACAGGGGAACATGGCGGCGTGGTACATCACGCCGATGCTGACGACCACGATGGAGAAAATGGCCGCCGCCAGCGGCGTGCCGAATAGGGCGGAGAAAAAGGCCGCCATGCCCGCCAGGGTCGCCACCCGCAGGTCCTTGTCGTCCAGCCGGAACAGCCGCCCGGTGTGGAAACCGATGGTGCCGCCCATCTGCAGGGCCGCGCCCTCCCGTCCGGCGGAGCCGCCGCACAGATGGGTCAGCACCGTGCTCAGGAAGATGGCGGGCAGCAGCAGGACCGGAAGCCCCTTCCCCAGGTGCACCTCGTCGATGACGGCGTTGGTCCCCTGCCCCTCGGTCCTCGTCACTTTATAGATGGCCACGATCACAAGGCCCGCCAGAGGCAGACACCACAGCAGCCAGGGCCAGCGGCCCCGCAGCTCCGTGGCGTAATGCACGCCCATGTGGAACGCCGTGCCGACGGCGCCGCAGAGCAGGCCGATGACCACCGCCAGAAACAGCCACTTCGCCGTGGTCTGGGCGTAAATAGTGGTATGGCGGAGCCAGACCCAAAACTTTTTTCCGTACTTCACTCCGCGGCCCCCTTATGCCATGGCGGCCTTTCCGTCCAGGCGGCTCTCCAGCAGCTCCGGCGTTTTCAGATACCGCTCGAAAGCGGCGAAGAACCGGGAGTACTCGATGCCGGTGGCGACGCGCTCGTCCATGACCACGCCCAGGGGCATCCGCTTTTTCCGGCTGCCGGCGGGGGCCATGGGGTCCGGCACGGGCTTGCCCATGCAGACGAACACGCTGGTGGTGCCGAACTCATAGCAGTGGTGGAAAATGTAGCTGGTGTTGATGGACGCCAGATTCGTGATGAACAGGCTGGTGTGGAAGGGGCTCAGGTCGATGACCTTCCTGGGCAGCAGGCCGTGGAGGTCCAGATGGTAGGCCAGCCAGAACACGAACCGGGCGAGGCCCGGGACGGCGAATGCCACGTTGACGAATTTGTCCGCATTGTTGTTGTGGACGGCGTCCTGGTTCTGGTCCACGAGCTCCTTGATCTTCCGGCTGATGGTGAACACATCGTCCTCCGGCTCCAGGAAGACCTTCAGGCTGGTCTCGTCCGGCGTGCCGTCGGCCCGCTTTTTCAGGATGACGAAGCTGAAGCAGAAGTGGTTCCGCTTGTACACCTTGCGGTTCATGATGAAGTAGTTCACCTTGGGATTCTCCAGCGCCGCCTTGTAGTAGGCGGCCACCAGCACGCTCATATGGGTCACATGGCGGCCCTCCCGCCGCTTCTGGCGGATGAACGCCTTGACGATGTCCTCGTCCACATAGTCGCTGGCCCAGTTCTGGGCGTCGAATCGCTTTGGCATGATGTAGGGCAGGGCCTGCACAATCGGTGTCAACCCCTTGACCCGCGTTCCGTCCGGTCTCATAAGCTCTCTCCTAACCCGGGGCACCCCCCGCCGTTGTCAAGTTCATTATAGTAAAGATTTCGTAAAAATTCAACACATTTCACAAAACGATTCTCCCCTCCTTCGGACAATACTCCCTAAATTCTGACAGTAATCGTTTTCGTAGCTGGTTAATTTGCACAAAAACCAAATATTTTTTTAGCCGGACTGAAAAATTTGAATAATCGGTTGATTCTCACCTTTTCCTGTCGTATACTTAAATAAGAGTAAGATGGAAAGGTCGCCCTTTTCCCGCGCGGAGGGCTCTTGTCCGCCGCTTACATCAAAAAAAGATGGAGGAATGAACGATGAAATACGGCCGTACTTATAACTTTTCCGCCGGCCCCGCCATGATGCCGGAGCCCGTCCTGGAGGAGATCGCAGCCGAGATGATGAACTACCGCGGCAGCGGCATGTGCGTCATGGAGATGAGCCACCGCTCCAAGGTGTTCCAGCAGATCCGGGACGAGGCCGAGAGTGACCTTCGCAAGCTGATGGGCATCCCCGACAACTACAAGGTCCTGTTCGTCCAGGGCGGCGGCACCGTCCAGTTCGCCATGGTGCCCATCAACCTGATGAAAAACGGCGTGGCCTGCTATGTGGAGACCGGCGCCTGGAGCAAGAAGGCCATCGCCGAGGCCAAGAAGTACGGCGAGGTGAAGATCGTCGCCTCTTCCAAGGACAAGAATTTCTCCTACATCCCCGACTGTTCTGATCTGGACATCCCCGATGACGCGGACTACGTCTATATCTGCGAGAACGAGACCATCAACGGCACCACCTATTTCAACCTGCCCAACACGAAGGGCAAGGTGCTGGTCTCCGACCAGTCCTCCATGTTCCTCTCCCGCCCCTGCGACGTCAGCAAGTACGGCCTGATCTGGGCGGGCGTGCAGAAGAACGTGGGCCCCGCCGGCATGGCCGTGGTCATCATCCGGGAGGATCTGCTGCGGGAGGACCTGGACCCCAGGACCCCGGTGTATCTGAGCTACAAGACCCACGCCGACGCGGATTCCCTGTACAACACCCCCAACTGCTGGGCCATCTACTGCTGCGGCAAGGTGTTCAAGTACCTGCTGGACAACGGCGGCCTGGAGGCCATGGCGAAGCGCAACGAGGAGAAGGCCGCCATCCTGTACGACTTCCTGGACAGCAGCAAGCTGTTCACCGGTGCCGTCCGCAAGGAGGACCGCTCGTTGATGAACGTGCCCTTCGTGACTCCCTCCAAGGAGCAGGACGCCGACGTGGTGGCCGCCTCCAAGGCCGCGGGCTTCGACAACCTGAAGGGCCACAAGAGCGTGGGCGGCCTGCGGGCGTCCATCTACAACGCCATGCCCAAGGAGGGTGTGGAGGCCCTGGTGGAGTTTTTGAAGAAGTACGAGGCGGAGCATCAATAAAGAGGGGACTTCGTCCCCCCTTTAGATTCCCCCCACCAGTGACCGATGTCACTGGTGAACGCCGCCCAAGGCGGCTGGCCCGGCATCAAACCGCCGGGTCTGCCGAGGCCCCTTCCTTTGGGCCGAGGCTGCGTCAAGGTATTTTCGCCACGCACATGTCGCGGCGAAAATAATTTGATTTTCCCCCTGGCTTTTGCCAAGCGCCTGTCCCCCAATGGGCGTAGGGATTTTCCGACAGTTGGCACCCCTGGGGTGTGCCGGAAATGAAGAAAAGGGGAATGAAATATGTCTTTTAGAGTTTTAGTCACCGACGGTATGGACGCGGGCGCCATCAAGCATCTGCGCAGGGACGGCTACGAGGTCGTGGAGCAGTTCTACGAACCCGACGCCCTGGGCGCCGCCCTGCGGGACTTCGACGCGGTTATCATCCGCTCTGCCACCAAGATCAAGGAGCCCCAGATCGACGCCGCCAGGGGCAGCCGCCTGAAGCTCATCATCCGGGCCGGCGTGGGCGTGGACAACATCGCCGTGAAGTACGCCGAGGCGGCGGGCATCACCGTGAAGAACACCCCCCGTGCCTCCTCCAACGCCGTGGCGGAGCTGGCCATCGCCCTGCTGTTCTCCTGCGCCCGGAACATCTCCATCGCCGGGCACACCATGCGGGAGAAGAAGTGGGAGAAGAAAGCCTACTCCAAGGGCTTTGAGCTGATGGGCAAGACCATGGGCGTCATCGGCTACGGCCGTATCGGCCAGCTGGTGGGCGCCAAGGGCCAGGCCCTGGGCATGAAGGTGCTGTCCGTGGTCCACCGCAACAAGCCCGAGGGCTGCGAGTGCGAGACCATGAAGTTCGTCTCCATGGACGAGTTGCTGGCCCAGTCCGACATCATCGTCCTCTGCGCCCCCGGCGGCGACAAGGCCCTGGTGGACGCGGAGAGCATCGCGAAGATGAAGGACGGCGTGGTGATCGTCAACGTGTCCCGGGGCAGCAACGTGGACGAGGCAGCGCTGCTGGAGGCATTGAACTCCGGCAAGGTGAAGGCCGCGGGCCTGGACGTGTGGCTCAGCGAGAAGGACCCCAACTGGGAGCTGGCCGCCCATCCGGCGGTATCCTGCATGCCCCATGTGGGCGCGGGCACGAAAGAGGCCCAGAAGCGCATCGGCGCCGAGCTGGTGGACATCGTGGAGCACTTCGAGGGCTGATACCTCATATCAACAGGCAGCCGGTCCGGCAGACTCTGCCGGGACGATATTCTTGGAAGGCGAAGGCGCTCCCCCGCCTTTGACGACTTCCGCCATTTGATTTTATTGGAGGAGGCCATGATCCACGGCAGACGCGGCGATCCGGAGACCGAGGCGGAGCGGTTCCGCGCCTATTACCGTGCCGCCTATGAGGAGGCCCGCAGGCTCCGGATGTTCGGAGGGGACCTTCAGCCGGACGGCTCTTATCTCCAAGCCGACGGCTCCCCGTCTATTACGGAAAAGAGAGCCCGCGGGCGCTCCGCCCGCGCTATCCGCGGAAGCTGGCGGATACTTTGCAAATTTCCTTTACCTGATGAACAAAGCAGGGACTGACGGATCGTCAGTCCCTGCTTTGTTACGCTCCCGCTGTCTTTTTGCGTTTTTTCCTCACGTTTTCCAGGTAAAATGGTCTGTGCCGGCCCCGATCTCGAAGTGGTATTTCACGATGCCCAAATCCACTTTCGCGTAAAATCCGCCGGTGGACTCCGCTTTCACTTTGCCGCCGTCCAGCGTCAGCAGGAACTTCTGCTGGTTGGTGGCGGTGGGGGCCAGCAGGGCCGCCTCCGCGCCGGCGCGGAACCAGGCGGGCATCTCCCCCGCCGTTTTGCACACGTCTGTCAGAGGCTTGCTCTTGTGGGGGACGCCGTGGGTCTCGCCGTATCCCAGGGCGACGACGCAGACCAGCTTTTCACCGGGGGCGATGTCACAGCGGCACTTGCCCCGGCGGAAGGTCAGCGCCACCCAGCAGGTGTCCAGCCCCAACTGTGTGGCCTTCAGCACCAGCCGCTGACCGTAGTAGCCCAGCGTTTCGTCCAGCTCCGGCCCCTTGGGCCCGATCAGCGCCCAGTAATTGCGGACGCCCCGGAATTTGCCGTAGTGGGCCAGGACGCCCTGAAAAGCGTCCGGCTCGCCGGCCACCAGCTGGATGTGCAGACCGCCCTCCCGGTTGCAGGCGGCGGTCTCCGCCTCCAGCTCCGCCAGGACCTCCGCCGGGATGGGCCGGTCCGTGTACTGCCGCACGGAGTGGCGGCTTTTGATAGCTTCCATCAGTTCCATAACCGTTATTCCTCCTCTAAATGTGGATAGCCCGCGTCGGCGGCACAGCTCACCGCCGCGCAGATATGGCCCGCCAGGGCACGCAGCAGCTTCCACTGCTCCGTGTCCGCGTTGGGGTAGTAGTAGTTCCGGGTCCCCTCCCGGTGGACGCGGATGGCCTCCGCCTCCCGCAGGATGCGCAGGTGATGGCTCACCGCCGGGCGGCTGAGGTGGGTCCGCGCCGCCAGTTCTCCCACCCGCAGGCCCATCCGCTCGCTCTCCAGCAGCGCCAGAAAGATCCGCTGCCGGGTCTCGTCCCCCAGCGCCGCGAACAGCCCCTGCAGGCCCCGAAACTCCTCCGCCAGCGCCGTCCGCACCTCCACGCACTCCTCGCACGCCTCCACGGCTCCGCCCCCCTTTGGTTCAGGATTTTGGACCATTATACCACACGCCTCGCCCAATGGCACATCGGGAAAGAAAATCGAGACGGTCCCCCCCGGCCGTTTCACGGCTTAGTACATTTTTTATGTCATAAAGCCGTGTTTTCTTCCAATTTTGATATTTTTTCAATTTGTTTACAGAATTTTAACTGACATCTTTATTTACTTTTATAAGTTGTCAGTGTATAATAATATTATCAGATGACAAATGACGGGGATCGTATGCGGAGCGGGCGCAACTCCACCGCTCCGGACCTGGCGCGCCGGAATCCGTCCGGCGCGCCAAACCGTGATTTTTCGCTTTTGCGGGCGGCACCGCCCATCGTCCGGACACATCAAAGGAGGTATCATGATCCAATTTGAACACGTCTCAAAGAGCTACGGCAGGACCCCCATCCTCAAAGATCTGAGCTTCACCATTCCCGACGGGCAGTTCGTGGTCCTGATCGGCCCCTCCGGCTGCGGCAAGACCACCACCCTGAAGACCATCAACCGCCTGATCGACATCGATGCCGGCACCATCTCCATCGACGGGCACGATATCCGCTCCTCCGACAAGGTGGAGCTGCGGCGGCACATCGGCTATGTCATCCAGCAGATCGGCCTGTTCCCCAACATGACGGTGGCGCAGAACATCTGCGTGGTGCCGAAGCTCTTGAAGTACGACAAGAGCCGGTGCGACGGGATCGTCCGGGAGCTGTTGAAGCTGGTCGGCATGGAGCAGTACGCGGACAAGTACCCCTCGGAGCTGTCCGGCGGCCAGCAGCAGCGCATCGGCGTGCTGCGGGCGCTGGCTGCCTCGCCCCCCATCGTACTGATGGATGAGCCCTTCAGCGCCCTGGACCCCATGACCCGGGAGACCCTTCAGGACGAAGTGAAGAACATCCAACAGAAGCTGAACAAGACCATTGTGTTCGTCAGCCACGACATGAACGAGGCGCTGAAGCTGGCGGATATCATCATCTTCATGTCCGGCGGCGAGATCGTTCAGATAGCCTCGCCGGAGGAGATGCTGGAGCACCCCGCCAACGACCTGGTGCGGGACTTTCTGGGCAAGCACGCGCCGGACGCCCCCGCCCCCTCCACGGTGGAGCACTTCATGCGGAAGAATATCGTCACCGTCAAGAAGGACCGGGGCGTGCTGGAGTGCGCCGAGCGCATGGCCCGCAGCAGCGTGGACTCCCTGCTGGTCACCGACGGGGACGGCCGGTACGCCGGCACCATCTCCATCGGGGACATCCGCCGCTGGGGCCGGGAGCTGGCCAGCATCGAGCCCATGGTCCGCAAGACCGCCCGGACCGTCCGGGTGGGCGACGAGGCCAGGGAGAGCTTCGACTACCTGCTGGACTCCGGCGCGGGCTACGTGGTGGTCCTGAATGAGGACGACACCATCGCGGGCATCGTCACCAAGACCAGCGTGGCCCGGTCCGTGGCGGAAAACCTGTGGGGGGCCGGATCATGAGGGCGCTGTTTGATACTTACGGCGCCATGCTGGGAAAGGCCATCGCCGTCCACACGGGGTACGTGCTGGTCTCCGTGGTCATCGGCTTTGCCCTGGGTCTGGTGCTGGGCATCCTGCTGTCCCGGGTGCCGAAGTGGTCCGGCGTCATTCTGCCCATTGTCTCCATCTTCCAGACCATCCCCGGCCTGGTGTTCATCGGCGTGCTGTTTCTGTGGCTGGGCATGGTGCCCGCCACCGTCATCACCGCCCTGTCCGTCTACGCTATGTTCCCGGTGCTGAAAAACACCTACACCGGTATTCTGGAGGTGGAGGGCAAATATATCGAGGCCGCCAGGGGCTGCGGCATGTCCCCCTTCCAGACGCTGGTCAGGGTGGAGCTGCCCCTGGCCATGCCCACCATCATCGCGGGGCTGCGGATGGCCGCCATCTACACCGTCTCCTGGGCGGTGCTGGCCGCCATGATCGGCCTGGGGGGCCTGGGCGACTTCATCTATCAGGGCACCTCCTCCAACAATAACACCCTGATTCTGCTGGGGGCCATCCCGGCGGCCGTTCTCGCCATCGCCATCGGAGCGGTCATCGACGTTCTGCAGAAGAAGGTCACGCCCCGGGGCCTGCGGAAGGGGGTGGGCAAATGACCTGGTCACTGGTTTGGGAGCACCTGTTCATCGTGCTGGCGGCAAGCGTTTTGTCCATCGCCATCGGACTGCCGCTGGGCATCCTGGCCTACGTCTATCCCAGGGCCCGGGCCGTCATTTTGCGGGTGGTGGACATTTTGCAGACCATCCCCTCCCTGGCGCTGCTGGGCATCATCATGGTATTCATCGGCCCGGGAAAGCCGACCGTCATCACCGGCATCACCCTGTACTCCCTCCTCCCCATCGTGCGGAACACCTGCCTGGGCCTCCAGGAGGTGGACCCCGGCGTCAAGGAGGCGGCCCGGGGCATGGGCATGAGCAAGCCCTACCGGACGCTGATGGTGGAGTTTCCCCTGGCCTTCCCCACCGTGTTCACCGGCATCCGCATCGCCGTGGTCAACGCCATCGGCACCGCCGTCTTCGCGGCCTATGTGGGCGGCGGGGGCCTTGGCGGCATCATCAACCGGGGCATCCGCATCCAGGACATGTCCCTGATCCTCTCCGGCACCGGGGCGTTGATGGTCATCGCCATCGTCCTGGACCTGCTGATGGGCCGCTTTGAAAAGCAGATGCGCGCCTCCCGGGGCGGCTCCAAACGTATGTGGGTCCCCGTGGCGGCCATGCTGCTGGCTTTCGTCCTGCTGCTGCCCTACGGCTTGGGCCGGGGCGGTGGGGACAGCGAGCTGCTGCTCTACGACGGGGATTACTCCGAGACCCAGATCATGCACCACATGGTGAAGATGCTGGTGGAGGACCGGACGGACCTCACCGTCACCATCCAGGACCAGATGTCCCAGGTGAACAACTTCAAGTCCCTCATCGGGGACGGCCACACCTGCGATTTGATGATCTCCTATGACGGCACCCTGCTGACCACGTTTTTGCAGCTGGACACCGCCGACGTGCCGGAGGGCGTCTCCATCTACGACTACGCCAATCAGGTGGCCGGGGAGCGGTACGGCCTCCGCCTGCTGGAAAAGCTGGGCTTTGACAACACCTACGCCATCGCGGTGCCCCAGACCGTGGCGGACCAATACGGCCTGGAGACCGTCAGCGACCTGATCCCCGTGGCGGACCAGCTGGTCTTCGGCGCGGAACACGAGTTCTTCACGCAGGAGGGCAGCATGAAGTTTGGCCCCTTCACCGCGTTCTACGGCCTGGATTTCAAGGATGTCATGTCCGTGGACGTCAGTTTGAAGTACGCCGCCGCGGAAAAGGGCAGCTTCGACGTCACCGAGGTCTACGCCACCGACGGCCTGAACCGCAAGGCGGGACTGAAGGTGCTGGAGGACGACCGGAGCTTCTTCCCCGATTACAACGGCGTCCTTCTGGTCCGGGAGGACACCTTTGAGAAGTTCGCCGAGACCGCCCCTGAGCTGGAGGAGGTCCTGAACCTGCTGGCGGGCCGGATCGCCAACGACGACATGGTGGAGATGACCTATCAGGTGGACGTTTTGGGCCGCGCCGTGGACGACGTGGCCTGGGAGTTCCTGGTCAGCCGGGGATTGTTGGACGGATAAAAGCCTGATACCATGATTTCCGGGGGAATTTCCCCCGGAAATTTTCATGTGACGTGAAACGGCTGCTCCGTTTTTTTCGTCTTACTGATTAAAAGCATATGAAAAGGAGGCGGACAGCCCATGGAGGACAGCGAGATCATCGGCCTGTACTGGGACCGGGACCAGCGGGCCGTCGCGGAGACGGCGGGCAAGTACGGCGGATTCCTGTGGGGCATTGCCTGGAACATCCTGCGCAGCCACGGCGACGCGGAGGAGTGTGTCAACGACACCTACCTCAAAACCTGGAACGCCATCCCGCCCGCCAGGCCCAACGCTTTTCAGGCGTGGCTGGGCCGCATTGCCCGGAACCTGTCCCTGGACCGCTGGAAGCAGGCCCGGGCCCAGAAGCGGGGCGGAGCCGAGACGGAGCTTCTGCTGGGGGAGCTGGACGGCTGCGTCCCCGCGCCCCACGGCACGGAGCGGCTGCTGGAGGACCGGGAGATCGCGGGCCTGATCAGCGCGTTTCTGCGGAGGCTCCCGGCGGAGAGCCGGATCATCTTCCTGCGGCGGTACTGGTACGGCGAGGGCGTGGCGGACATCGCCGCGAGGCTGGGCTGCGGACAGGGCAAGGTAAAATCCTCCCTGTTCCGCACGCGAAACAGCCTGCGGGCATATCTGGAAAAGGAGGGGGTGGCCCTGTGAAAGGCGAACGGCTGTTCCGTATTTTAGGGCTGGTGGACGGCGATCTGATCGAGGAGGCCGCGGCCCCCGCCC
>CABSFC010000040.1 GCA_902476875.1 uncultured Oscillibacter sp. | reverse complement strand
GGTGACTTGCCGGGAAGATAGGTAATGCCAACATAATGAGAAAACCGCTTCGCTTACGCGAGGCGGTTTTTTTCGTACCAAAAACAGCGAATTCATTCAAAAAAGCACACAGTTTTCCTGTAGGGGCGGCTATCAGCCGCCCGCCTGTCCACCCCCTTCACCCCCGCGTAATCCACATCCCCACGACCACGCCCGCCACCGCCGCCAGCGCCGGCAGCCTGCTCCGCCACAGCGCCTCCGCCTCCGGCAGCAGCTCCCCGAACACCACATACAGCATGGCCCCTGACGCGAAGCTCAGCGCCGCCGCCAACGCCGCCGGCCCCATGGTCCCCAGGCAAAAGCCCGCCACCGCCCCCAGCACGGTGGGCGCCCCGGTCAGCGCCGCCGTCCCGGCGGCCCTGCTCCGCCGCTCTCCGCCCGCCGCCAGCGGCACGCTCACCGCCATTCCCTCCGGGATGTTGTGCAGCCCGATGACCGCCGCCATGGTCCAGCCGCTCCCGGCGTCCCGTCCGGCGAAGGACGCCCCGATGACCATCCCCTCCGGCACATTGTGCAAGGCGATGGCCGCCGCCATCACCACGCCCGCCAGAAAGAGGCCGCTCCGCCGCCAGCGCCGCCCCCGCTCCAGCAGCAGATGCAGCCCCGCCGTGACGCCGTGGCCCGCCAGGACCCCCGCCGCCACCCGCGCCAGACTCCCCTGTCCGGCGGCCTCCTCCAGCAGGTCAAAGCACACCACGGCCACCATGACCCCCGCCGCGAAGCTCAGCAGCAGGCTCACCGTCCGGCTGGAATCCCGGCGGAACAGACACCCCAGTCCGCCGCCCAGCCCCGTTCCCCCGATCCCCGCCGCCGCGGTGATCAGGACCACCGTCCCCAATGCCTCCATTCCGCGCCTCCCCATAAAATATCCTGAACAAACCGCGAGCAGGAAGCCGTCCCCGGCCTCCTGCTCGATTTTCGTCATAGTTCCTGTGTATGTCCCCGCCGGGACCTGCGCCATTCTATTCCGCCGGAGGCCCATCCAGAACCGCCCCGGACCGCCGCTCCACATACCGCCGCACGTACCGCATGAAATTCCGCGTCACGGGAGACGCCGTCCTGACCTGGGGCACGCCCATGCCCAGCGTCCGCTCCTGGGGCGGGTCCATGGGCAGGGCCACGGCGTGGTGGCCGTAGTTTTGCAGCAGCAGCTCCGGCAGGATGGACACCCCCAGCCCCTCCGTCACCATGTTGATGATGGCGTAGTCGCTGCAAGCGGAGAACAGGATGTGGGGCCAGCGCTCCAGTTTGTCCAAAATGAACCGCACCTCGCCGTCGTAGTCCGGCATGGGCATGATGAACTCCTCCGCCGCCAGGTCTCCCAGCGCCACGGACGCCCGCGCCGCCAGCCGGTGCCCCGGCGGCACCAGGGCCAGCATCCGGTCCCGGCACAGGGGCACCCACTCGAAGTTCTTCCCCTCGCCCCCGGCGTAGATGCACAGCTCCGCCTGCCGGTTCTCCATGATCTCCTCGATGGCGCCGGAGCCCATCTCGATGATCTGGATCTCCACATGGGGATAGTCCTTCTGGAAGTCCCGCAGGATCTCCGGCAGCCAGTAGGTGGCCACGCTGGGATAGGCGGCGATGCGGATGCGCCCGGTGTCGGCGCCCTTGATCTTGGCGATATACTGCTCCAGCGCCTCGCTGGTGTTCAGCAGCTGGCGGATCACCGGCAGCAGCATCTGCCCCTCGCTGTTGGGCTGGATGCCGGAGGGGGTCCGCGCCAGCAGGGAAAAGCCCACCTCTTCCTCCAGCGACTGCATCATGTGGCTGATGCCGGACTGGGTGTACCCCAACTCCTCCGCCGCCCTGGAGAGGCTCCCCAGCTCCACGGCCCGTACGAACGCCTCGTACTTTCGGATATTCATCCCGCGCCCCCTGTCCCGCCATGCCCGTTTCGCATGGCGGCTCCCAATTTTTCCTCTGTCCCTCATGGTATCCCATGGCGCGGCAAAAGGCAAGCAAATTTTACAGGCGGACGCATACCGCCCCAACCGGCGGCATAAGGTTTTCAAAAGAGGTGATGCTTCATGACGATCCATGTCGTCCGGGCCGGCGAGAGCGTCGGCTCCATCGCGGCCCACTACGGGGTGGACCCGGCCCGGCTGGCCGCGGACAACGCCGTCCCCCCAAACGGCGCCCTGGCGGTGGGCCAGACGCTGGTCATCCGCTTTCCCCGGCAGGTCCACGCCGTAGCCGGCGGCGAGACCCTGACCTCCATTGCCGCCGCCTACGGCGTCACGGTCCGCCAGCTGTGGCGGAACAACTGGTCCCTGGGCGGCGGCGAGCGGCTGACCCCCGGCCAGCCCCTGGTGATCTCGTATTTTGAGGAAAAACTGGGCGCCGCCGCCTTCAACGGCTACGCCTACCCCTATATCAGCGAGGACCTGCTGGCCGCCCAGCTCCCCTATCTCACCTACATGGCCCCCTTCACCTACGGCATCACCGCCGGCGGCGGCCTGCTGCCCCTGGAGGACGACGCCATGCTCTCCGCCGCCCGCGCCCGGGGCACGCTTCCGGTGATGCACCTGTCCACCCTGACGGAATCCGGCCAGTTCGACACCCGGCGGGCGGAGCTGGTGCTGACGGACAGCGCCGTCCAGGAGCAGCTGCTCTCCCAGGTCCTCCAGACCCTCCTCCGCAAGGGCTACGCCGGGCTGGACGTGGACTTCGAGTACCTCCCCGGCGCCCTGGCGGAGGCCTACGCGGCCCTCCTCGCCCGCCTCCGGCGTCTCCTGCGCCCATACGGCCGCTTCCTCTGGGCGGCCCTGGCCCCCAAGACCTCCGCGTCCCAGCGGGGCCTTTTGTACGAGGGCCACAGCTACCCCGCCGTGGCCGCCGCCGTGGACGCGGTCCTCCTCATGACCTATGAGTGGAGACTGTTAGCACACAAGCTGGAACCCCTTGAAAATCAAGGCTTTGAAGCAATATCTGCATATAGCACATCCTACATATTTTGTCAAATATTTTAGGACAAGCCAATTATATTGCAGGAAAAAGCACAACTCGACGAGTTGTGCTTTTTCTATGCTCGGAAAGGAGAACCGACCATGCAAAAGCAACAGGAATTTGGCTACTTCATCGGAGAAGAGGCGTCTCAATATACCTTCTTTCAGATCCCCTACCTGCTGTTCACCAGCCCCCGCTTCAAGTGTCTGTCCAACGACGCCAAGCTGCTGTACGGTCTGCTGTTGGACCGCATGGGCCTGTCCGAATATAACGGTTGGTATGACGAGCAGGGCCGTGTTTATATCTACTACACCGTGGAAGAGGTTCGCCAAGACTTGAACTGTGGGAACGATAAAGCGATGAAAACGCTGGCCGAGCTGGACAGCATCAAGGGCGTCGGCCTCATTGAGCGTGTGAAGCAGGGCCAGGGCAAGCCGACCAAGATATATGTCAAGCGTTTTACCACCCAGGCCATGCCCCCGGAGGGGCAAACGCCGCCCACACCTCCAGCGCCACCCATGATGGGCATCGAATATTCGGAACGCCGCACTACGATTTTTTCCACGCCGGGAAGTCGAAAAAGTCGATGTGATGACCCCGAAAAAGCGGAATGTAATCAAACTAATCAAAATCAAACTGATTTTATTCATACTGATCCATCCATCTATCCCCCGGCGGTCCCGCTGGACGCGATGATGGATCGATACGAGCGGAGAGAAGAAGTGAGAGAGCAAATCGACTATGCCACGCTGAAACGCAACCATCCCTACGACGATGTGGAGAGCCTGCTGGAGCTTCTGGTAGATGTAATGACCAGCACAGGCCAGACGATCCGAATCGGCGGGGAAACTCTGCCCACAGCGGCAGTGAAAGAACGCTTCCAGCAGTTGGACAGCTCGCATATTGAGTACATTTTGGACTCCCTCAAAAGCACGACCGCCAAAATTCATAACATCCGGGCCTATCTGTTAACGGCGCTGTATAACGCGCCTGTGACGATAGGCCCTTACTATTCCGCCGCGGTCCGCCATGACTTCGGACCGGAGAATTAAATCGCACGGTGCGATTTAATTCCGGCGGTATGCCTTTGGTTGAAAATAAATCGCACCGTGCGATTTATTTTTAGCAATATCAAGAAAACGGAGGAATGTATATGGCAAACGACCCCAGCACTACTCCCGGCAAAGCCGCAGAAAAGCCTAAGCCCCAGCGTATTCCCTTGGCAAAAATCCACGATCTTCCCGGCACATTCATTTCCAAGCCGCCGGACCGCACCTATGGCGGGCTGGTGAACAGTATCCAGGCCGTCGGCGTGACAGAGCCGGTTATCCTCCGTCAGCGGGAGGATGGCGAATATCAGTTGCTGGCCGGGTATCGCCGCCGCAGGGCCAGCGAACTGGCAAAGCAGCAGGACATCCCGGCGTATGTCTACGAGATGACCATGCAGGAGGCCCTGGCCTATCACCAGCTCCAGAAGAACCAACCGGACGCCCCTATTCCTGGCAAGCTCCTGTCTCCCCCTGCCCCAATGGCTACCACCGCTCCCAAGCAAGCGGACACCAAGACCGTCGATGGAAAGAAAGTGGAGACCCCAGCCCCTGCGGCTACCAACGCTCCCAAGCAGGCAGACGCCAAGACCGCTGATGGGAAGAAGGCAGAGACCCCGGCCTCGGCGGCTACCGTCGCTCCCAAGCAGGCGGATACCAAGACCGCTGATGGGAAGAAGGCAGAGACCCCGGCCTCGGCGGCTACCGTCGCTCCCAAGCGGGCGGACACCAAGGCCGCTGATGGAAAGAAAGCGGAAACCCCAGCCCCTGCGGCTACTGCTACCCCCAAGCAGGCGGATACCAAGGCTACCGATGGAAAAAAGGCAGAGGTTCCGGCTACCGTAGCTACCGCCGCTCCCAAGCAGGGGGAGACTAAGACCTCCGACGAGAAGAAGGCGGAGGCCCTGGCAACTACCGCCGCTCCCAAGCAAGCAGATTCCAAGGCCGCTGATGGGAAGAAGGCGGAAGTCCCGCCCCCTGCGGCTACCGCTACCCCTAAGCGGGCGGACACCAAGGCCGCCGATGGGAAGAAAGCAGAGACTTCGGCTCCTGCGGCTCCCACCACTCTCAAGCAGGCAGATTCCAAAACGGCAAAGGAAAGTGCCGCCGCTCCCTCCGGCCCCGCCGCTGCCGGTCCCACCGGGACGGCCATCACTCAGCTTTTTGACGCCCGCCTTGCTCCCCCGGACGAAAAGGCGCTGAAGGATCTTCCCATTCCCAAGGAGGGGGACTCCTACTTTATCTCCCTGCACTCCGGCTATCTGAAAAAGTCCAAATTCAACACCTTTTCCGTAGACCGGGACAGCGATAATTTTAAGGAGCTGTATAAGGCAATCGAGCTGTCCGGCATCAAGGACCCAGTGCTGGCCCGGCCTATGGCGGACGGCGGCCTGGAAATTCTGTCCGGCCAGCGCCGCCATCTGATTGGCTCGGAGCTGAATTACCCCATCCCCACTATCATCCAGCAGATCGACGATGACGACGCTAAAATCATGGTGGCGGACAGCAACCTGCACCGGGATAAGATCAGCACCTATGACCTGTCCCGTGCGCTCCGTATGAAAGCGGACGGTATGAAGCGTAAGGCGGGCCGCCGCAGGAAAAACGATCCCAGCGTCCCTCTGCTGAACACCAACGAGGCCCTGGCGCGGGAGATGGGTATGCCGGTGAGTAAGCTGGACCGTATCATCCGCCTGTCGGAGGCCACCAAGGAGGTTTGCGGGCGCTATGACGAAGGCAGGCTGGAGCTGTCCATCGCCCACTCCATTTCGTTCTTAAAGCCCAAGAACCAGGATTTGGTCATGCACCTGTCCGACCTGGGCTATAAGGTCAGCACAGTCCGGGTGGAGCGGATGAAGAAGGTGGAAAAGGCGGGTAAGCTGACAGAACAGGCCATGCGCGACATTCTGGACGATAAGGACATCGCCCCCAAGACCCCGACTGTCCAATCAGGCAACGCCACAATCGCCACTCCCGCCGCACCGCCTGTTTCTCCGACTACCCCCAATCAGTCCTCCAAAACCGCTGTCCCTGCGGCTCCTGCCGTACCCTCCGCCCCTGCTGAAACACCGCCCGCTGGTGATGATAAGACGCAAGGCAGGGAGGCCAATTCTCCCGCTGAGAAAAGCGATATTTTCAAGGGCGCCCAGGAGCGGCCGGAGAATGTCAAGGTCATTCTGACCGGAGACCGTCTGCGGCGCTATTACCCGGATGTGACTATGACCCCCAGGGAGATCGAGGAGGACATCTACGACAAGTTGGACCGCTGCAAAAAGATGGATGATCGGCAAGCCGCCAAGAATGATATTTTTAAGAAGCCCAAGGGGCAGGAGCGGTGATAGCCGCAAATTCAGAAAAGGAGGAATTTTTTGAAAGTCGTTGTAGTAGAGCCGGATCATGCCCCTTACGAAAAGGAAATCAACGGACTGAATGAAATGCAGGCTACCGTGGGCGGCTTGATCCAGGCGATTTACCCCTACGAAGAGCGTGTGGCTGTGGTGTGCAACGAAGAAGGGATTTTGCTGGGCCTGCCCTTTAACCGTAGCATGGAGGGTGGTTATGGCGGCGTGTTCGGCACCTTCTTTGTCTGCGGTCTGGGTGACGATGACTTTTGTTCCCTGACCCCGGAGCAGACGGAATTTTATAAGCAGAAATTCCAGAAGGCGGAAATCCTGCTTACGGTAAAGGGGAATGACTGCATCACGATGAAGGTGCCGCCCAAACCCCGGGACCGCCCGGACGGTCCCGCAAAGCCGTCCAAGTCTCCGGAGCGTTAATCGCGTTTTTCTCTATGGTATTAGCTGCTTTGATATGGTACAGAGCGCCCCGGAGGGCGCTTTTTCATGTTCATTTTTAAAAGGAGGAGTTATTTGAACGACTACGAGGAACGCAAACAGGCCCGGATCGACTACTACCGGGAAAAGGCCGAACAGGCCAGACAGGAGAGCCACCAGCTCTATCAGCAATCATCGGATATGCTGTCCGACATTCCGCCGGGCCAATCTATTCTTACAGACCACCATTCCGCCAGAGGCCACCGGCGTCTGCTGGAGCGGGTGGATCAGAAAATGGGGCAGTCCGTGGCCGCATCGGAAAAGGCGGACTACTACGAACACAAGGCGGAGGCCGCAGAGAACAACACCGCCATTTCTTCCGATGACCCGGACGCTCTGGATAAGCTCAAGGCGCGGTTGGAGGGACTGAAATCCAAGCAGATATTTATGAAAAAAGTAAATGCCTATTACCGCAAATATAAGACCTGCCAGGGGTGCGAGGGGGTGTCGGAGGAGTTGGCCGCCGAGCTGGACGAGAGCATGAAGAGCGCCTATTCCTGGGAGACCGCGCCCTTTCCTTCCTATGCCCTATCTAACAACAATCAAAATATCAAACGGATCGAGAGCCGCATCCAGCAGTTGGAACGCGCCCAAGAGGCCGGGTATCGAGGCTGGGACTTTGAGGGTGGCACGGTAGTCCCCAACCAGGAGGAAAACCGTCTGCAAATTATTTTTGATGAAATTCCCCCGGAGGAGCTGCGCCGGGAGTTGAGCCACCGGGGTTTCCATTGGTCACGGCGTAACCAGGCATGGCAGCGCCAGCTCAATTTCAACGCCATCCGGGCCGCCAGCTATATCCAGGCCCTCCGGCCCAAGGATGGCACAGACCCCCGCAAGCTCCAGCCCAAGCAAAAGTCCACCTATGAACAAGAACGGTAAAGGAGTGATCGACGATGGAAGAAATCAACGGCATTGTGACGGTCATGGAAGAGGTGGAGATTTTCACCATCCCAGCCCTGTTCACCCCCTATAAGGTGGACCGGGAGAGCGTCTACCCCGGCTTGTACCTGTATGAGATACAGGCCCGGCAGGATGACCCGGATACCCCCTTCCGCCTCATGGAGCGGGCGGACACCGGCTTTTACGGCTCCGTCTTGACCCCCATCCCGGTAGACCGGATGGAGAGCGGCCAGCGGGACATCCGGCCCGGAGACTTCATCCTGGACGAGGAGGCGGAACGGCTCACCCCCAGCGAGTTTGAGGAAAAGTACCTCTCACCGGACTATGACAAGTAAAATGCCTGTGTCCAAAGTAGATGTCTTGAATTTTTTAGAGCAGGTGGTTCGCCAGAATACCCAGCATTATCAATCAGATTTTGACTATGACCGCCGCACGCTGACACAGGCGGCCCAGGCTTCAGATATGGCGAACCGTGTGTTTTACTGGATGAGCCGTCCCGCAGGGACATGGTGTGTCAAGGAGCGCGAGGTATTCCTGCGTGGGAGTGGCGCACACTCCATCTGGACCTACTATGCGGAGGAACCGGAACACATAAAAGCCTATCGTATTACAATCACCGGGATAGAGGATGGGAAAGTCATGGGCGCTGTATATGAGCTGAACTATGCCGAGCAGGTACGCCGGGTACAGGCCCAGGCGATCCCGGCTGCGGCCGTCACGCTCCAATATGAAAGCGGCCATACCGTTACCATCCCTTACACGGAATACCGCAAGTCTATCGCCACCCTTCTTCCCGGACACGGCGGCATCCGCACGGTACGCTATGAGCCGGAAAGCGAGGCCGAGCTGACCCGTGCCCTTATGGCGGAACATCGAATACAGGCAGGCAAGTATAAAAAGAGCCGCAGTAAATTCTCCGGGCGCTCTGACCGATGAACAAGCCCCCGTATGCGCCCAGCACCGCCATGGGCGGTGCTGGCATAGCAAGTATGTCATTTGGTAGCCCAAACGACCCTTGCCAGGGGCACAGCCCCTTGGAACCCCAGATGGCGGAAATAAATCGCACCGTGCGATTTATTTTAATCAGCTATCAGAAAGGAGTGCTGCCATGCGGACAAGACCGCACCATATCAGCGTATGGATGAACGACGAGGAGTACCAGCACTTGAAGGAACAGGCCAGAGAGGCCGGGATGGGCACAGACCCCTTCATCCGCAATCTGGTGGCCGGGGTACAGCTCCGGCCCAGGCCGCCCGACGCATACCCCGCCCTGCTGCGGGAGCTGCACGGTATTGGTGTGAATATCAATCAGATCGCCCACTGGGCCAACGCCCAGAAAAGTATCTCCGAGGCGGACATCCTCAGAGCCTCCTCCCTGGCGGAACAGGCGTGGCGTCTGGTCAAGGAGACGCTGTAAATGGCCTATGACAAGATTATCACCATTCATAACCGTCTGGACCATTGTGTGGACTATGTGCTGAACGAGGAAAAAACCGGCCTGTCCGCCGCCCTGGGATATATTGCGGAGGAGAGCAAGGCGGGAACGCTGGTCACAGGCGTCAACTGCGCCCCGGAGCGGGCCTGGCGGGAGATGCGGGAGACCAAGCGGCGGTGGGACAAGAGAGGCGGCGTCCAGGGGTATCATATCGTCCACTCCTACGCCCCCGGCGAGGTGACGCCCCAGGAGGCCCATGCCGCCGGGGTGGAGTTTGCCCGCCGCCTGCTGGGAGACCGTTTTGAGGCGGTGGTCGCCACCCATACGGACCGAGACCACCTACATTGTCACATCGTATTCAATTCCGTGTCCTTTATGGATGGGCGGCGCTATCGCAGCGACTTCAAAGCGTACTTTGGGGACATCCGGGGAATTTCCAACGAGGTCAGCCGGGAACGGGACCTGTCTGTCATCGAGCCGGAGGGCAGGGGCAGGCACTACGCCCAATGGTCCGCGGAGCAAAAGAGCGAGCCTACCATGTACGGTATCGTCCGGGCGGACATCGACGCCGCCATCGCTCAGTCCTACACCTACAAAGCCTTCCTGTCCAAGCTCCGCCAACAGGGCTATGAGGTGCGGGATGGCCGCAAATATATTTCTGCCAAGCCCCCAGGCGGGGACCGCTTTATCCGCCTGTACCGCCTGGGACAGGCATATTCGGAGGAGGGCATCAAGGTCCGCCTGGCCGGGAGCCGGGAGGTGCCGTCCGCACCGCCGCCCTGTCAACCGGCCATCCCCCGCACCCCAAAACGCTATACCGTCCGGAGCGGGGCCATCCCCAGGCCGTCCCGGCAGAAGGCCCACGGCTTCCGCGCCCTGTACCTCTACTACTTGTATCTGCTGAACGGCCCCAGAGCGAAACAGCGTCAGCGGCCCTTGCCGTTCTCCACCCGAAAAGAAGTGACCAAGCTCCGGCAGTATCAGCGGCAGGTCCGTTTCCTGCGGGAATACCGCATTGACACCGGGGACCAGCTCTCTATGCTGGCCGGGGCTTTGCAGGCGGAGATGGACGCCCTGGTAGAGCGGCGAAAGGAGTTGTACCAGCGTCAGAGGCAGGGCTATGAGGTATCGGTGGAGATTGGAGCCATCAACCAGGACTTGCGGCAGCTCCGCCGCAAGTGGAAGCTCTGCGGCCAGATCGAGGCCACAATCCCCGCTGTTCAATATCAAGTGGCAGAGGCCCGCAGGGCGCAGAGGGAGCAATCGAAACAATCAGAACACCATGAGAGGAGGAACGACAGATGGATGTAAGCGGCGAGGCCGCGGATGTGTTGGTCCGAGAGGGCTTGCAGGTCACGGAGACATCGGTGAAGCTGATGGCATCGGGCCTTAAAAATGTGGCCGCTCTGCTGCTGGCGATCCGGCGGGGCGACTACAAGATAGAGGGTGAGACCAATTCCAAACGATTGGCACGGGACCCCACGCCCCCGGTGGTCATGCCCCTGCGTCGCGGGGATATGGACGCCTTCCGGCAGGCGGCAAATGAATACGGCATCCTGTACTTTTTCGCCCAGCCCAGGGGGAAAGAGACCGAATGGGTGGATGTGGTGTCCAGCGAGAGCTATACCGCCAAGATCAACGCGGCCTTTCAAGCCCTGGGCTACCCCTTGCCGGAGCAGACGCAGGAGGACCCGGCATCAAAAAAAGCGAGCGCCCGCGCTCCACAAGAGAACAGCTCCAGAGAGCGCGGGAGTGGCTCGACGCCCTCCCAGACGAGGGATATTGACGGCAGTGAAAAGCCCTCTGTAAAAGCACATTTGGAAATGCTGAAGGCGGCGTCCCGGAGTGTTCACAGAGGCCAGGAGCGCACCCATGAGCAGGAACGATAAAAGGAGGAATTTTCTATGGCAGATGTAAGCGCCCTTATCCGCAAAAGGGCGGAGGAAAGCAAGGCATGGCGGGAGGCCATGGAGGCGGATCGCGGCAACTTGTCCGAAATGAGGGATACCGGCCTAAAAGAGGTTACATCCAACCCAGAGCAGTACATGAGCTATCTGCGCTTGCAGGCGGATAACATTCAATGCAGCGCCGGGAATGTGGTGTTGACGATGTATCAGTTGGACGGTGCTACCCGGATCGGCAGCTTGAATTACTGGCACGAACAGGGGCGCAGGGTGCTGGACGAGGAAATGAAGCGCGGCGCAAAGGTATTTGTCCCGCCCCGGAATAAGAAGTACCGCTACATTCTGGGGGATTACTACGATATTTCGCAGACCAGCGGCCGTCCTGTGCAGGAAGCGCCTCGGATCACGGAAAACGAGGGACGGATGGAAGCGGCGCTTGCCGCTCTGATGAAATCAACTCCGGTTGGAATCATCGAGGATACGGAGCTGGCCAGCGCCGCCTATTACGACTCGGACCAGATGGCGCTTGCCATCAACACCTCCTACCCGGAGCCGGAAATTTTCGCAGCTCTGTCCACGGAGCTTGCCTATGCCCACTTCCATGACAGAGGCAGGAATCCGTATTTTACTCGTCTTACTTGCAGGATGGACGCCGAGACCATAGGCTATCTCGTATGCCGCCGCTTCGGTATTCCCTGCCAGGAACCCAACGCGGCAGGTATTGAACTGCATTACCAAGACTTCACTGTATCCAATCGGAGCGACGCCCTGGAGGAGCTGAGGAAAACAGCACGGGATATGGGCGACAGCGTTGAGCAGGCCATCCAGCCCCGGCAGCGGGATATGGGCCGCCGGAGACAATTCGGCAGATAACCGGGTGTGTTTCCTCGCGGGGAGAGTACGCCGCGACCCACCGCCCGTCAAGGCCGGACGATTGCTTGCGCAATCGCCGCGAGCCGCCCAGTCTGCGGACTGGGCGGGCCTTGACCGGCGCTGTTCCCCGGCGTTTTCAGTTATCAAGGGGAACACACCCCAAAAGCCGCCCGGTGGGCGGCTTTTGCTATGCTGGGAGCCGGTGCGTCTCCCGGAACCCTTTTTGTATCGCATGGTGCGATTTATTTTTGTATGTGAAGGAGGCCCCAAGAAGCCATGAAGCACAAACTTATTTCATTCTGTCTGGCGGCGCTTGCCCTCTGTGCCGCCGCTGTCCCGGCCCTGGCCGTCGGGCAGGAGCAGTACCCCATTGAGGTGCAGGAATATATGGAGGGGGACAATCCCCGTATCAAGAAGGTCTACCAGCTCTCGCTGAACGATGACCCGGCGGGCATCCCCACCGGGGACTTTGAGCGGGACGGGCGGCTCTATTTCCTGCTGGATATGACCCGGAAGGACGAGGTGGGCGTGGATACTCAGCCCCACACCGAGACCGTCACCCTGGATAGTGACACTGGGAAGCTGGAGGAGGTGCTGAAGCGCCTGAACCCGGAGCTGGAAATTGCCACAGAGGACGGCTACACGGGCACCCTGGCTCTGGACTACACCAGCGTCACCGTGGAGGCGGCGGGCTATGCCACCAAGACCCGCACCCTCTCCGCTACACGAACCTACCCCAACCTGTCCGACGCCGACCTCTCCCTGATCCCCAAGACCATTGAGGATGGGGGCAAGACCTTGACCCTGGCGGATGTCCAATGGGAGGGCACCGAGCAGATGGAGGCGGGAGCCACCATCACCCGGTACACCGCCACCGCTACCTACGGCGGCACCAGCAGCACCCAGTATGCCACCGGGTACACCGTCACCGCCAGCTATGCCGGCGAGGTAGCCCGGACGGACTGCAAGGTAGTGACCTACACTGCCATCTTCGGAAGCATGGAGGCCTCGGCCAAGGCAGAGCAGCCCCAGACGGAGGAGAGCGGCGAGGCCGGGACAGTCCGCTGGCCCCTGGCACTCGGATGCGTGGGCGGCGTTGGTCTGCTGGCTCTGGGCGGTTGGTTTGCCGTGAAGAAATGGAGAGGACGGAGGTACGGCGTATGAGATGGAAAACGGTATTCGCCGCCACCGCCCTGCTGGCGGCCCTGGCCGTTACCCCGGCCCGCGCATTGGAGTACACCGTGGACGCCCCGGACGATTATCTGTTTGGCAGGCCCACCAGCGACGAAACCATCTATGAGCAGGAGGCGGTCAATGTGGACAGGAGCAAAAACACCGCCCTGATCCCGCCTGGCTTCGGTACGCCCACCAGTTACCTCCCCGGCAGCGGCGAGGCCCTGACCCCCAATCTGGTCCCCGGCGCACTCAACGGCGGCGGTCTGGTCACTTCTACCGGAAGTGTCACCTACCCCACCGTGGATAGCGGCGTTTCCTGGACGAATACGGCCTATACCAGTGTCACCGATGACCTCTATTACAGCGCCGGGCATCTGGGCACGCTCAAAATCCCCACCCTGGATCTCTCCGTGAAGGTCTACCAGGGGGCGGACAGCAAGACCCTTGCCAAGGGCGCGGGCCATTTCACCGACACCAGCCTTTGGGACGGAAATGTGTGTATCGCGGCCCACAACCGGGGTGTCAACGCCTACTTCGGCCAACTCCACACCTTGACAGTGGGAGATACCATCACCTGGACCACCAAGCTGGGGACGCGCACCTATGAAGTTGTCTCCGTGTCCAAGGTCTCTGAGACGGACGCCAGCGGCACGGAGGCCGCCGGCGAGAACTGTTTGACCCTTTATACCTGTGTCCGGGGCCAGAGTGAATACCGCTGGATGGTTCGGGCCATGGAAAAATAAATCGCATGGTGCGATTTATTTTTTTGTAGATTTTTCATTGATTTTGGACGCAGAGGGAGGTGATTTGCCGGAGTGCAGGGCCTCCTTCTGCCCATTTTTAAGGAGGCATCCATGAAAAAACGATTGATTTCCCTGCTTTTAATTTTGCTTTCTGTTTTCGCCTTACTGCCTACTGCCGCCTTTGCCGCAGACAGCGAGGAAGCGGCGCTGGGTGAGGTAGGCATCTACAACGGCGGTTACGAGCTGTCGTACTTGTCCATCAATGGCACCGTCAGGACGCAGATCTATACCTATTTTGAGTACACAGACGCAAACGGGACATTGAAGGAGGTGCCCGCATACTGCGTCAATCCCAACACGGTGGGCGTCCCGCAGACCGTGGCCAAGGGCGAGAGCATCCAATACATCGCCAACGAGCGGTCCAGCGACCCCAAGGTGGTGGGTATCATCTCCAACGGCTACCCCCACCGCTCCCTGGGCGAGCTGAAGCTGGACAACAAGTATCAAGCCTACTACGCCACCAAGATGGCCCTGTGGTGCTATCTCTTGCCCAACTGGAACATCAACAATCTCAAGGTGGCCCCCGGCCTTACGGGGTTGGAGCTGGAACGGGGCCAGAAGATTTTAGCCGCCGCCAAGGACATCTACAAGTGGGGCACCACCTATAACTATATGCTGTCCCCCAAGATGACCGCTACCCCGGACAAGTCCGTGGCCTATCCCGTCACCATCAACGGCGTAGAGTATAAGCAACAGGTCTTTACCCTGTGGAGCGAGACCTGGGTATATGACTATGATATTTCCGTTGCGTTCTCTAACCCCTCCGAGGTTCCCGCCGGAACGCGCCTGGTAGACGAGAACAACAACGACATCACCAAGGTTTCCGCCGAGTGGACCGGGGACGGCTATGGAGCCAAGTTCAAGGTGCTGTACCCCGCAGACAGCATCGAGGGCCAGAGTGGAACCGTCCAGCTCTCCTTTGAAGCGAATGTAGCCCAGTACGCCGCCATGTACGCCGTGTGCGCTGAAAAGGACAAGTACGGCAATTTGCAGAATTATATCTGTGATTTAGACAATTACAGGCACATGGAGCTGGCTGCGGTGAGCAGCTATAACGACCCTGCGGGCGGCGGGGACGATCCCGATGAAACCGCCTTAAAAATCGTAAAGCTGGAGGAGGGCACGGAAATCCCGCTGGAGGGGGCGGTTTTCTCCGTGTATGACCCGGAGGGCCGCAAAGTCGGCTCCTTTTCCACCCTGGTGGACGGAACCGTGACCATCCCCCTGACGCTGGAGGGCCACTATACCGTGACGGAGGAAATTCCGCCGTTATATCACCTGCTGCCCGATGTCCGCACCCAGCACGCGGATGTAGAGTATGACAAGACCGCCACCTTGACCTTCTGGAACGCCCCCTATGGGAGTATCCGTGTCCAGAAGTTGAGCAATACAGGCGAGACGCTAAACGGCGTCACCGTACAGATCAAGAATATCACCACCGGCGAGGTCCAGACCGCCCAGACGAAAATCGGCGGTGTGGCCGTGTTCGATGAACTGGAACCGGGCGGTTATGAGGTGCAGGAGCTGGCGGGTATCTCCGGCTGGATCGCGGATACCGACACCGTGCAGACCGTCTCCGTGGTGGCAGGAAAATGCTCCGACGCCACCATTATCAATAAGGAGCTGCCCGGCCTCCGGATCACGAAATATGAGCGGGGCACCATGACCCTCATGCCCAATGTCTCCTTTGAAATCTTCCGGGACGCGGAGAGCCTGGGTATTTTCCGGACGGACGAGTTCGGCCAAATCCTCCTCACCGACTGCCAGCCGGGCACCTACCTGGCCCAGGAGGTCAACACTGGGAGCGACGGCCATGTGCTGGACACCACGCCCCAGGAGGTGGAACTGCACGCCGGGGACGGGATCAAGAACCTGGTATTTTTCAATGACCGTCTGCCCGGCATCCATTTAATCAAGGTGGACAGCTCCGACCTCTCCCAGCCCATCGCCAACGCCCGCTTCCGGTTTGAGGCGGTGGATGGCAGCTATGGCCCGGTGGAACTGACCACCCTGGAGGACGGAACCATCGACCTGAGCAAGCTACCCGTGGCCTCCTATGTGGTCACGGAATTGGAGTGTCCGGGCTATGTGGTGGACGACGCCCAGCGCATCATCCACCTGGACGGCGGCGAGCAGGCCCAGTTCGTATTCACCAACAGCAAGCTGCCATCGCTCTATTTATATAAGGAGAGCGCGGATGGCACGCCGCTGGGCGGCGTCACCTACCGGCTGGCAAAAATCGAGGACGGCTCCCGGTATCTGGACCGCACCACTTCCAGCACAGGAGAGATCGTTTGGGAGGGCCTCGACCCCGGTGTGTATTCCTTACAGGAGCAGTCCACCGTGTCGGACCACCTGCTGGACACGACGGAGTACCATGTGGAGTTGTTCGCAGGCCGGGACAGCACCATCTGCCTGCAAAACGACAAGCGACCCAACCTCACCATCTACAAGTATGACGCGGACAACCACTCCATCCCCGTCCCCAACACCACCTTTTTGGTGGAGGCGGCAGACGGCCACAGCGTGGCGGAAGTGACCACCGGCCCGGACGGCTCCGCCACCGTGCCCAACCTCTGGCCGGGGGTGTTCAAGATTTCCGAAACATCCGTGGGCAGCTCCGAGTACCTGATGGACGCACCGGATCAGTATGTGACCCTGTACCCCAACCGGGACCGGGAGGCATACTTCTACGACCACAAGGCCCCAGTCATTGAGATCATCAAGGAAAATTCCATCACCCATGACCGGCTCGCCAATGTGCGCTTCCAGGTCTGGTACGCCAGCAACGACACGGAAACAGGCGAATACAACGACCTGGGCATCTTCACAACGGACGAAAATGGCCGCATTGAGCTGACCGGCCCCGCCAACGGCCTGCGGGATGGATGGTTCCGGGCCAAGGAACTGGCTCCGCCCACAGGCTTCGCCATCAAGGACAGCGACACCCAGGAGGCTTTCATACAGGCGGGCAAGGGCCATACATTTTTGTTTGAGAACACGCCCCTGTCAGCCATCTGCGTGTGGAAATATGATTCCAAGACTGGGGCCGCTTTATCGGACTGCTGGTTCCAAATCCGCTATTTAAGCGGCAATACCAGCGGCTCCGGCGGCACCGTCATCGGTACTTACCGCACTTCGTCCAACGGCTCCTTTACCGTCACGAATTGCGAGGCGGGCACTTATATCATTGAGGAGCTGTCCAGCGATGGCTCTCATGTGATCGACACCCCGCCCCAGACGGTGTACCTCTCCGGCCAGGAGCAGGAGGTGATACAGGTTCACTTCGGAAACAGCCCCAAGGGGGCCGTTTTGGTTAAGAAGGTGTCGGCCAGCGACAATACGCTTTTGAGCGATGTTGAATTTTTCGTGACCACAGCGGACGGTGCCGTGGTGGGCGACGCCAACGGCAAATTCGTGACGGACAGCGCCGGGAGCTTCCTGGTGGAGAATGTCGATCCCGGCACCACGCTGGTCATCAAGGAAACCAGGGCGAAATCCGGCTACCTGCTGGATGATACGCCCCAGACCGTCCAGGTCAAGGCGGGCCAGACCGTCACGGTGGAGTTCCGCAACCAGCCCCTGGGCAATCTCGTCATTGAAAAATGGGGGCGGACCGGCACAACGACGGTTCCCCTGGAGGGCGTGAAGTTTGAGATCAAGTACGCCAACGGCCAGTATGTGGACGCCGGCGGCGGCACCCTGTCCTCCAACGGCATTTATTACACCAATGCCAGCGGGCAGATTATCCTCTCCGGCATCACAGGCACGGTGGTGGCAACGGAGCTGGAGAGCGTGGAAGGCTATGCCATCGACCCGGACAGCCAGAGCCAGACTGTCACTATCAACCCCAACGATACCCAGACGCTCCGTTTTTACAACAACGCTGTGGGCGGCGTGGAGATCATCAAGGTCTCCGAGGCAGACAAAACCAAGCGGCTTTCCGGCGTTACCTTTGAGATACGGCGAGTGTCGGATGACGCCCTGGTGGATACCGTCACCACTGGGACGAATGGCTCTGTGTTTGTCACGCTGGAGGATGACAGCTACTACGCCGTGGAGACGGAAAGTGCCGAGGGCTTCAAGCTGGACAGCACACCCCATTATTTTACGGTCAAAGACGGGAAATGCCCGCCGCTGACCGTGACCAACGCGCCCATTTCCGGCATTTTGATCCATAAAATATCGTCTGTGGACGGCAAGGGAATTTCCGGGGTGCCCTTCATTTTGTACGACAGCGGCCACAACCCCATTGACCAGCAGACCAGCGATGACCGGGGATATGTCTATTTTGAAAACCTGACCGTCGCTGGCCGTTACTATCTGCGTGAACTGGAGAACGAGGGCTACATCCCGGACACGGAGCTGAAAACCGTCTATGTCAAGGCCGGGGAGACCACCGAGATCACCTGGAAAAACACGCCTATTACGGCGCAGATACAGATCGTGAAGAAGTCCGCCGACTACAACCCCACCACGGGCCTGCCCGCGGGCACGCTACTGGAGGGGGCCGTGTTTGAAATCTATGATAAGGCCGGGAATGTGGTAGACACCATTCGCTCAGACAGCCGGGGGCTGGCCGTATCCAAGCCCCTGCCCCTCTCCCGTTATACCATCCGGGAGATCAAGGCCCCGGAGCGTTACGGTGTCAACGAGACGGAGCTGACTGCCTATCTGGAGCATGAGGGCCAGATCGTGCGGTTTGAAGTGACCAACAATAGCTTGACCACCGGCGTATCCATCACCAAGACCGGCCCCAAGGAGATCGTGGCGGGCCAGCCTGTGCGCTATGTGTTCTCCGGGATCGCCAATACCTCCAATGTGCGTCTGGACAGCTTCTATTTCCGAGATACTCTGCCCGCGCAGGTGCGGTTGGAAACGGTGGTGACGGGCACCTGGAATTTCCCCGGCGTGTATAAGATCGTCTACCGGGTGAACGGCGGGGACTACCGCGCCTTGGCGGATAACCTGTCCACCAGCAAAAACTACACCCTGGCCGCCAGCTCTGCCGCCCTGGGCCTTGCGTCCAATGAGCGCGTCACAGAAGTGATGTTTGTGTTTGGGCAGGCCCCCGCGGGCTTTGCCCAGGTGGAGACGCCCTATCTCTACTGCAAGGCTGTTGCCGGACTGCCCGCCGGTTCCTTTGTCAATGTGGCCGATGTGGGCGGCGTCTACAACGGGACCTGGGTACAGGCGGTGAGCCGCTGGGTAACGAGCGTATATGGCAAGACGCCCACCCTGCCCCGGACGGGGTATTGAGCCATGGGGAGAAAAATAAATCGCACCGTGCGATTTATTTCCCACGGTGCGTCTACTCCCCAGAGAGGAGGCGGCCATGCCTGACTACAAGCGCGTCAACAGCAGTTTGGAGATCAGTAAGAAAATTGCCGACTGCCTGGAGGACATTGACCCCATCCAGTACAACGGGCAGAACCGGGCCAGACGGATACGGAATGTCAACGACCATATCCAGGGCCGGAACGATATGCCTCTGGACGAGCTGCTGGACTGGGCGGCCAAGGCCCAGGGCGGGAGCTATACCGCCCGCGTCCTGACCATCCGCCGGAGTATTCAAGACTTCCGAGAGCAAAAGGCCCTACTGGAAACGCCATACGCCAAGAGCGGCAGCGGGAGGCAATACAAGTATAAGACCATGGACCTGGACCTGGCCCGGCCTCTGAAGGTTATCGACCAGCCGATTTATGACCGGGCGGCAAAGGCGGGTTTTCCCCCGGATTTCTTCCGGGAGAGTTATTTTGACCAGGTGACTTTCTATTGCCTGCCCGATCATGCCGACTGCAATTTTTCCCGGTTTTACAACTGTACCTTTGCCGTGTGCCGCATCCAAGACGCCCGCTTTGATGGGATCAGCCTGTTCAGCTCTGAATTTCATTCCTGTGTGATCGACCACACCACTTTCTTTCACGCAACTCTGGCCGACACCCATTTTCACGACTGCAATATGGCCTGGGTCTCCTTCCAGCGGGCGAAGCTGGCCCGGTGCAATTTTCTTGACTGTGCCATGGACAGCGTTAATTTCATGGACGCTATTCTGGATGGGTGCGGTGCCGGGCGGTGCCAGATCAAAAACATTCGCTGTCTGGACCAGGCCACCGTCACCATGGGCGGAGCCACCGGCGGAGAGATTCGGGCCAACCGCGCCGCCATCTTCCGGGCCATGGGTGTCCCGGAGCCGCAGGAAAAGAAGCACAGACCCCGGAACCAGGAACGGTGAAGGTGGTCCGCCATGAAACCAAATCAGATGAGAGACTGGAGAAGGGCCGCCCCTGTGTGGGCGGCCTTCTCCATCCCCGTTCTCTGGCTGGCCGCCCTGCTGGCCTCCGGCTATGAGGACGGCATAACCGTCTTTGCTCTTATGGGCCGCTTCAGCGAACTGCTGGAGCGGCCCTTCGCCATCCGCTGGACACCCTACACGCTAAAATTTATGGCGGCGGCGCTCCTGGCCTACCTCTGTGCCATTGGACTGTACTGCTCCACCCGTCAAAACAAGCGGCCCGGCGAGGAGCATGGCAGCGCCCAGTGGGGCAGTGTTCGGGAACTGGACCGAAAGTATCGGGATAAGCACCCGGAAAACAATGTCATTCTCACCCAACATCTGCAAATGGGCCTGGACGGGCGGAAGCACCGCCGCAATCTCCTGCAAATCGTTGTGGGCGGCTCCGGCGCAGGCAAGACCCGCTTTGTCATCAAGCCTAACATCTATCTGGCAAATACCTCTTACCTGGTCACGGACCCCAAGGGCGAGGTAGCCAGGGCCGCGATCCCTCTGCTGCTCAAACGGGGCTACACCGTCCGCATCATCGACCTGGTGGACCCGGCCAACTCCGACTGCTACAACCCCTTCCACTACATTCGCAAGGACGCCGATGTGTTCCGCCTTATCGACAACTTCATCAAGAACACCACCCCCAAAAACGCCCAGCAGTCCGATCCGTTTTGGGAGAAATCCGAAACCGCCCTGTTCTCCGCTCTCATGCTCTATCTGCTCCATGAGGCCCCGGAGGAGGAACAGACCATGGAAATGCTTTTGACCATGATCGAGTACGCCGGGGCCAGGGAGGAGGACGACGATTATCAATCCCCGCTGGACCTGCTGTTTGAGGCGTTGGAGGAGGAACAGCCAGGCCATATTGCCGTGCGGGAATACCGCATTTTCAAGCAGGCCGCGGGCAAAACTCTGAAATCCATTTTAGTGAGCGCCGCCGTCCGCCTGTCGGTGTTCACCCTCCCGGACATCCAGCGCCTCACCGGGCGGGACGCCCTGGAGCTGGATAAGCTGGGGGAGCGCAAGCAGGCTATCTTCTGTATCATTCCGGACAGCAACGACAATTCCCTCAATTTTCTGGTGGGTATGCTCTACACCCAGGCGTTCCAGGAGCTTTACTACCAGGCGGATAAGGTGCATCAAGGCCCCCTGCCCGTGCCGGTGCGGTTTCTGTTTGATGAATTTGCCAATAGTGCGACACGTTTCTAACTGAAAAGGTTAGGCGTGAAGCTGAAAAAAATATGAAA
>CABSFC010000039.1 GCA_902476875.1 uncultured Oscillibacter sp. | reverse complement strand
CTCGCGGCCTTTGTCGGCCGCCCGTTCCGCTGACGGGGATACGATCCGCAGTCCGCTCAGTTCCGAGGCGCTCTGTTCCCCCTGCCCTTCGTATCTGCCGCCTGTCTCAGCCCTTCCGGACTGGGTGGCCTCGTTCCCAGAGGACGATATCTCCCCGCCGGAACCTCTTGCCTCTCCTCCGCCCTGGCCGCCATAGCCTCCCATCTCGCTCATACCATGATCCTCCGCTTGTTATCCTTGCCCTGTGTCAGCGCATAGTACGCGCCCAGGGCCCGAGCGCGTTCGCCCTCCCGCAAAGGCGACCTGTCCAGCAGCATTCCCGCCAGGCACAGTTTTCCCGCCCGGTCCAGCTCTGTATTGCAGTGGGCGTCCACACGATCCACCAGAATTTCCAGATTCTCGCCACTGACACCGCGCAGTGTGCGGTCAAATTCCTTCCAGACATCAGCGACCGCCTCTGTTTGGAGCATCCCCTTCCGCGCAAGCAGTTCCCGGATACAGTGGTCCTGCCGTGCGCAGAGCTGGCAGGACCGGCAGTACCGGGGAATCGCCCGGTACACCTCCCCATAGGCCGCACACAGCTCCGTCCGGCAGCTCTCCACGATCTCCTCACGGGTGCGGACGCCCCGCTCCTGCATCAGCGGGAAACGGACCAGCTTGGGACGGTTATCTCCCTCGGAAAACACCGCCGCGCAGCCCCGTGGCAGGCTGCTGAGAAAGTCCATCTGCTCCTCGCTCATGTGCATGGCGCAGCCGATGGCCTGGCGGTCCTCCTGCATGACCGTGCGGTGGACGATCTTGCAATTCGTATTTTTCAGCGCGTCGTCCGCCAGGCGGGTGGGCACCTGGTCGCAGATCATGATACCCTGGCCGTAGGAACGGATCTCGCTGATCATATTGCAGAAAAATTCCACGGATTTGGCCCGGGACTGGCTGCCTTCGCCGCCGGATGGCACTTTTTTGAGCAGGCGGTGAGCCTCCTCCATGACCAAAAGGTGCTCCAGCCGGGGACTGGGTGGGCAGGTTTTGCGGTATTCATAGAGCTGCACCATCAAAATACCGATCACAAAGGCCTTGGAGTCGTCGTCTCCCAAATCCTCCAGCTCCAGCACCGTGGGTTGGTCCAGTAATGTCCGCAGCGGAATACTGGCGGGGACATCCAGCATGGCGCCCTTGCCGCCGATACGCAAAGAGTTGATGCGGGCGCGCAGCGCCGCTTTCACGTTGTTCTTCACCTCTTCGTAGTAGCCCAGCCGGTCTGTCACCTCGTCGATCTTGTTGTACAGGCCCGTCAGAGTGGGCCAGATGGTGAGCCCATAGCGGTTGGTGTTGGTCACCACATCCCAGCCCAGGTCGCTGTAGACCTCATAGACCATGGTCTCCAGCACATACGGCATAGGGGGATAGAGTTCAAACGCCGCCTTGAACGCGCACAGCAGATAGTCGATATGGGTCTGAATGGAGGCGCCCGGCATCACCTCAAAGGGATTGAGCCGGTAGGGCAGGCCGGTGCGGGGATTCTCATCTCCCATCGTGAAAAGATGAATCCTCTGAAACACGGGTGCCTGGTTCCCCGCGCCATCCTCCCTGGTCAGATTCAGCAGGGTGTGGTACTCCCGCTTCGCCGACTCGATCACCAGAAACGGCCGCCTTTTCTCTCCCCACAGGGTGGCGAGGATCGACTTTGTGGTGTTGCTTTTGCCACCGCCGGTGATGCCCACCACCAGTAGATGCCGGGTCAGATCGTCTGTGGCCAGCAAATAGGGATTTTGCAGCTTGGGCCGCCCTCTTGCCTGATCCACCCGCACCACATTGCCCAGAGCGATGGTGTCCCCATGATGTGGCAGCTGCCGGCGCGCCGTGTCAAACTCCACGTAGGCGTCCACATAGTAGCCGGGATACTCATAGCGGGGAAGTTGGCACAATCGGGAGAGCTGGCTGGTCGTCAGCGCGGTACGCATCTGATAGCCGTTGAAGGGCCGGCCGTTTACCGAGTCCAGCACATTCTCCCCGCCGCAGCACCCCATCAGAGCGCCGGGCAGGCACCCATTTTTCATGCACGCCAGCACATCCGGCGCTCCGCTCCCGCAACCCCGGCCGCAAAGCGCCATACAGTGCAGAGGCTGGTACACTCTGTCCCGTCTCCCCATCCAGGCGCTTTTCAAAAGCGACTCGATCCGCTCGCAGTCCGCCTCCTCCGCGGCGGCAAAAAAGACGCAGGTGCTCCAGCCTCCCTCCTGGATTCCCGCCTCCAGATCTGCCGAGGCCATTCGCAGGTGGTGGGAATAGTCCTCCACGATACGGTTTTCCTGCCGCTGGTTCCGCTCCACCACATTTTTCACAAGTAGAGGACTGATACGCTGGTCCTCCAGCCGGACGGCGGAGTGGATCTCGAGCATTACAGGCGTGGGGATGCGTTCCGCCATGACCTGCAATACAAAGCGGCTGCCCAGCATACTGCCGCTCAGGACGTCCACAGGCAGCTTGAAATATGTCCCCTGGCCGGGCGCCTCCTCGATCTCTCCGGGCTGCCCCACCATCACGCCGCCCATCCAGTCCCGCCCATCCGGCAGCACCGCGGACATCGTCACCATATTCCCCAGATCGACGCCGGAGAGCAGGCCTTTCAGCACCGCCTGCAGCGCAGGGGCTTTCTCCCGCAGGCAGCCATAGTAGAAATGCAGGCCGCCCCCATCTCCGTAGACCGCGAAGGAGAAGCGTCCGCGAGGCTCCCCCAGGGCGGCGGCCAGATGGCGGAAGATCTCCAGATGCGCGGAAAGGGACATGTTTTTCCAGAAGGCCTGGATTCCATTGACCGGAAACCAGACCATATCGGCGGCCGTGTCTCCCAAAGAGCAGTCGGGCGCGCTGTCATCCATCAAAAGAGGATAGCGGCAGAGGTGCCGGTCCTTTTCCAGAATTGTATTGAAGTCCATAATCTCCCTCCTGAAAGAAAGGGGGCGCACGCCGTCAGACAGCGTGCGCCCCTTCCCTTAAAACGCTCTCCACTCAACGATAACCACAGTGTGATTCGGATCATTCAGTTCAATATAAACCGTTCCATTGGGGCGCAGTTGATTTTGGGACGTGCCGCCGTCCTCATGCCTGAGCGTCCACACAAAGTAAGCCGGGCCCTGCTTCAACTCCGCGGAAAGGGTCAGGCGGGAGAACAGCTCCTTGTCTCCCTCCTCCAGCTGCGCGCGGCCGGTCAGGCGGTTTTCCTCGTTGACAAGCTCCAGGAGGGTTGCCCCCTTCTTTCCTCTGCCCAGCGCGTGGCCGGGGGAGACGATCATGCTCCATATGTCCATACCGTGGCGGCTGCAGCGGACCTCCAGACTGCACATGGGCATGGGTGCCTTCCTGAAGCCCAACACTTTCAGCGCCACCACAGCGATCGCCAGCACAGCAGCTATGATCAGGGCAATGAGCAGCCAGTTGACAGACTCGTCCCCCTGGGCGGCAGCGGCTGTTTCAGACACCCTGATCGTGATCTCCTGATCGTTGGTGCGGCTAAAGGACTTGTCGCTTCGAATTTCCACGACGACCGTCCAGTCCCCCTCCTCCGCCAGACGCGCGGTGCCGCTGAAATTATCAGCGCCCATCGCGAGAGGGACCTCAATTACCTGGGAGCCCTTTGTCAGCGTGGCGGCGGCAGTCAAATTCTGGAGATCCACCCCGGTATAGAGTTGACCGCCGCGCACCAGCTGAGCGCTGATGGTGAAATCCTCGCCGGGCTTTGACTCGGCGGGGCAGTCTACCACCACCTGCACCTCGCTGTTGCGGTAGATCGACAGAGTGACATCCTGCTCGGCCACCCGCATGTTTTTAATGAACAATGTGTACTCTCCGGCGGCAGGCTCACGGACCTTGACCACCGTCTCTGTGTCGGAGACGCTGGCTGACACATCACCGTCGGGATTGGCCGGGTAGAGCTCCCGGCCGTTGGAATCCTGGATGGTCAGCTCAATGGGGGAGCCGTGCTGAAGGTTGAAAAGCACCTCAAACACGTTTTCAGGCACACTGCGGACGACCGTGGCGCCATCCTGCCCCACATGGATGTCCGCCGAAGCATCCGAGTCCTCCGTGAGAAGCCCCATCCCTGTATAGATCGTCTTAATGGCGTTGGACACTCCATCCGCGGTCTCCACAAACGTGACGGAGCCGCCGGTCACGCTGGCAATACCATTGAGATAGGCGGCGACAACATCCTCATCGGAGTTGATAGCCACCAGATGGATCTGGATGCCCATCTCCTGGGCGATCCGCTCCACATCCGCCAGATCCTTGGCGGACATCGCCTCGGTACGGCCAGCGCCGAAATCGTTGGCGCCGTCGGTAACGGCAATGATGGCCTTGCTGTTGTCGGAATCGGCCACGCCCTGCAGCATCCGTACCGCCTCCGCCAGTCCAACGGACAGGTCTGTGTACAGGCCCGCCCGCGTCAGCGCCGTGTCGGCAAACTGCCCAAGGGCGGTCTGGGATGTCTCGTCCATGACCGTCATGGGGAATTTTGCGATGACCTCCGTACTAAAGGTCACCACGCCGATGTTGCTGTTTTCAAAGGGCGTCTGCACGCCGAACTGCTCAATCGCCACCCTGGCCAGCTCATGGGGGTCGTTCCAGGTCATCGAGCCAGTGTCGTCCATTACCAGGACAATATCCGCGTTCTGGGTCCTGTTCTCCTCCGCAGAGGCAGCCACCGCCAAAGGCAGCAGCATCACCGCTGCCAACAGCAGTGCGCCAACCCTCTTCCAAAATGTCAACATGAATGTACCCTCCTGCCATCAATAAGGTAAAATATAGGAACACGCGGCCCTTCCACCGCGCAATATTCGTTCTATCCGCTCAATAACTGATGGAAAAACTTTGGAAGCAGGCCCCCTGTCCAGTCATGCAAACGCAAAAGCATCATGGCGTATGCAAACAGGAACAGAAAGGGAAGAAATCCCCAGCTGCGTTTTTTGTTCTTGGGTCCCTTCTCTGGATAGACCGTAAAATTTTGGAAAAATTGGCCCGGCTTTTTCAGGGAGAACCGGGGATTGTCCCCGATGCGCACCCACTTCGGCGGCGCCCACAGCAGCTTTTTCAGTTCCATCTGCTTTCCCGGGGTGATCTGCACCACATTCCTCAGCCCCCGACGGATGCTGGCAATGCGCCCTTTCAGCTTTTTCATCCGCCCGCGGAACCGTTTGGCGGAATACCACAGGGCAATCCGGGCGGCTGTGCGATACAGGGCAAAATAGATCTCCCACACCAGCTGCTTCCACAACAGCAGCCCCAATGGAACGGACAGCAGGAGCCCGGCCACCGCCGCCGCCTGAAAGGGCGGTTTAACAAAGAATGAAAGCGTCTCTTCCACTTCCCGCAGGAACACCGGCACCTGGCCGAAGTTCCCACTGAAAACCAGCACCGCCATCTCCCGCGCCATGGCCCACCAGGCCGGGGCTGTCAGCAAGATGGCCGTAACGGTCAATACGGCTAGCGCGGCTTTCACCAGCCCGAAGTTCCGCTTGTCGTAGATAGCGGCATACCCCTCCGCCTTGCACGTTTTCAGCGCCTGCTCGAACCGGGCGTCTGCCGCGCTGAGAAAGTGCTCCGCCCTGGCGGCGCTCTCGTCTAAAGCCGCGTCCCAAAAGGCCACGCCTGCCTGGGAGCGGACGTCCGCCTCGCCCACAAAGCAGCCCTGGGAATGGACATAGAAGGCCGTCCGTGTCCCGGGCAGAATCTCACCGCAGGCTGGCGCTCTGCCGACGGTTTTGATGATCTCTCTGTCTCCGCGTCCGGAAGCGCCGGCTCTGTACAGGCCCGCGCAAACCTCCACGGGGCCCGCCTGGGAAAGCCCCGTGAATCGGCGCTCCAGCTGGGCGGCCATCTCCCCATCCCAGCTACTGCTCTCCGTCCACTTCTGGATGTCGTGCTTCAGCTCCAGTGCCCGGGGCGTCAGGAATTCGTACAGCCGCAGATTCTCCGCAAGCCATTTCATCTTTTCATATTCGAACATGTCTTCTCACCCACGTCAACTGAAAATCCCCTTGATCATGTACCAGATGCCCCAGAGCATGATCCCCGCGGTCAGAACCAGATACAGTGTATCCGGCGCGAACCTGTAAAGCAAGATCACGGCCACGGCGGCAGCGATCCATCCCAGGCCCCTGCGGAATCCGCGGGAGGGACAGCGAAGCTGCATACGCACGTAGGCGGCGGCCACAACGATCAGCACCGCTATCAGAAGCACTGTCTTGAGGGCATTGCCTACCCCCGGAAAGAGGCCGCCCGCGCTAACCCCGGAACTCCCCCGCGCCATGGTTCCCGCCAGGACCGCCAGCGCCAACAGCGTCGCCAGCCGGACCGCCAGTGCCGGTATGGAGGTTGAGAGCTTGATGGTGGTGCCATTGGTCTGGTTGTAAACACTGTCCGCATTCAGCACGCCGCTGCTGTCCCAGCAGCCACTGACACACACGATATCCTCCGGGGCGATATCACCATAATACATCTCGCCGTTGAGATTGACCACAAAGGTCCTTCGCTGGGCACGGTCGATGCTCAAAAAGTCCTCGTCCGTGGAATCAATGGTCAGGCAGAACCCCTTCTGCTCGGTGCAAAAGCGCTCCCCGTTGAAAAGACTTGCGAAATAATGGTTCAGCAGGCCCTTTTTCCTGGGGCGTTCCCGAATGGACACCACCCGCCCCGTCATCGCGACGGAGCCCCGGCGGCGCCCGGCCAAAGACCTCCGCGGCATCCCGGCCCGGTTATAGTCCGCGGTCCACTGCGGCGGATGGTCGGAAGCAGGCGCTTCCCGCTCTGCCCGACGAGGCGGCGGGGCGGCAGCCTGCTGCTTCTGATCCCTCCGCGAACTTCTCCGCCCGGCCCCTGTGGAGATATCGGACGCGGCATCTCCGTCAAAGGGCTCGCCCGGCGCGGAATATTTCCCAAGGTCTTCGTCTTCCCGTCTGCTCCGGCTGTACTTCCCCATGTTTACTCCTTTGTAATCCTGTTCGGATCGCCCACCGCGATATAGACACGGGCAAGCCCGGCCGCTAGGTCTCCTCCGCTATCCACTCTGTTCCGCAGCTTCCGCCGGGAAACGGCATAGTCGTCATCCTCCCACAACAGCCGCTCCAGCTCCTTCGCCCGTGTCTGATAATGCTTGATTGAATCGCACCAGAGAGTCATACCGCCCCGGCTGTACCACAGCAGCCCCCATATCACCAGCAGGGCCGCGCCGATCAGGGTCCTGACGATCATTTCATATCCCTCCCTCCCGGACGTATCCGCTTACCCCTCGTCCGAGGCGTCTTCCACCTGCTCCCGCAGGGTGTGAAAAGCCGGCTCCATCCGGCACAGAGCGTCGAAGGAGCGCCCCATCACCAGGGCCCATGTCTCCCGCGCGTCTACATCAATGGCAAAGGTTCCGCAGTAAGCCAGCGTCCCACGCAAGTTCTCCCGATCTTCCTCGGAAAGGCATTTTTTGTAACGCGCGTTATAAGAATTCGCCACCAGCAGCACACAGGTCTTCACACTGCTCTTTCCCATGGCGCCCAGGGGGTCCAGACGGATGCAGTCGCACAGTGTGCGCACCCCGTTGGTCTCCTTCAGGATTTTGTCGATGATCATGTGCTCCGTCAGAAGCATCCCGGTGATCTGGTCAATGTCCGTATAAGCTCCCTCGTACAGGTTCGCCCTGCACAGCAGCTGGAAGCGCAGCATCGCCAGCCGACCGCAGTCACAGACTCTGCTCAGTCGCAGCGCCTGGGCAAACAGCTCATCCCGACGGGCGTGATCCCCGTCCTGCAGCTGTCCGACCTCCCGGTCCAGCCACAGCAGGTCCTCGTGGTAGGCGTCACAGGTGCGTTCCAGGCTGCGGAACCGATCGGACGCCTGCCGGGGAAGCTTTGGATAGTGGCTCCACTCCCGTTCCATGGACATAACATGGAGATTCCGCTCGTCATCCTCTCCGTGAAAACGGAGCAGCAGGAGCGCCAGCTCCGCCAGAAGCGTCACCACCACCGCCGCAATGACAACGATCTTACCCAAAGTCCCAAAGCCGCAGCTGAAAAGAACGGCAAACGCCCCGCACAAAATCAGAAGGGAGATCGCTCGCAGCGTCCACTCCCGCCAACAGGCCCTTTGAAAGCTCCCCGGCCATACCCGCGCCATTCTGGCGCCGCAGGCGGGGCACGCCTGATGCAGCATGGAAGATCGGCCGCACCGCGGGCAGGCCCGGACCTCCTCTAAAAAGTTGTCCCAGCGGTCACCCTCCGCCATGTCTGTCGCCGGCGCGGTCACCGTACTCCACTGCGCTTTCATAGTCCCTCCTGTTCCCTTCTTACCTCTTTCCGCGCTTCCGCTTGCCGCGCGCGCTGGCGGCATCGACTTCTCCTCGCGGTCGCGCATCCTTCTTTTCCTTATAGACAATATGGTATTTGCTCCTGTTCACTGCCTGGATCGCCCGCTTCGCGGCGGACATTTTTTCCGTGCCCGCCAGATACAGCAGCTCGCTGAGCCAGGCCACTTCCAAGCGGTTTTCCACCGGCACCTGTCCGTTTTCATACGCCTCCTTGAGCAGGGCCATCAGCTGCTGGAGCTGACGCTCCTCCAGGCGCTGGTTCTCCCGTTCGCTTTTGGCCATGGGTTCAAACAGCCGCAGGAGGACCCCATATTCCCGCTGCCTCACATACTCATTCGCCAGAAAAAGCACCTGCTCTCCCTGGTAGTGCTGAAAGAGGATATCCATGATAGTATCAAAGCGCCCGTCGCCGTCTTTGCTGACATACCCGATCATGCACTTCAGGTCCTTGATATCCAGCGCCCACCTGCCCGCAGCGAACAGCTGGTAGATCCCGTCCCGGATAAGTGCCACTTCGTTTTCCCGCAGCTTGATATGACCGCCGCCGCGCTCTCTGTCGCTCAGCTGCTTGCGTTGCAGCCCTCCCTGACGGGCCTGCTCCACCAGCCCGCAAAGCACACGGCCCGTCTCCACAGGGTGGGCATAACCGCTGTCCGACATTTCCAGCAGCCATTCCTTTGTCACATACTCCGGCAGGTCGATGGTGCCGCGCCGGGTATCCACGCCCAGCGATCTGGCGCAGGCCGTCCCGTACAGCCCCTGCCCCTTCCCGCTTCTTGCAAAGTCTTCGTCAAGCAGCAGACAGCAGGTGTTTTTTAGCAGCTCCCGCGAGGCCGGCATCCGCTCCAGGCCATCCGCCAGCGTCCGCTTCATCTTCCGCCGCGCCCGCTCGCAGAACCGGCGGCCCTCCTCCGTGGCCGCGTCCCCAAACGCGTCTTGCAGAGACCGCAGCGAGTCAAACGTCACGTTCTGGTAGATGACGGGATCATGCCGCTCGTCTTCCAGCCAGTCCGTGATCTGCTGCGCAGCCCTGCTCTCCCATCCGCGGAACCAGTCACCCTTTCTTGCCGTGGGATCCTGCAGGCCGAACAGATAGACAAACTCCTGACAGGTCCCGCTCAGAACGCCTTTCTCCAGCCAGGCGGCCACCGATTCTTCAACGGTACGCCTCAGCAGGACCGCATTTCTCTCCGTGTGCTCGAAAAAGGAGACAAACTTCCGCACACGCTCCATCAGCTCCTGGCCGCTGGCGCTGGGCAGCAGGAGATCCCGCGCCAGCTCCGCCCGCCGCCGGGCGGCATCCTGCTCTCCGCAGCTGACGCCGAAGTTTCTCCACACAGCCGCCCGGTCTCCATTGGCCAGCAGCACCTTCTCCCAGATCATCCCCATGGGGTCCCCGTTTCGGATCATCTCCTGCGGGATGCTGGCGGCGAACATCTCCTCGCAAAGTTGTGTCGCCGCCTGGGGGCCGGTGTGCCAGAGCTTCACACAGGTCATGGCGACCAGATCCATGGCCAGTTCCGTATTCACTCCCCCGGTCAGGACATTGCAAAGCTCCTGATACCAGTAGGGCTCCGGCTCCTCTCCGATGGTCTGAAACACCTCGACCATCAGCCGTTCTTCAAATTCCTGTCTGTAGGACTGCCGCAGGGGCATACGGCTCACCATACGCCGCCAGTCCAGCAGCGTCCTGTTGTCATGCGTAAAGACTCCGCCGACTTCCGTCCAGTCGATATGCTTCTCCAGCAGCTCGTGGGAAAACAACTCCAGTGCGTCCAGGGAAGCCAGGTCCCTGTGGTCGCTGTCCGGCAGCAGGCAGCCATCCAGCTCTCGATAGACCTCCTCCAGCGCCTCCATGCCCGCGGGGTCATCCAGCACCCGTTGGACGGCCTGCCAGAGATAGAGGTTGATGGCTTTCTCATTGCGGTAGATCTCCGCCTTCCCGCTGAAATTGTGGATAAACCCTCTGCCGGAATAGAGATAATCAAATGTCGAAGCAATGGACCTCCAGGCTGCTCCGCAGGGCCGAAGGTAGACGCCGTAGTCGTCATCCCGCACATTGCTGTCCGGGATCATGACCATGGCGTAGTCTCCCGGCCCTGTCTGGTTGGTATAGGGCATGGCCACGCTGGTCATCCTGCGCACGTGGAGAGGCAGCAGGCGGTACATCCACCCGATCAGGGAGATCATGGCCTCCATCGCCCCCGCCCGCTTCCAGTCGCAGGCCACCAGCAGCTGCCGCTCATTAAAATACACCGCGTCCAGCAGGCTCTCCAGGGCCCGGCAGAGACGGACATGGCTCATCCCGAACCAGTCCAGTGTCTCCCGCAGTCCCATGGTCACGGGCCGGGGCGCGCCGGCCTCCTCAAAAGAGGCTGTGTCCCGCATCCCGGTCAGCAGCTCCGCCTGCCGCCTGACCTCCTCGGAATCGGCCCCCTGGCGGGCATTGTTCATATCGGCCGTGATGAAGGGAAGCTGGAACCACTGCTCCGCGCAGGACAAGGTGGACAGGGCCAGTTCCCTGTCGATCACATAAAAGTGGGCGATATGGTGGTCCCGCACACCTTGCAGCGGCGTGTTGCACCCCACTGCCAGCCGTCCGCTTCTCAGCCACTTCACCATGTAATTGGAACGCAGCTTCGCCGGTACCTGGTCGGAGCTGATACTGTCGCCGCTTTTGGACAGCATGTTCAGCTCAACGAGCTCCGACTCTGACAGCGAATCCGTGTGCCCAATACAGCCATAGCCGATGATGCTCTGGGTATTGGGCCCCAGAACAGACGCACCGTCATTCCGGCTGTATACATATTGACCGATCACATCAGTTCCCTCCTCAAAGTACTCGCCTGTCCTCCGGATCAGCCCTTCTGTGGGATCTGCCGTTTCACGCCCGTCAGCTCCGCAAGGCGTTCCAGGCCCTGGCACAGGATCCTGGCGCATACATGGGGGTCCGCCAGCTCCCCTTCCCGCAGCGTTATCACAGAGCACGCCTTTGACAGGCTGTTCAGCCTGTTCAAAAAGATGCGGTGGCGTCCCTCCCATGCCTCCGGCTCGTCGTCGGGCAGCACCGCTACGGCTGTCGCCGGCTTTTTCCACATGGCTTCACGCATCGCCCGGCTCTCCTCCAGCACGCTGAGCACCTCACAGGCGCCGCTGTCCAGAGAGGCTTTCATCCCCTCGCTGGGAGACTCCAGCCGGAACAGGAACAGGACCGCCTCTGACTCACAGGTCTCCCGGACAAACAATTCCCTGTAATATGTACTCGCGGTGACGCCGCCGCGCTGCACCACCAGCCACTGTCTACCGGCGTTCCGCTGGCAGACATAGTGGTAATTCCAGTCGCTGCGGACGTGCCGCCATTGGTCCGGTTCGTCCTCGCCGCCGCCGAACAGAGCATAGAAGCCCTCTTTTTCCTGATCGTTCCAATCCCGCAGCGCTTGCAGCAGCTGTGAGCAGTTGCCCAGCGCCTGGGTGGGGCGCAGCTCGCAGAGCATATCCTGGCGCAGGCTGTGGCACCGGGGACAGGCATTTTCCACCCCGGTCCCGATATGGCCTTTCGCGCCGGATACCCGCTCATCCCCGGTCAGACTCCTCCAGTCGGACAACTCATAAGCCGGCACCGCGCTGTTTTTCCAGCTGTAAAAACAGCCGTTTTGCTCCCTGACACGGAAATAGAGCCTTCTGCAATGGGCCATGCGCCGCGAATCCGCCGCCGTGGGCAGCATCCGGTCCCGGTCAGCCAGCAGCACATCCCCCAGGGGATGTCTGCTGAAACACTCCGGACAGAGATACTCCCCGGGAAGGGACACCCGCATCATCTCGGTCGGCGCCATATTTTTTCCTCCTCCGCCACTGTCCGTCAGTTTCCGTTCACTTGGGCGTCGTTCTTCAAACGGGCCGCCTGGAGCTTCTCAGCCTCATTCATAGGGGCGTGTTCCACCAGGCCGAACATCCACAGCAGGTATTCCAGCGGCTCTGTCACACGGATACCGGCCGCCTGGGGGACGTTGGTACGGTTCCCATCAAATTCCACCGGCGCGCCAACGGCGGAAGTCGCAAACAGCACGCTGCGCTTGAACTGATAGCTCAGCATCTGCTCCAGCACAGAGTCCATCACAAAGCGCTTGAGCTCCCGCTCCGCCTCAAGGATATTTCCCATGTCCACGGATGTATGGTCTCTTTGAATTCTGTCCGTTCCTCCGGATTCCACCCATTCGGTGAGAAACCGGGGATTTTCCATCAGTCCGCTGACCATCCGCTCCACCTCTCCATCAGAGATCTCCCCATTCCGGAAACGGTCGATCAGCTCACGGAACAAATCCGCCTTGGAGTAAACGATAGACATGGGCACATCCAGGATACCGCCGCCGCGCAGATAATTTTTCGTAAATGCTTGCAGCACGGCAGTGGGCTGGGCATTGCGCCTGTAAAGCGCCTGCACATCCGCTTCGTCATCCTGGGTCTGGGGGAAATACTCCCGGGGAAGATGCCGTTGGAGAGCGCTCGTGGGACTGGGGTCCAGAAGGAAGATGATGCCGTCGATATCCAGCAGTACTTCCCGCATCCGGTTTACAAACCAGTCATACTGCTGGTCGCCCCAGATCGCCTCACCCGGGAAGTCGAAAAAGGTGACCAGGGCGGTCTCCTTTCCGCCACGGCTTAGGGTCAGGGTGATCGGCTCGATGTACTTGACATCAGTGGCCTCCACGATCGGGCGACCGGACTTCCGGGTCGCCTCTCCAAACGTCATATCGTACAGTGCCAGCAAGTCCTGGGTATTCTGCCCGTCGATCGTCTCCCCGGTATTGTAAGTCCCCACCATGACCGCTCTGCCGGGCAGCACCGCCCCCTCTGCCACCACCGCATGGAGCAAGCGGATCTTATAAACCGTCTTTCCGCAGGAGGTGTTCCCGAAAAATGCTATGACATAGCTGGGCAGGATTCCCGCCTTGTCCGCCATCTCATTGTGGCATTTAGGGCAAATACAGTTTTCAGTCATATGACCGAATTTATCCCACACACATTCCACCGGCACCTTGTGTGTCTGAAGATAGCGCTTGGCTTCCGAAAAGGGCATCCTCCTGTCCATGTTGTGGAACTTTACTTTGGAGATGTCGCCATTGTCGTTTTGCAGGGAGAGGACCTTTCCCAGGAGCACGGAGCCTCCCGGCTTGTGGACCAGTTCCCGGAACCGGCTCAGCTTTTTGTCCGTCTCCACGGGAAAATAATTGCTCTGGACTTCCGCCGTGTCTTTCTTTTGAGGCCGCTCCACAGCCGGGGCCTGCTCCCGCTTCTCCTGGCTTCTGCCGAAGGGCATCGTCTCATCATCCCGCATCTGATCACGCCGGGATCTCTGCTCCTCCATGACGGCAGTCCGGACGCCATTCGTATCCACAAGCGCCCGGAATTCCATCTCCCAAGGCTCGAACTCCTCCAGGCAATAGGGGCAGCGGACAGTATAGTAGCCCTCTTCATTCGGGTGTTTTTCCCGTCCCGCCGCGGGGATGTTCAAAATGGCGTCCAGATCGGGTCTTCTGTTATTGCGAAATACATTCCACATCTTGTTTTCTCCTCCGGCATTATATTGAAACACTACGAAACAATGGGGTTCACGTCTTATACTGCAGTCTGAAACAGCTCTCCACCCGGTAGCGGTTCCCCGCGAACTGCTTTTCATGGTCCAGGACCAGCTGGATCTGGCCCGCTCCGGCGGGCGTCTCATACCAGAAGGTCTGCGTGTCGCTTTCCGGCCTGGGCAGTGGGAACCGCGCGACCTCCCTGCCGTTCCGTTTCAGCTGAAAAAAGAGCATCCCCTCCGGGTAGACACCGGACAATCCCGCCGGATATCGGACCGTCACCCGCGTAAATCCGGGCGTGTCGCGCACCGGAGCAGCCGTCCAAACGATACACTGGGGCTTGCCCGCCTGGCTCACCTCAAATTCGTTGACACTGCCGTCCGCGAACTCCTCCCGGCACTTGAAAAGCAGCGGCAAGTCCTCCGGCACGGAAGAGGGCAGGTTCCAGCCGGTATGCATATAGGTGCCAAAGTCACCCTTCCGGATCGTGATCTCCGCCCGTTCGAATTGCCGGTCGGGATCCAGCCCGTTGCAGCAAATGATGTTTAGCATGGTATCATTGGGAGCCGCGGGCCAGGCCCATTTCAGCCTCCGGTCGATCAGTCTGAAATTTCTCTCACAAAGCGGCACAGCGCTTCCTCCTTTTAACGGCGGCTTCTGCTCCGTCCCGCACCGACGCCGGAGTCCTCCCGGGTCAGCACCCGGGTGTCCAGGGGATCGCCCGTCCCCGGCACCGCAGGACCGCTTCTATGTATCTCATGCTCATGGACCAGCTCGCTCTGCCGGCGCGCAGCGCAGTGGATCAGCACCAGGCAATCAAGCATCAGCAGGATGATCCGCGTCCCACCGCCGGCGCCCAGATCGTGGCCGGCCTCCAGCGCCAACGCGCCCACCAGAGACGCGGCCGGCCCCACCAGCAGCTGGGGCTTCATATATCTGCTGTTGAACATCAACTGCAGCACCAGCATCATCCCCACGCCCAGCAGCGTGAGGAACACCACGCACATGACCGCGTGGAGGATATCCCCCTTGTCTGCGCCAAAGCGCGGCTGGAGCAGGCATCTTTTCAGGGACGCGCCGCTGAGCAGCGCATAGGAGGAGCGGATCGCATCGGCGTTGCTGATCTCCAGCGCCATGCCGCCAGTCCCCTGCGCCAAGGTTTCCAGCATATCGCGGTCCGCGCCCATGCCCAGCGCCACCGTGCAGATATCCACGTCGATCTCATTGAACATACGGATCGTGCTGTTCGTGTCCACCACGGACTGTCCGTCGCTGAGCAGCACGACCGTGGACAGATAGCCGCCGCGCCGGCCACTGTGATACATCTCATAAGCCCGCTGCAGCCCCAGGCTGATATCGGTCCCTCCGGAGGCGGCGGTTTTTTCAATGGCGGTCCTGAAGCGGTCTGTCTGACCGCCGTCCATTGTCAGCAAAGGGACCTCCGCCTCCACCATATCGGAAAAGCGGATCAGGCCCACCTGATTGGTCTCATCCATGCGGTCCAGCATCTGGTTCATCGCGCTGTAGCGCTGATCCCGCGGATCGTTGTCCGCCATGCTGCCGGAGTCGTCCACCACAAAAATGTAGTCGTCATAGTTCACGCCGGTCTGCGCGAACCCCAGCTCATATAAAAATTCAAACAGGACCGCGGCACAGCCGATGGCCGCCGCGCCCGCAAAGGCAAAGACCAATGTCCTGCGGACAGAGGGGTTGTCGGAGATGCCCATTTGAAAGGCCTCCACCACGCCACAGCAAAGCACCAGCAAAAAGGCTGTCGCGGCAAAGCCGGCACCCACCAGCGCCAAATTGGGCCAGCTCAGATAGAACCGCTGAAACAGCGCCTGGACGATGATACAGCTCAGCACGCCGGCCACCAAGCCGCCGATAAGCATCTCCCAGTAAAAGCGGCTGTCCCTTTCGGAGCCTCTTCTCCGCGCGCCGCCCAGATCGCCCGCGGTCCCGCCATGGCCGGTCTCCCCATCATACGGGCCGAAGCCGTTCTCCCAGCCGCCTCTTCTTCCTGTCATATGGCACCCCTCTCTCCCTTTTCAATCACAGCATTCTCCAGAATGTCAGATGGTCCAGGGTAAATGACTCCGCAGCCTGGTGGCCGTTTTCGGCCGCCTCCATGACCTGCACAACTTTCAGCCTCTGTCCCTGCCGGTCTCCGTGCTCCAGGCTGTCCGACAGCGCCCGATCCGTACGGCACTCTACACCGGAAATCCGGCAGCACCACTCCCGGCAGCTACCCACCCGGACAGCCATGCCGGGGTCTGTGGACAGATATTCAAACAGCTGCCGGTAGTCCGGCTCGCCGCCGGCCAGGACCTTGCTCAGAGCTCCGCGGAACCCATCCAGCCATTCCCTGGACACTTCCGGCGCCGCATTGAGAAAGCCGTTCACATCCAGTCCGGTCCGCCGCTCCTGTAGCAGTGCGCTGACCTCCCGCAAAAACGCGGTGCAGGTCCGGTCGCCGTCCCGGAGCCGTTCGCGGATCATCCGGGCGGTTTCCTCCGCCAGGCAGGCGATCCGCTGGTCCACGCGATATCTATACCGGGGCATGTAGAGCCTTTCGATCAGATCCGTACGCAAGGTCCTGGGCGTCGTCTCACCGCTCCTTTCCCCGCGCACGGCGGGTTCGCCGCGCTCCGGTGCCGCCAGATACACATTCAGCTCCTCCAGATAGCCGGTCAGTTGATCCCCATTGACATTCCGCAGGAGTTCGTGCGGCACATTCGAAGCCGTGGGTATTTGCTCCACCCAGCTTTCATACCGGGTCTTCAGCCAGCTGCCAAAAAACTCCTCCTCCGTCTGCTCATCGATGCTCAGCCTGTCCCGACGAGTGGGGTCGCTCTGATAGACACAGACCGCGTTCATCCACTGCGTAAAATCATCACCGCGCAGCTCGCACTCTTTCACATGGTGTTCAATTCTCCCCAACAGAGATCCCGTTTCCTCCGCGGGCTGCTCCTCCAACAGCTGCCGTACCCGTTTTTGCATCAGTGCCAGCAGCTTCACCTGATCAGGGATATCATCTGCCTCGAATACCGGCAGGTAACAGCCCCGGACGCAGCGGTCCATCATACCCAGCAGATAGGCCAAAGGCTCCATCTGTCCGAACGGCTCCTTTTCCACCACACCAGAGCCGATCTTATGCTTTCGCTCCAACAGGAACACTTTCGCATTTAACTCCATATGGAGCTCTTCCGGCTCCTGGTCCTCCAGATATCTGAGCCATGCCCTGATCGGCTGCGCCCGCCCCTCCTGCATGGCATAGAGCTTTTTAAAAAAGCCCCGGACCGCGCTGGCCTTTTCCCTGCTCTTCATCTCGCTGGGAACCAGCGCGAAAATGGCGCACTCCAAAGGATCATAGCAACTCCTGAAATGACATTTGCCAGCCAGCTTGGCCAGCTCCGGCACCAGGAGCGACTCGGGACAGTCCGCCGCGACCACGATGCACAGCCATGCCCCCTCTTCTTCCGCCCATCGCTCACACTGCTCGTGGACGGAACGCAGGGCATCGATCCCCAATTCTGCCAGCGAGGACACCTGGAAAGCTTCCTGATACGCAAAAAAAGCGACGTCATATCCCTGCCAAACGCTGTCCAGCGCGGCGCGGATATCGCGTTCCGCGGCCCGGGCCTGCTCGCCCACCAATATGATCGACAGTTTTTCAGGCAATGTGCCCCGCGTCGTGTTTTTTTGCAGAAATCTTTCAAGCTGTTCTCGCATAGGAGCGCTCTCCCTTTCTTGTAGAGGTCGTCTGTCAAAATAACGACATGGCCGACCGAACCCATCGGCCGGCCATGTCGTTTCCGCGCGTCTCCCGGACTTCCGTTCCCGGGAGGCAGGGGTCATCGGCGAGATCAGTTCAGCGCGGTGCCGCAGCCGCTGCAGAACTTGGCGCCGGGGTCATTCTGGGCGCCGCACTTCGCGCACTGTCCGGGGACCTGGGGAGGCGTCAACTCGGCGCCACAGTCGCTGCAAAAACGCGCGCCGGGGGCATTGCGGGCGCCGCAGCGGGCGCAGAACTGCTCCCTGACGGCAGCGGAGGTCTCCGTGCCGGCAAAGCGCCGCTCGCCAATCCGCCGGGGCATGGCGGGACACAACTCCTCCAGCTCATCCTTCAGTTCATCCGCGCAGCGCCCCATGGCCTGATAGAACTCCAGGCCCCTGGCGGTATAGAGATATCCATAGCCGTCGCCCCGGGCCAGGGCCTCAGAGTGTTTGACACAGCTGCGGCCGATCCGTCTGGCGAGCTCCTCCAGATCTGCCAGCAGAGACAGGATCGCCTCCCGGTCACGGCTGCTCTTCACACTGTTGTAGGCAGCTGCGGCCTGGCTGATGATACGGGCGGCCACGCTGCTGCGGTGGGGATTTTCGTCCTGTGCAAGAGCGCGCAGCTGCTGGAGCAGCTCCCACTCCTTGATGACCGTGTTCTTGCACTTCAGGTCAATCCCGCTCACCAGATTACCGTCGGTATCCCTGTAGAGGAAGCGGTCCCCCTGCTCCGACAGCTCCACCTGACCGGTCAGCAGAATCTGGAGGAGCTGCCTGCACTCGGTGGGCAGACGGTTCATCTCGTCCAGAATTCCCTGCAGACGCCGGATCTGCGCATCCAGCGTCTCGTACTTCTCCAGCTCCTTCTGTCCCTGCTCAAAGGTGGGCATGGACGCCAGGTAGAACTCCACCGCGGCCTGCTGGCAGGCCTTGATAAACGCCTCTTCCTTCTCGGGAGTATCCAGCATTTCGTTGATCTGCGCCAGATACGCGCCGTCGGCAAACTTACTGCACTCCTCCAGGATGACGATTCGGCGAGCCAGGGTGCCGCCGCCCACCTGGGTAACGATGGATGCCGCGGCGGGCAGGCCGTTTGTCAAGTAGTTCTGGAGGGTCTTCAGAACCTCCTCGATCTTCTTTCGGTCCCACTCACCGTCGTAGTCCTTCAAATTTCTGTCCTGCCACAGATCGTACACACCGCACTCATCCAGCTTTTGGCTGGGATAGAACACACAGTTGTAGTCGTGGATATGCTCCACCGGCTCCAGCTTCATGGCCGGGGTCTTCAACAGCGCATAGAACGCCTTTTCACGGTCAGACTCCAGCTTGCGGACCGGCTCCGGAGTGTCGTCCTTCCGGGCTCCCCGGGACTTGCGGGGGATCGGGCTGGGCAGAAGCTCCCAATTCGCCTTGGCGCCGTCATACAGCCGACAGCCCCGACGGGCTACAGGCGTCGCCGCGTAATAGAGGTTTTCATATCTTTTCAGCCCATCATAGGCGAACATGGGGATCGCGCAGCGCACGCTCTGCATACTGATGCGGAAATTCACCTGGCTGTACTGCACCACCACGCTGTTGGTGGTGTTCGCTGCCTTAAACGCCTCGGCGGCCGCCACGATCCTGGTGCAGGACGCGGGGACGCTCAGCAGATACTGTTTGGTGTTCCTGGGGGCGGCATCGGAGCAATGGAACATCGGTGTGGCTTTGTCCTTCAAATTGGTGAACAGATCCTGCAGCGCGGTGTTCAGGTCCTTGTAAGGCCCCTGCCGCACCAGGATATAGTCCAGATAGTCCTCCATCGTCTGATCAATAATCTCCCGCAGACTGGTTTGGAAATACTGCTCCAGAAAGGAGGCCACATCAATCTGCCCAATGGACCACTCGTCCGCTTTCGCCAGCAGAGCCTTGGTGAAGTCTCCCACCAAGTCGCTGGTGGAGTCCAGCCTGTCGAACTGATCCTTGATCGCCTCGCTGATCTGAGGCACCGAAATGGCGCCCCAAACAAAATTGTTGGGGTTCACCAGCTGGGCGGTGGCCACAATCTCGGCATTGGCATTGGACACCCTGCGCAGGGTCGTCAGAATCTCCGTAACCACACGGAACCACTTGCTGTTCATGGCGTCCATCGTCTCCACCGCCACCCGGGCGATGGAGGGATCATCCTCCACGCTGCGGAGCAGATGCTTGGCGGCATAGCACTCAATGCGGGCGCGGAACTGGTCATTCCACTGGGCGGCGAACGCCTTGGCGTCCTCGTTGGTCTTGATGAACTTTCCGCTGATCCTGGTCCGCTCAGCCTCGCAGTCGTTCTCCCGCTGCGTGAAGCCGCGCAGCGTGGTGTTCTCATGGGCGATCATTTCATTCAGCTTGGGGATCAGGTGGTAAATCAGCAGATGGTTGACCCAGACAGGGCCGAATTTGGGGTCCACAAAGTAGGGGCTGAGTACGCTGCGCAGCTTCTCGCCAAAGGCGTTCTTCACCGCTTCCGCCTTTTTGTCGATATCCTGCTCGGCATCCTGCAGGAAGCGGTTGAACCGGGCGGTAAAATCAATGGCGTTGGCGCCGAACACGGCCGACTTGTTCAAATTGGTCGTTTCCACAAGGTTGGGAATCTGGCTGCACAGACCGGCGATCGCCTCATTTTGGCGCAGGCCCAGCTGGGACATCACCCGGTCGGCCTCCGCTTCAGCGGGCTCATTCTGAAAGAGGCTGTCCATGCGGTTGAACAACAGCGTGGTCACATAGCGGAGGATATCCTCCATGGGCAGCGCGTACTCCGCCACACCGGCCGACAGGTATTTATAGCTGCGCTCCGGGAACCGCTTCTGAGCAAGGTGTTCAATGCGTGGAATGTTGCTGTACAGGGAATCCATGGCAAAGACGGCATTGGAGCTCCCCGGCGCCGCACCGTTCAGGTTCTGCGGGTTGATGGTTTCACGGGCCACAAAGGACAGGATATTCTGCGCGCCAGAAGCCATGCAGTGCTTATAATAATTCTCCGGCGTATGCCCGCCGTCGTCCTCATGGCTGAACAGGTGGACATAGTCAAAGGGGGGCTCGTCCGTATCCACCACGAATCCCGGCGCCATCTGCTGCTGGAACCGGGTCTTGTTGCTCTTGAGCGAGGTGAGATGATCCAGTCCAGCCAAAGAAGTATATCCATTAAGAGGAACATAGTCCTTGGCGATCCCGGCCTCCATCATATTGACATCCGGCATGATCAAATGCCCAAACACACGCACGCTGGCGCCGCCACCCACCAGATCGCGGACCATCTTCCGCAGCGCATAGGCCATATCCTGATAGGTGCCGCAGCCAGTGCCGCCGGACACGCCGGACATCAGAAACACGTTATAGCCAGTGATGGTCTCACCAGATCTGGCGGTGTTGATCAGTTCCGTGAGCCGATTCTGGATGTTGGGCAGGTTCAAAAACAGATAGGCGCGGCCCGCCTGGGGGACCCCGGACGCGCCGGAGTCGCCGCCGGTAATGCTGCCTCTGATCTCTGGGTTCAGCCAGTCGAAGATGTAGGGATACTGACGTCTGCTCACATCCAGGTTAGCGGGGTCCAGGAACGTCGGGAGATGAATGTTTTCAAAATTTACCTGCTCAGAGCCGGGATTCTCCTTCCGGAGCCTGGCCTCTCTGCCATTGGAACAAATCCAGGGGCTGTCCAGATAGCTGGTATCGGTATCGATCCCCAGATAAACCACCCGCTTTGGGGGCCTGCGCCGATCATTGTCGTCACAGCACACGCGGTTGATCAGGCCCTTGGCCTCCCGCAGCATATCCACACCACTGCCGCCAAGTCCCACCAGAATATTGATGATATTCTGCTGCACGGGAACGCGACTCAGACTGAAGCCGGAATCCACGGCGGCCTCCAGCTTCATCGTTGCTTCATTGAATGACATTTTATCCCTCCTTGTATAAGCTTACATCATCCAGAATGTGGACAATATTCCATAATTTGTATATCAAAAATATAGCACTTTTTGTCGTCTTCTGCAACCAGTATTGTGAATGAACGGTTTTTTTGTAAAATATGGCAAAATAGCCGTTCTATTTTTTCGATATCTTGCGACAAGTACATGTATACCTGCGGCTTGCGGC
>CABSFC010000038.1 GCA_902476875.1 uncultured Oscillibacter sp. | reverse complement strand
GTGGCGGTCCTCTCCTGCGTTTTTCAGTTCTTCAGGCTGTGCAGCGGCGCGGGGATGCGCCCGCCTCTCGCGATGAACGCCGCGCTGGACTCCGGGTGCACCGGCATCACCGGCGCGCTGCCCAGCAGCCCGCCCATCTCGATGGTGTCCCCCACCGCCTTGCCCGGCGTGGGCAGGACGCGGACGGCGGTGGTCTTGCAGTTCACCATGCCGATGGCCGCCTCGTCAGCGATGATAGCCGCGATGGTCTCCGCCGGAGTGTCGCCGGGAACGGCGATCATGTCCAATCCCACGGAGCACACGCAGGTCATGGCCTCCAGCTTGTCCAGGCACAGCGTTCCAGCCTTGGCGGCGGCGATCATGCCCTCGTCCTCGCTGACGGGAATGAACGCGCCGGAGAGCCCGCCCACGCTGGAGGACGCCATAACGCCGCCCTTCTTCACCGCGTCGTTCAGCAGCGCCAGGGCCGCCGTGGTGCCGTGGGTGCCGCAGGTCTCCAGGCCCATCTCCTCCAGGATACGGGCCACGCTGTCGCCGATGGCGGGGGTGGGGGCCAGGCTCAGGTCCACGATGCCAAAGGGCGTGTCCAGACGGCGGCTGGCCTCCTGGGCCACCAGCTGGCCCATGCGGGTCACCCGGAAAGCGGTCTTCTTGATGGTCTCCGCCACCACGTCGAAGGGCTGGCCCTTGACGGCCTGAAGGGCGTGGTACACCACGCCGGGGCCGGAGACGCCCACGTTGATGACCTTCTCCGCCTCGCCCACGCCGTGGAATGCGCCGGCCATGAAGGGATTGTCCTCCACGGCGTTGCAGAACACCACCAGTTTGGCGCAGCCCAGGCCGTCCCGGTCCGCCGTGGCCTGGGCGGTCTCCTTGATGACGCGTCCCATCAGGGCCACGGCGTCCATGTTGATGCCCGCCTTTGTGGAGCCCACGTTGACGGAGGAGCACACCAGCTCCGTCCGGGCCAGGGCCTCGGGGATGGCGCGGATCAGCAGCTCGTCCGCCCGGGTCATCCCCTTCTGCACCAGGGCGGAGTAGCCGCCGATGAAGTTGACGCCGCAGGTCTTCGCCGCCCGGTCCAACGCCAGGGCGAAGGGCACATAATCCTCCGTCTCGCTGGCGCCGGCCACCAGGGCCATGGGCGTCACGGAGATGCGCTTGTTGACGATGGGGATGCCGAACTCCCGCTCGATGTCCTCGCCGGTTTTGACCAGCTTTTCGGCGCAGCGGGTGATCTTTTCGTAAATTTTATCGCAGGCCCGCTTCGGGTCCGGGTCGCAGCAGCTCAGAAGCGAGATGCCCATGGTGATGGTGCGGATGTCCAGGTGCTGCTGGTCGATCATCTCGATGGTGGAGAGGATGTCTTTTTGATTGAGCATGGTCCCTCTCCCCTCAAATTCTGTGCATGGCGTCGAAGATCTCCTCCCGCTGGATGCGGATGGAGATGCCCATCTTCCTCCCCAGCTCCTCCAGCAGGGACCGCAGGTCGCCCAGGGGCACCCTGGACTTCTCCGCGTCCACGGCCATGACCATGGTGAAGGAGCCCTGCAGAATGGTCTGGGAGATGTCCAGAATGTTGACGTTGTTTTCAGCCAGCAGGGCGCAGACGGCGGCGATGATGCCCACCTTGTCCTGCCCCACGACGGTGACGATGGCGTTCATAGTGTTCCTCCTTGTGGTGGGTGAGATCGGTTTATTTTAGCACGGAAAGCCCGGCGCTGTAAACCGCAAACGCGGAAAAGGCCGTGCCAAAAAGCATGTCCTTTTCCGGCCCGTCTCTGGGCAATATGCCCCCGCGCGGGCGCAAAAACGTATCCAGGGGGGATATAATCCCCCCTGGACGGTCAAATCTCGTCAAAGAACTTGGCGTGGATGGCTTTCACCGCCCGGTTCACGTCCTCCTCGTCCAGCAGGACGGAGACGCGGATCTCGGAGGTGTTGATCATCTGGATGTTGATGCCCGCCTCGTACAGGGCCTCGAACATCTTGGCGGCCACGCCGCAGTTGCTCATCAGTCCCACGCCCACGATGGACACCTTGCCGATCTTGTCGTCGGACTCGATGTGGTCGAACCGCAGGGCGGCCTTATGTTCGTTCAGGATGTCCTCCACCTCGTCCAGGTCCTTTTTATGGACGGTGAAGGTGATGTCCTTGGTCTCCTCCCGGCCGATGGACTGCAGAATGACGTCCACGTTGATGTTGTGCTTGCTCAGCAGATCGAACACCTGGAAAGCGACGCCGGGGTTATGCTGCAGGCCCACCAGGGCCACGCGGGCGATGCTGGTGTCCTTGGCGACACCGGCGATATTGGTTTTTTCCACTTTGGTGACCTCCTTAACTTTCGTGCCAGGCTTGCGCTCCAGGCTGGACACGACTTCCAAATTCACTCTGAACTTCTTCGCCAGCTCCACGCTGCGGTTGTGGAGCACCTGGGCGCCCTGGCTGGCCAGCTCCAGCATCTCGTCGTAGGTGATCTCCTCCAGCTTGCGGGCGTTGGGGACGACCCGGGGATCGGTGGTGTACACGCCGTCCACGTCGGTGTAGATCTGGCACAGGTCCGCCCGGAAAGCCGCCGCCAGGGCGACGGCGCTGGTGTCGGAGCCGCCGCGGCCCAGGGTGGTGATATCGCCGCTGCGGTCCACGCCCTGGAAGCCGGTGACGATGACGATGCGGTGCTGGTCCAGCTCGGACTTAATCCGCTCGGAATCGATCTTCTTGATCCGGGCGTCGGAGTGGACGTTGGTGGACTGGATGCCCACCTGCCACGCCGTCAGGGACACGCAGGGCAGGCCCATGCTCTCCAGCGCCATGGCGCACAGGGCCACGGAGATCTGCTCGCCGGTGGACAGCAGCATATCCATCTCCCGCTTGGAGGCGCGGGGATTGATCTCCTCCGCCTTGGCGATGAGGTCGTCGGTGGTGTCGCCCTGGGCGGACAGGACGACGATCACGTCATTGCCCGCCAGGTATGTCTCCGCGATGATACCGGCGACGTTCCGGATGCGCTGGGCGTCCTTCACGGAGCTGCCGCCGAATTTTTGTACGATCAAACTCATAGTCGCGTTTCCTTCTTTGCTTCAGATTGGGTCCTCTCCCCCGGTCCATCCTATGCGGCCGGGGAGGGGTTTGGGAGTCGTCATGCCAACACCCGCATACAGGCCAGCACGTTCAGGAATTTGGACTGCTGCATAGCGTCCTGTCCGCTGATGCGGTCCGTCAGGAAGGCGGTCTCGCCGTCCTCGCTGAGGACCTCCACCTGGCCGAAAGCCATGGCGGCGTCGGTCAGGCTGCCCTCGATGCGGAAGTAGTACCGGGTGTGCAGCTCCAGCGGGTCCTCGAAGCCGTCGGTATCCGGGGACCAGCCGATCTCCTCCCGCCGGGGGCTGGCCTGGAGGCACTCCATCACGTCCGCCACGCAGGCGGAGGCGGTGGGCAGCTCGCCGGCGCCCTTGCCGTAGAACATGACCTCGCCGGTGGCGTTGCCCCGGACCACCACAGCGTTGAACACGTCCTCCACGCTGGCGATGGGATTCTCCTCGGGGATCAGGTGGGGGGCCACATACGCGGTGCGCCCGCCGCCGGGCAGCCGGACCGCCCGGCCCAGCAGCTTGATGCGGTAGCCCGCCCGCTGGGCGATCTTCACGTCCCGCAGGGACAGCTTGGCAATGCCCTCCATGGGCACGGCCGCCGGGTCCACCTGGCGGCCGAAGGCCAGGTCCGCCAGGATACAGGTCTTGCGCCCGGCGTCGATACCCTCCACGTCGGCGGTGGGGTCCGCCTCGGCGTAGCCCTTGGCCTGGGCCTCCCGCAGGGCGTCGGAGAAGAAAGCTCCGGTGCGGACCATGCGGGTGAGGATATAGTTGGTGGTGCCGTTCAAAATGCCGTACACCTCGTCGATGCGGTTGGCCGCCATGCACTGGGTCAGGGGGTGCAGGATGGGGATACCGCCGCCCACGCTGGCCTCGAACAGGTAGCTGACGTTTTTCTTCTTCGCCAGCTCCAGCAGCTCGCAGCCCTTCTCCGCCACCAGCTGCTTGTTGGCGGTGACCACGTGCTTGCCCGCCGCCAGCGCCCGCCTGGTGTACTCATAGGCCGCCTCCACGCCGCCGATGGTCTCCACCACCACGCGGATGGCGTCGTCCTCCTCGATCTTTTTGAAATCGTCGGTCATCAGCTGGCGGTAGGGCCCGTCCTTGAAGCGCCGCACCAGGATGGATTTCACCTGCAGCGGCTCCCCCAGCTTCCGCTCGATCTGCTTGGCGTTTTCCGCCACCACCTTGGCCACGCCGGTGCCGACGGTGCCAAGGCCAAGGATCGCGATCTGTATCATGCTCTCTCTCCTTTAACCTGCCAGGATCTCGAATCTCACGACGCCCTCCAGCGCCGCCACGTCCGCCAGGAGCTGCTCCAGCGACTCCTCCATCTCGCTGGTCTCGGCGGAGATGGTCACCGCCGCGCAGCCGTTGGTGGGGATGGACTGGTTGATGGTCAAAATATTGGCCCCGGAGGACGCGAACTCCGACAGCACACGGCTCAGCACGCCCGCGGTATCCTTCAGCATGCCGTAAAAGGTGATGATGTGCTCCGACTTCATGTCGTTGAAGGGCTGCACGGAGTCCTTGTACTTGTAAAACGCGCTGCGGCTGATGCCCGCCAGTCTGGTGGCGGCGCCCACGGTGTCCGCCTCGCCGGTCTGCATCATGCGCTTGGCCTCCGCCACTTTGACAAAGATCTCCGGCAGCGCGTCCGCGGCCACGATGTAATACTTGATGGTTTTCGCCATTTCGTCCACCTCCTGCGGTCATTTGTCTTTTGACTTGCTCATACTACTACATTTTTGTCTCCGGCGCAACCGAAAACCCCAAATTTCTTTTGGGAAAAACGGGGAAACTTTCGCCCGGATGTCCGCCCTCCGTGGGCAAATTGCCGATAGGCAAAGACAAAGGGCCGCCTTTGGCGGCCCTTTCGGGGCTCTCCCGCTTCAAAGGAACCGACGCCGGCGCCCGAAATGCGGATTTTCCATATTTTTTCCTCCGGCTTTGCCCTCCCGAGGGCAAAAAAGGGGCCAAAGGCGCGCTTTAACAGTTACTCCTCCGCCTGATAGACGGCCTTCATCCCCCTGTAGGTCTCGTAGCAGTCCAGCTTCGCCACCGTCTCGAAGGGGGCGTGCATGCTCAGCACCGGCACGCCCGCGTCCAGGGTGGTGATGTTGCGGTTGGCCATATACACGGCCACGGTGCCGCCGCCGCCGGCGTCCACCTTGCCCAGCTCCGCGATCTGCCACACAACGCCCGCGCCGTCGAACAGCCGCCGGACATAGGCCACCGTCTCCGCGTCGGCGTCGGACGCGCCGGACTTCCCCCGGGCACCGGTGTACTTGCAAAGGCCGATGCCGTAGTTCAGATAGGCGGCGTTGCGCTTTTCGTACACGTCCGCGTAGTCGGGGTCGTAGGCCGCCGTCACGTCGGCGCTGAGGCAGAAGGACTTCTCAAAGCACGCCCGGACGGGCACGTCCCGGGCGGCGCACAGGTCCTCCATAAAGGTGTCGAAGGCGGCGGACTGCATACCCGTCACGCCGTCGGAGCCGATCTCCTCCTTGTCCGCCAGGACGCAGACGGCGGTCCTGACGGGGGTCTCCTCCAGGTCCAGCAGGGCCTTCAAGGCGGCGTAGGCGCACACCCGGTCGTCGTGGCCGTAGGCGCCGATCATGCTGCGGTCCAGGCCGATGTCGGTGGCGTTGGCCGCCGGGACGGCCTCCAGCTCGGCGGAGGTGAAGTCGTCCTCCACGATGCCGTACTTCTCGTTCAGCAGCTTCATCACCGCCAGCTTCACCCGGCCGGTGTCCTCCTCGTCCCCGATGGGGCGGCTGCCCAGCAGCAGGTTCAGCGTCTCGCCGGGGATGGCGCTGCCCAGGGGCTTTTTCGCCTGCTCCTGCCCCAGGTGGGGCAGCAGGTCCGTGATGACCAGCCTGGGGTCCCCCGGGTCGGCGCCGATGTTCACGGTGACGCTGGTCCCGTCCCGCAGGGCCACCACGCCGTGGAGCTCCAGGGGGATGGTCACCCACTGGTACTTGCGGATGCCGCCGTAGTAGTGGGTCTTGAAAAAGGCCAGCTCGCTGTCCTCATACAGGGGGTTGGGCTTCAGGTCCAGCCGGGGGGAGTCGATGTGGGCCGCGGCGATCTGGACGCCCTCCGCCAGGGACTTCCGCCCGATGTGGGCCAGCATGACGGCCTTGCCCCGGTTGCAGACATACAGCCTGTCCCCCGGCTTCACGTCCATGCCCCGGACGTAGGGCCGGTAGCCCTTCTCCTCCGCCAGCCGGACGGTTTCGGCGGCGCAGAGCCGCTCGGTCTTGGCGGCGTCCAGGAACGCCATGTATCCGGCGCAGTAGCCCTCAATAGCCGCCAGGTCCGCCGCGCCGATCAGGTCATAGCCGTTCTTCTTGGCGGAAAACAGCTTCTTTTTCAGTTCCTTGATGTCAGTCTTCTCCATAGGTGGTCTCCTCCTTTGCCACGTTCAGGGGCGGGACCGCCTTTCCGGAGGGGTCTCCCGCCGCGCCGTGCTGCTTTTCCTCTTTGATGGTCTCGATCAGCCGCTCAAAAAATTTCCTGGCCTCCGCCCGGAAAACGCCGGGGGTCTCCGTGCCGTTGTTCAGCTCGCAGTCGCACTTGTTTCGGTAGTATTCGTCGGGCTTCTGGGCGGAGATGCGCAGGCGGGCGTATTGCTCGGTGATGTTGTCCCGGGCCATGATGCGCCGGACCCGCAGCTCCGCCGGGGCCGTCACCGCGATGGTGCGGTCGCACACGCGGTCCAGCCCGCTCTCCAGCAGGTTGATGGCGTCGATGGCGTACAATCCGTCCCCGGTGTTCTCCACCTGCCGCTCCAGCTCGGGGAGCAGGAAGCGGAAGACGATGCCGTTCAGCCGCGCCAGACGGTCCTTTTTGGCAAAGACCTCCTGCCCCAGTTTCTTCCGGTCCAGCTTGCCGTCGGCGCCGAACACGCCGGGAAAGCTGGCGTTGATGGCGTTGCGCAGGTCCTGGTTCTCGTCCAGCATCCGGTGGTACACCGCGTCGCAGTCGATGACCGTGCCGCCCAGGTCCCGGATGGCCTCCAGCGCGCTGGTCTTGCCCGCGCCGGTGCAGCCGGTGATCCCCAAGATGATCCGCAGGCTGTCCGCCTCGATGACGTGGAAGCCGGCGGCCTTTTTCAGACGGTTGCCCACCGCCAGCCCCAGTCCCCGGCTGTCCGGGCACTGGGCGAAGATCTCCGTCACGGCGCTGCCGTCGAAGGTCCGCAGGGCCTCGAACACCCGCTGGGCCTGGGTCTGCTTGTCGCCCGCGGGGCCGAGGCTGTGGACCTCCTGGTCCGGGAACAGGTGGACGTACTCGTCAAAGCAGATAATGCCCGACGCGGGGCCCGCCCGACGCTGAATCTCCCGGGCGGAGGCCTCCGGCGCGCCGGTGACCACCGTCACCGGCGCCTTGGGGGCGTAGTGGCGGTACTTCATGCCGGGGGCCCGGGGCTTCTCCCCCTCCTGGAGGGTGCCGGTGACGGCCTTGTCCACGGCGATGGGCCCGATCAGCTGCTCCAGCGCCTCCACCGGCAGTCCGCCGGGGCGCAGCAGCCGGGGTGGGTCGCAGGTCAGGTCCAGAATGGTGGACTCCACGCCCACCGCGCAGGGGCCGCCGTCCACCACGCCCTCGATCTTGTCCCCCATGTCCTCCATGACGGACTGTGCGGTGGTGCAGCTGGGGCGGCCGGAGGTGTTGGCGCTGGGGGCCGCGATGGGCACCCCCGCCTCCCGGATGATGGCCAGGGTCACGGGGTGGTTGGGGCAGCGGACGCCCACGGTGTCCAGTCCCGCCGTGGTCTCGTCGGGCACCACGTCCCGCCGTTTCAGGATCATCGTCAGCGGGCCGGGCCAGAACTTCCGGGCCAGCACATAGGCGATGGGCGGGATGTCCCGGCAGTACCGGGGCAGCCACTGGGGACCTGTGACATGGAGGATCAGCGGGTTGTCCTGGGGCCGCCCCTTGGCCTCAAAGATGCGCCGCACCGCCCGCGCGTCCAGGCCGTTGGCGCCCAGGCCGTAGACTGTCTCCGTGGGGATGGCCACAAGACCGCCCTCCCGCAGGATCCTGGCGGCGGCGGAGATCTTCTCCTCGATCTCCTTCTGCTGGCCCTTGGTGTCCCGGAGGTCATAGTAAATCGTCTGCATATCGTTCGCCTCTATCTCTTTCCAACGGGCGTCCGCCCGCCGTTCTCTCGGATGCTCTGCCGTCTCATGCCTGCTCTCCTCCGCTTTTCAGCTTTTCCGCCCGGTCAGCCGTGACCAGCGCGTCGATCAGCTCGTCCAGATCGCCATCCATGATGGCGTCGATCTTATAAAGGGTCAGGCCGATGCGGTGGTCCGTCACCCGGCCCTGGGGAAAATTATAGGTCCGGATGCGCTCGCTGCGGTCGCCGCTGCCCACCTGGCTCCTCCGCTCCGCCGCCGTGGCGGCGATCCGCTTCTCCTGTTCCATCTCATACAGCCGGGAGGCAAGGAGCCGCATGGCCTTGTCCCGGTTCTGGAACTGGCTGCGCTCCTGCTGGCACTCTACCACCACCCCGGTGGGTTTGTGGATCAGCCGCACGGCGGAGGAGGTCTTGTTGACGTGCTGGCCGCCGGCGCCGCTGGCCCGGTAGACCTGCATCTCGATGTCGGCGGGGTCAATGGCCACATCCACCTCGTCCGCCTCCGGCAGCACCGCCACCGTGGCGGCGCTGGTGTGGATGCGCCCGCCGGACTCCGTCTCCGGCACCCGCTGGACCCGGTGGACGCCGCTCTCGAACTTCAGCCGGGACCAGGCGCCATCGCCCTCGATGACGACGCTGCACTCCTTCACGCCGCCCAGCTCCGTCTCGTTCAGGTTCACGATATCCAGCTTCCAGCCCCGGCGCTGGGCGTACATGGTGTACATCCGCAGGAGGGAGGATGCGAACAGCGCGCCTTCCTCGCCGCCGACGCCGCCGCGAAGCTCCATGACGACGTTGCGGCTGTCGTTGGGGTCTTTTGGCAGCAGCAGAATGGTCAGCTCCCGCCGGAGCCGCTCCAGCTCCTCCCTGGCCGCGGCCAGCTCCTCCTGGGCCAGCTCCCGGAAATCCGGGTCGTGAAGCAGCGCCTCCGCCTCGGCCCGGTCCCGTTCGGCGCTCTCCCAGGCGCGCCAGTTCTCCACGATGGGCCCCAGCTCCTTCAATTCCCGGTTGATGGCCCGCAGGCGGGCCGCGTCGTTGTAGACCGCCGGGTCCGCCAGCTGGGCCTCCAGGTCCTCGTGGCGCAGGGCCAGTTCTCTTAGTTTGTCCAGCAAAGTATCGCTCCTTTCTTAAAATCTGAAAGGAAGCCCGCTATTTCTGTCCCAAAAAGTCCCGCACCTGCCGCAAAAACTCCTCCTGCCAGAAGGCGTAGCCCACGGAGCCGCTCCGCAGAGAGACCGCGGCCCGGTGGCCGCAGGCGGCGTACAGGTCCATCTGCTCGAAGACCTCTTCGTTCTTGTCCTCGCTGCCCCGGGTGATGAGATACGCGGCGTTTTGCAGGTCCTTGCCGTACCGCCGCAAAAAGTCCCGGACCGGGGAGCTGCAGCGCCCCGCCCAGACGGGGGTGCCGACGATGACCAGCCGGTACTCCTTCACGGGCCGCTTCGTCTCAAAGGGCCGGATGGGCCGGCTGGTGCGGCGCATGGCGTCCAGGCCGCAGCGCAGCCAGCCGCCGAAGCCGCCCCGGGACACGCCGTCCTGGAGCTCCACCAGCTCGGCGTCCAGCGCCTGGGCGATCTCCTCCATGGCCTTTCTGGTATGGCCCGTCCGGGAGTAATACATACATAATACGTCTTTCATAGTTCCTCCGTATCAGTCAAGGAAAAAGGTCTTCACCATGGCAAAGGCCTCCCGCAGGTAGTAGTTCACGCGCAAATGGGCCCATGGCAGCTCCGCCGGGACGCCGAAAGCACAGCCGTAGCCACGCCGGGCGGCGATCAGCATGGCCCGGGCGATGTGGAAGTCGTTGGTCACCACGGCCACCTGATCGTGGGAGGGGTCGACGCCCCGCTCCACCAGCAGCTCCCGGGAAAAGGCGAAATTCTCCGCAGTGTTGGACGCCTGCTCCTCCAGAATCAGGCGTCCGCTGTCCACGCCGCGGGCCGTTAAGTAGTCGTACATACACCGGGCCTCGGTGATCTCCTCGCCGTAGCCCTGCCCGCCGGTCAGCACCACCGGGATATCCGGGTTTTCCTCCAGATACTTCAGCGCCGCGTCCAGCCGGGTCCGCAGGGACAGCGACGGCTCGGCGCCGTTGACCCCCGCGCCCAGAATCATGACCGCGTCCGCCTTTGCCCCCGGCGGCGCCTGCCGTCCATCCGCGATCACGACGCCCTCAATGAGGGCCAGCGGGACCAGCACCAGGGCCAGCACGGCCCGGAAGGCCAGCTGGCACCACCAGCCCCGCCGCTCCACCTTTGCCCAGCGGCTCAGGTACAGCTCCAGGGCCAGCACCGCCGCCAGGGCCACCAGCAAAAAGCCGGAAAAGCGCATCCCCAGCGGGCGCGCCAGCAGGAAGATCAGCCCCACCAGGGCCAGCAGTCCGGCCGCGGCCAGCAGGAGCGGTTCCCCCCATCTCGCCCGTCTTCTCCCACGGTATGTCATGGCAAGCTTTCCTTTCTGTAAAGAGGGATCCCTTTATCCCTCCGCTTCCTCACTGAGCTGCTCCCAACGCTGGTACAGGGCATCCAGCGCCGCCTGGACGGTCTCTTTCTCGCCCATCAGCTCGTTCAGCTTCTCGTAATCACAGGCGGCGGCCTCCATGCCGGCGTCCAGCGCCGCCAGACGCTCCTCGGTCTTCGCGATGTCCCGCTCACAGATGGTCAGCTGCCGCCGGGCGGCCTGCTGGGCCTTGTTTCCCCGCTGGGGGCGTTCTGTAACGGTCTTTTCCTTTACAGGCTTCGGCGTCTCCGCGCGCTCCGCCTCCTCCTGGGCCTTGAGCTGGCGGTACTGGGTGAAGCCCATGGGATAATCGGTGATGGTCTCCCCCGCCAGCTCCCAGATACGGGTGGCGAAGCGGTTGATGAAGTAGCGGTCATGACTGACAAACAGCAGCGTGCCGTCATAGGCCTCCACCGCCTCCTCGATCCACTCTCTCGACGCGATGTCCAGGTGGTTGGTGGGCTCGTCCAAAATCAAAAAGTTGATGTCGTCGTCCATCAGCATGCACAGCCGCAGCCGGCTCTGCTCGCCGCCGGAGAGGACGGAGACGGGCTTCAGCACGTCCTCGCCCCGGAAGTCATAGGCCGCCAGCCGGTTGCGGGCGGACTGGGCGGACAGGCCCTTCTTCGCCGCCATCATGTTCTCCACCAGATTCCAGTCCGGATGGTCAAAGTGGATGATCTGGGGCAGATAGGCCAGCCGCGCCTGGGGGCCTGTCCGGATGCGTCCGTCGTCGGGGTACAGCTCTCCCACGATCATTTTGATCAGGGTGGATTTCCCCGTGCCGTTGTCGCCGATGAGGGCGATGCGCTCGCCCCCCTCGATCTTCAGCGTGATGCCGTCGAACAGGTGCTTGTCCCCGTACGACTTGGACAGGTTCCGCAGCCCCAGCACCTCGTCCCCGTGGAACTCGGCGGTGGAGAAGCGGGCGTCCATCTTCTTCGCCTTGGTGGGCCTGGAGGTGGTCCGCATCCGCTCGATGCGTTTTTCCATGGAGATGGCCCGGCGGTAGGTCTTGTCCATGCCCTGGAAGGCCCACAGCCGCAGCTGCTCCGCCGCCTTTTCCAGCTGCTCGATCTTGGCCTGTTCCTTTTCGTATTGGCGCATCCGCTCTTGGAAGCGGCGCTCCTTCTCCACGGCGTAAAAGCTGTAGTTGCCGCTGTAAAACTCCGCTTTGCCGTCCTGGATCTCAATGACCCGGGTCACCACCCGGTCCAGGAAGTAGCGGTCATGGGAGATGACCACCACCGTGCCCCGGAAGCCCCGGATGTACTCCTCCAGCCACTCCGTGGCGTGGAGGTCCAGGTGGTTGGTGGGCTCGTCCAGCAGCAAAATGTCCGTGTCCTCCAAAATCAGGCGGCCCAGGTTCACCCGGGTCTTCTCGCCGCCGGAGAGGCTCTCGAACAGCTGGGCGCGCATTTCCCGGGAAATGGACAGGCCGTTTGCGATCTTGTTCACCGCCACGTCGGTGTCGTAGCCGCCGAAGACCTCGAATTTTTCGCTAAGGGCCCCGTAGCGCTTCAAAATGGCGGGGTCGGTCTCCCCCTCCGCCATGCGGGCGGCCAGGCGCTCCATCTCCTCCGCCAGTTTTTGCAGTCTGGCAAAGGCGGAGCGCAGCACGTCCTCCACGGTATAGCCCGCCGGGTACACCGGGATCTGGGAGATCAGCCCCACCCGGCGGCCCTGGCCCACCGTGACCTGGCCCTCGTCATGGTCGATCTCCCCGGTCAGTATTTTAAAGAGCGTGGTCTTGCCCGCGCCGTTGCGGCCCAGCAGACCCACCCGCTCGCCCTGGTCGATCTGAAAGGTGAGCCCGTCCAGGACGTTGTGCCCCACCTCAAAGGATTTGACCAGGCCGTTTACCTGTATCTCAATCATACGTCTCCCGCAATTGGTCCACCAGCTGGCCGAAGTGCATGGCGTGGGACGCCTTCACCAGCATGGCGGTGCCCGGTCCCAGCTGCTCCCGCAGCTCCTTGATGGCCTCCTCCTTGGTTGCAAAATGCAGCGTGTCGCCGCCGCTCTGGGAGGCGCCGTCCGCGATCTTGGCGGCTTTTTCCCCGATGGCGGCCACGAAGTCGATGCCCAGCATGGCCGCCAGGGCGCCCATGTTGTAGTGGGCCTGGTCCGTCAGGTCCCCCAGCTCGCCCATGTCGCCCAGCACGGCCACCCGGCGGTCGCACTCCGTCTTCGCCAGCACCTCCAGCGCCGCCGTGACGGACTGGGGGTTGGCGTTGTAGCAGTCGTCCAGAATGATGCGGTTTTCCGGCAGGCGGACCACCCGCATCCGGGACCCGGAGGGCTCATAGGCCGCCACGCCCCGGACGATCTCGTCGTGGCACAGGCCCAGCTCCTCGCCCACCGCCACGGCGATGGAGGCGGAATAGGCCATGTGGGCGCCGGGGGCGGGGACGGTCAGGGCATAGGTGTCCCGCGCCGTGACCACGGTGCAGGTGATGCCCGCCACGCCGTGGTCGGCGATCTCCGTGATCCGGGCCTGACAGTGGGGCGACTGGCCGCAGCGCACCGTGCGGAAGGGGGCGTCCACCGTGTCAAGCAGCGCGTCGTCGCCGTTGAGGACCAGCAGGCCCTCCGGCTTCAAATGCTGCAGGATCTCGCACTTGGCCTTTAAAATGCCCTCCCGGCTCCCCAGATACTCAATATGGGCGTCGCCGATGTTGGAGATGACGGCCACGTCGGGCCGCACCATGGCCCCCAGGTACGCGATCTCCCCGAAGTGGTTCATGCCGGTCTCGATGACCGCCGCCTGGTGCTCCGGACCAAGGCCCAGCAGGGTCAGGGGCGTGCCGATGTCGTTGTTGAAATTCTCCGGCGTTTTCAGCGTCCGCAGCTTCGCCCCCAGGACGGCGGCCACCATCTCCTTGGTGGTCGTCTTGCCCACGCTGCCGGTGATCTGGACGAAGGGGATGCTGAATCTGTCCCGGTAGGCGGCCGCCAGCGCCCGCAGGGCCAGCCGGGTGTCCGCCACCTTGATATAAAATTTGCCGCTCCGCAGGTCCGCCGGCAGCCGGGCGCACAGGCACCCCGCCGCGCCGGCGTCCAGCGCCGCGTTGATAAAATCGTGGCCGTCAAACTTCTCCCCCACCCAGGGCAGGAACAGACAGCCCGGCGTGATCTTCCGGCTGTCGGTGCACACGGCGGAGACGGTGGGAGCGTCCTCCCGGGGATTCCACCAGACGCCGCCCACGGCGTCTGTGATCTCTCTTACGGTCATGGGCTGCATCTCGTCAACCTCTTCTCCTGATGGAATAGGACTGCCGCACGATCTCCTCGCACAGCTCGTTATAGGTCATGCCAATGGCCCGGGCCTCCTTGGGCACCAGGCTGGCGGCGGTCATCCCCGGCAGGGAGTTGACCTCCAGGCACCAGAAGCGCCCGTTCTCATCCAGAATAAAATCCGTCCGGGAGTAGACCTCCAGGCCCAGCGTCCGGTGGAGCTTCAGCGCCAGCTCCCCCGCCTGCCGCTGCTCCTCCCCGGTGATGGGGGCGGGGCACAGCTCCCGGGCGCCGCCGGTCTGGTACTTGGCGGCGTAGTCGAAATCCTTCTCGGCGGGCAGGATCTCCACCGCCGGCAGGGCCCGGTCGCCCAGAACGCCCACCGTCAGCTCCCGGCCATAGACGCGCTCCTCCGCCAGCACCTGGCCGCTGAACGACTGCACCCGGACCAGCGCGTCCTTCAGCGCCGCCCGGTCCTCCGGCAGGAACACGCCCAGAGAGGACCCGCCCGTCGTGGTCTTGATGACGCAGGGCATGGGCAGCTCCGCCGCCAGACGGTCCACGTCCGTCGCGCTGTAGTCCAGCAGCCGCCACTTGGGCGTGGGAATGCCCGCGGCGTCCATCATCCGCTTGGTCATGGCCTTGTCCATGGCCAGGCCCGAGGCCAGATACCCGCTGCCGGTGTACCGGATGCCCAGCAGATCGAAAGCGGCCTGGACCCGGCCGTCCTCGCCGTCCTGGCCGTGGAGGCCCAGAAACACGATGTCCGCCGCGCCGCACAGCTCCAGCACGTTGGGGCCGAACAGACGGTCGCTCTGATCCCTCCGGCTGGCGCGGATGGCCTCCAGGTCCGGGGCCTGGGCGTCGATCTTCGCGTCCGGGCAAAGGCCGTCCGGCGCGTCAAACAGCGTCTCCAGGTCCGCCGGGACCTCCTCCCGTCCCAGGAACAGGTCCACCAGAATGGCCCGGTGGCCGTTCTCCCGCAGGGCACGGCACACGGAGGAGCCCGTCACCAGGGACACCGCCCGCTCCGTGGACAATCCGCCCGCCAATACAACGATTTTCATCCCGATCTATCCTCTCTGAAAGTCCTGCACATATCCCAATGTACATACTGATTCTATTATAATCTTCCATAGTTTAGCACAAACCCGCTTTGAATACAACCAACAAAACAAAATCTTCCTCCCAAGCGGAAGCGGCGGACTTTGGCAAAATCGCCAAATCCCTCCGTCCGCTCCCTGAAAAGCCGCTCCGCAACGGGAAGTTGCGCGATAGTTGGTGGCGTCAACCGGCCATTTCTGCTAAACTGTGACCGTAGAAAGCGAAAGGGGGTGAAAACTGTATGCAATTTACCCTGATTGTGGCAATCGTCTCCCTGGTCTTCATCGGTCTTTGGATCACCCTTCTCGTCCTCCTGTTCCGCGCTCTTTTGAAATATCTCCGCACGAAGGAGGTCCGGTCGGAAAAAACGGCGGTGGCCCGCTCTCTGGGAGAAGCCCTGAAGGCCCACCGCATCCGGTGTAAAATGACCCAGGAATTCGTGGCCGAATCCATCGGCGTCAGCCGGCAGGCCGTCAGCAAATGGGAGCTTGGAACTTCCGATCCAAGCACCTCCAATCTCTTCGCCCTGGCGAAGCTCTTCAGCGTCCCCGTGGAGGAGCTGCTGCGGGACATGGAATAAGACAAACAGCCGCCCGGTGGGCGGCTGTTTGTTCACAGATCAGGCTCAGGAGAACAGGCCGAACAGGCCGCCTGTGCTCTCCTCTCCCTCCAGAAGGGTCCTGGCGGCGGACAGCATCCGGGCCGCGTCGGCCCGGGTCACCGCCTGCTCCATGGTCTGGCTGCCGAAGCTGCCCGCGGACAGCACGCTGACGGCCTCCATGTTCCCCACCGCCTGGGCCGCCCAGGAGGGGATTTCCTCCCGGTCCGCGTACCAGACGTCCAGCTCCACGTCTCCCAGGTCCAGGACCCGGTCCAGAACGGTGGCGGCCTCGTTGAAGGTGATGGGCTCCTCGCCCTGGAAAGCAACGCCCTCGGCGGTGGTCTTGCCCTGGACGATGCCGTCCGCCACGCCGGCGGCGGCGTAGGCCTTGGCCCAGGTGGGGATGGTCTCGTCGTCACAGAAGCCCGTCATGGTGACACCGGTGACATCCCGGCCCGCCGTCTCCAGCACCATGGCCAGAAACTCGCCGCGGGACACGGCCCTGTCCGGCTCAAAGTAGTACTGGTCCCCGATCCGCGCGCCGGTGAAGACGCCCGCCTCCGCCAGCTCCTGGGCGGCGGCCGCGGCGGCGCTGCCCTCGGTGTCGGCGTAGGTCACACCGGATCTCGTCTTCTCAATGGTCACGGTGACGGTGGCGGGCTGAGACACGTGGCCCGCGCTGTCGGTGGCGGCGTAAGTGAAGCTGTCGCCGCCGGTGACGCCGTCATCGGGAGTATAGGTGAAGTTGACGCCGTCAATGGCGACGCTGCCCTTTTTGGGCTGGTCCACCACGACGTAGGTCATATCCTCCCCCTCGCTGTCGGAGGCCAGGAACTGGGCCTGGTAGGGGATGCCGCGGTAGGTCTTGATCTCGATGGCCCGGGCGGTGGGCGCGCCCTCCTCCAGCTCCGTGGTCTCCTGCTTCTTCCCGAACAGCGCCGACGCGCTGCCCGTGGCCACCAGCGCCGCCGCCAGCGCCAGAACAGCGGTGCGTCTTATCAGATTGGTCTTCAAGTGGATCGTCCTCCTGTATCATTTAGTGCAGGAGTAGTTTTTTCCACCTCACCGGATTTATGCAAAAAAGCAGCCGGAAAACTCCAGCCGCTTTTCGCCGTCTCACCGCAGGACGCCCCGGTAGCGGCGCATGGTGGGCGACCGCTTTTTGATGCCGGACACCACCCCCATGGCCGCGTACAGCATCAGCAGCGAGGAGCCGCCGTAGCTGAAAAACGGCAGGGTGATGCCGATGGTGGGCATGACGAACAGGCACATGCCGATGTTGATGACGGTCTGGTAGATCAGCATGGCGGCAACGCCCACGCAGACATAGCACTGAAAGGGGGTCTGGCTGTTCTTCGCCACCAGCAGCACACGGCCGATGATGGCCGCCAGCAGCAGGATCACCACAAGGCACCCCACCAGCCCCAGCTCCTCCCCGCAGACGGAGAAGATGAAATCCGTCCATCGGTAGGGCAGCGACTCCGGGTAGTCGCTCTGGGTCTGGGTGCCGTTCATATAGCCCTGGCCGAATATGCCGCCGGAGCCCAAGGCCAACAGGCTCCGTGTCTGCTGCCAACCCACGCCCAGAGAGTCGTAGCCGTGGTCAAACAAAACCTTGAAGCGATTCACCATGTAGGCCACGGATTTCGGAACTTTTCCCAGCTGGTCCAGCACCACCACGCCCGCCGTCACCGCGCCGATGCCCCCGAACAGCAGCGCGAACCACCGCAGAGCAAATCCCGCCGCGAAAGCCACGCACAAAAAGATGAAGAAAAAGGTCAGGGCATTGCCCATGTCCCCGGAGATGACCACGTACCACCCCATCAGGGCCAGGGTATGCCCCGCCACCGTGAACGCCGCCCGGAAGGAGCGCAGGTCCCGCTTCTCCTCCCGCAGCCATTCCAACTGCTTTGCCAGCAGCAGCGTGAAGGTGATTTTCACCACCTCCGCCGGACCGATCTGAAAGGGGATGCCCGGGAATTTCAGCCACGCTTGGTTGCCGGTGGCCTCCTTGCCCACGCCGAAAGGCGTCAGCAACAGGCCGATGAACACGATGTTGAAGACCACCAGCCACTTCCACTTTTTCATCAAAACCTCCAGGTCCACCATGGACATGAGGATGTAGGCGCAGAAGCCCAGCAGCATCGCCATGCCCTGGACGCCCACGTAGCGGATCATCTTCTCCGTGTCCATAAAGCGGGTGGCGCTGGCGATGAGCGCGATGCCGTACAGCGTGGAGACAGCGCAGAGCGCCAGCAGCACCAGATCGGCCTGCTGGAAAAAGTCCGCGAGGACGGCTTTCAATCGGTTCAGCATACGGGATACCCTTCCTGTAAAAGCGCAAAATCTAATATTTTAGTATAGCGCAAGAAAAAAGGTTTGTAAACGCCGCAAATTTGTTTTTACACTCTGTTCAAAATGTGGTATACTAAGTTGATTTTGAGAGAAAAGACGGAAAGGATGTCTGCACCGTGGAATTTCTTTCCCGCAGCGAGGCGGAGACGGAGGCCCTGGGGGCCCGGCTGGCCGCCGCTCTCTCCCCCGGCGCCGTAGTGGCCTATCAGGGGGGGCTGGGCATGGGCAAGACCGCTTTCACCCGGGGCCTGGCCCGGGGCCTGGGCTATACCGGCCGGGTCACCAGCCCCACCTTCACCATCGTCAACGAGTACGAGGGCGGGCGGCTCCCCCTGTTCCACTTCGACATGTACCGCCTGGAGGACGCGGACGCCCTGTTCGACATCGGCTGGGAGGACTACCTGGACCGGGGCGGCGTCTGCGCCGTGGAGTGGAGCGAGCAGGTGGCCGGGGCCCTGCCCCCGGATGCCGTCCGGGTAACCATCGCCCGCTGTCCCGAGGGGGATGGCTGCCGCGCCATCACCATGGAAGGAGTGGAGCTCCCATGAAGATACTTGCACTGGAGACCTCGGCCAAGGCCGTCTCCGCCGCCGTGACGGAGGATGGAAGAGTCCTGGCCTCCGGCTATCAGGACACCGGCCTGACCCACAGCCGGACCCTCATGCCCATTGTGGAGGGCATTTTGAAAAACACCGGTATGACCGTTCAGGACTGCGACGCCGTGGCCGTGGCCGTAGGCCCCGGCTCCTTCACCGGGATCCGCATCGGCGTGGCCGCCGCCAAAGGGCTGGCCTTCGCCGCGGACAAGCCTGTGGCGGGCGTGTCCACCCTGGCCGCCATGGCCCGGAACGCGGCTTTTGCCGGCGGGCTGATCGTCTGCGCCATGGACGCCCGGCGAAACCAGGTCTACAACGCCCTCTTTGAAGCGGAGGGCAGCGCGCTCACCCGCCTGACGCCGGACCGGGCCATCGGCCTCGCGGAGCTGGCGGAGGAGCTGCGGAGCGACCCCCGTCCCAAGACCGTGGTGGGCGACGGCGCCCGGTTGTGCGCGGAGGCCCTGCTGGCGGCGGGCGTCCCCTGCCGCCTGGCCCCGGCCCACCTGGTGATGCAGAACGCCATGTCGGTGGCACTGGAGGCGGAGGCCCTGGCCGCCGCAGGCGGGCTGATCCCTCCCCAGGCGTTGGAGCCGGTGTATCTGCGTCCGCCCCAGGTGGACCAGCAGCGCCGGAAACGATAAGCGATCAATTTTTTAAGATAAAGGAGAAAACGATCATGAGCGGTAAAGTACATGTCATGGACCATCCCCTGGTGGCCCACAAGCTGACCATCATGCGGGACAAGAACACCAGCGTCAAGGACTTCCGGGAGCTGGTCTCCGAAATCGGCATGCTCATCACCTATGAGGCCACCCGGGACCTGCCGATGACCACCAAAGAGATCGAGACCCCCCTGTGCAAGATGGACGCCCCCACCCTGAAGGGCAAGAAATTTGCCGTGGTGCCCATCCTCCGGGCGGGCCTGGGCCTGGTGGACGGCGTGCTGCGGATGGTCCCCAGCGCCCGGGTGGGCCACATCGGCATGTTCCGGGACGAGGAGACCCTGGAGCCCCACGTCTACTTCTGCAAGATGCCCAAGGACATCGCCGAGCGGGACATCCTGATCGTGGACCCCATGCTGGCCACCGGCGGCAGCGCCGACGCCGCCATCTCCGAGATGAAGAAGCGGGGCTGCCAGCACATCAAGCTGATGGTCCTTGTGGCCGCTCCCGAGGGCATTGCCTGCATCCAGAAATCCCACCCCGACGTGGACATCTTCTGCGGCGCGGTGGACGACCACCTGAACGAGCACGGCTACATCGTCCCCGGCCTGGGCGACGCGGGCGACCGGATTTTCGGGACGAAGTGACGGCAAAGGGGAGCGGACGCCCCCCTTGAGACTTCCCCAACCCCTTTTCCTGCTGAAACAGCCGGGAGCAAAGCTCCCGGCTGCTTTTTAATAGATTAATAGATCTGCGTGTAGATGCCGAGCCAGTGCAGGACGGCCGCCGCCAGCACGAACAGGTGCCACACGCAGTGGTCGTACTTCCGGTTCCGGCCAAAGGGAATCATGCCCACCGTGTATACCACGCCGCCCAGTAGGATATACCACAGCAGCGGCTGGTTGTTCCGGTAAAAATCCGGCAGGAACATCAGCCCGCTCCACCCGATGAGAAAATACAGCGTGAAGTGCAGAGACCGGAAACGGCCCGGGCCGAAGACGGCGATCAGCGACACGCCGAACAGAATGACGCCCCACTGGACGCAGAACAGCGTGATGCCGATCTGATCTCCCAGATACACCAGAAAGATGGGGGCAAACGTCCCGCCGATCAGCAGATAGATGGACGTGTAGTCGAACCGCCGCAGCACCCGCTTGCCCGTGGAGCCCGTGGGCATGGCGTGGTACAGGCAGCTCATCAGCATCATGAAAAACAGGCTGATGCCGTAGAAGCAGGAGGCCATGACCTCCAGCGGCGCGTCCGAGCGCAGCAGGAGCAAAATCATGCCCGCCAGGGCCAGCGCCGCGCCCACCCCGTGGGAGACCGCGTTGAGGACCTCCTCCGTCACGGTCAGCCTGGGCGGCTCGTTCCGTTTTTTGGCCCGCACCCTCCGCCGGAGCCGGGCGTATTGTCTCGCGGTCAGCACAGCCTGCATCGCAGCCTCCCTCCTTTACAGTACATCGAAAAATACGGTCAAATCGCGGAGAAAAGAACCCGCCGGGAGCAAACGGCAGATCGTCCGCACGCGACCGTCGCCTCCGCCGTCGATCTCGCGTTTCAAATTGTCTAATCTGGTTTTTAAAACTATATTACACGATGTTCTATAGAATTTCAAGTAGTTTTCCGCAAAAACTTTTTTCCATTCCGCCACACAACAAAAAAAGGACGCTTTCGCGTCCTTTTTTCCGTTTACCGCCAAAATTCGGTGTCGTTTTCCAGGCCGATATCCGCCGCCCGGAACACCGGGTCCTTCCCCGCTTGCCTCTGGCGCTGATAGTCCTTCAGCGCGGCGAGGGCCGGCCTGACCAGCAGCAGGATCACAGGGATATTCGTGACCACCATCAGCCCCTGCGTCAGGTCGGCCAGGTTCCAGACCAGTCCCATGCTTGCGATGGCGCCCACGAGCACAATGCAGGACGCCGCGACGCGGAAGCCGGTCATAAACCGTTTGCTGGGCTGGCGCCGCATGATGAAGCGCAGGCAGCCCTCACAGTAATAGTAGTTGCCGATCAGGGTCGTAAAAGCAAACAACGTCATGGAAACGGCAATGAACACAGGGCCAACGCCCCCCAGCACATTCTGGAGCGCCGCCTGGACATAGGGCGCGCCGGCCAGCTCCTCCGCCGGGGCCACGCCGGAGAGCAGGCACATGAACGCGGTGGCCGTGCAGATCAGCAGGGTGTCCAGAAAGACGGACAGCATCTGCACCAGGCCCTGCTTCACAGGGTGAGAGACGTCCGCTGAAGCGGCGGCGTTGGGCGCGGAGCCCATACCGGCCTCGTTGGAATACAGGCCGCGCTTGATGCCGTACATCAGGCAGGAGCCGGAGAAGCCGCCGAAGATGGCCTTGAGATCGAACGCGCTGGCAAAGATGGCGCCAAACATGGCGGGGAGCCTGCCAAGGTTCATCACAACGATGACCAGCGCCACCAAAATGTAGAGGACGCCCATCGCGGGGACCATGACGCCGGTGACCCTGGACAACCGCCGACCGCCGCCCATGATGCAGATCAGGAACAGCACGGCCAGAAGCAGGCCCATGACAGCCGGCGTGACGGACGCGTCATAAAAGCTGAAGCCGGCAAAGGTGGACTGCATGTTATAGGACGCCAGGGCATTATAGCCCACGGCATAGGTCAAAATAATAAACACGGCAAAGACCACGCCCAGCCAGCGCTGATGCAGCGCAGCCTCCATATAATAAGAGGGGCCGCCGTAGCTGGAGCCATCGGGGTTTCTGCGCTTATAGATCTGCGCCAGCGTGGACTCCACAAAGGCGGACGCGCCGCCGAAGATGGCGATGAACCACATCCAGAACACCGCGCCGACACCGCCCAGACAGATCGCCTGCGACACGCCCACAATGTTGCCGGTGCCCACACGGGACGCCGTGGAGATCATCAGCGCGCCAAAGGACGACACCGCCCCCTCTGTTTTGGGCTTTTCCATAACCACACGGATGGATTCCCTGATCATCCGAAGCTGTACGAACCGTGTGCAGATGGTAAATACCACGCCGGCCACTATCAGGAACAGCGGTACCCAGGGCGTATACAAAAAGTTACTCACTCTGGAAATCACATTGTCGATCACCGCGATCATTTCTCCACGCTCACTATTACAATAAATTTGGACAGGAAAGCCGGGCAGCCAGTCCGGCTTTCTTTCCA
>CABSFC010000037.1 GCA_902476875.1 uncultured Oscillibacter sp. | reverse complement strand
GCGGCGCCGCAGCGTCCTTCGTGTTACTTTTTTGTAACCTTTTCGTTTCCATTTTACAGGTTTTCCCATCTTTTTCTCACCTGGTTTCAGAAAAAGTGGGGGTGTTTGCCCGGTTTTACCGCTGAAAACTTGACAAAAGTGGGAGGCGGGTGTATACTGTGTCCAGTTTTTCAGATCGGTAACAAAAGTTACAAGTTGTTTTCGCGCAGGAAACAGCCGCGCAACGCTCCCATCGGGAGCCTGAAAAACCTTTTTCAGGAGGTATGTTTTGAAAACACAGAGCCTATGGAAAAAACTGCATGAACGCTGGGCACACCGACGCACGCTGCTCTTCGCGCTGGCCGTGATGGTGTGCTCCTGCATCGCCGCCACCGGCTGGGCGGACGCCCTGTTCATCCTCACCGGCGCGGACGATACCGCCATCGTGCTGGACGGCGGCGGCAAGGCGCCGGACCTGTCCTCCCAGATTGTCAACATCTCCTCCGGCGCCAAGGGCTGCGACGTGATGCTGGCCAGCCGCCAGAACGTCACGGTCCGCTACAACGGCGAGACCATCACCGCCGTCAGCAAGCGGGAGAGCGTCTCCGCCCTGCTGCAGCGGCTGAACATCGTCCCCGGCCCGCTGGAGACCATCGCCGTGGACCTGTCCGGCCCCGGCGCGGAGCTGACCGTGGCGGAGGACATCACCTACTATGACAAGGTGACGGAGGACGTGGCCTTTGAGACCGTCCGGGTGGCCAATCCGGAGATGGAGAAGGGCACGGAAAAGGTGGTCCAGGAGGGCAAGGACGGCGTGCGCGTCTCCATCTACGAGGTGGTCTGGTCCAACGGTGAGGAAATCTCCCGCCAGTTTGTGGAGGAGCTGGACAGCACCGCCGTGGACGAGATCGTGGAGTACGGCACCGCCGTGGAGGACGTGGCGCCGCTGGACAGCTCCGCCATCGCCAGCGTCGCCAAAAACGCCGACGGAAGCGGCACCCTGACGCTGCAGTCCGGCGCGACGCTGAACTTCTCCAGCGCCAAATCCATGACCGCCACCGCCTACACCGCCGGATACGGCGGCGCGGACTACACCACCGCCACCGGCACGTTCGTCCGGGTGGGCACCGTGGCCGTGGACAAGAACGTCATTCCCCTGGGCACAAAGCTGTATATCGTCACCAACGACGGCGTGGTCTACGGCATGGCCGTGGCCGAGGACACCGGCGTCCGGGGCAACAAGGTGGATCTGTACTTCGAGACCTACCAGCAGTGTATCAGCTTCGGCAGGCGGAGCTGCACGGTGTATATTTTGGAATGATTCCTCCCCACATTGATTCATGCACAGAGTTTCTCCCCGGCGCGTCCGCGCCGGGGAGTTTTCGTCGCGGGGGGCCTCAGTCCAGCGTCTCCAGAAGCTCCGGCAGCTGGTCCAGGGCGGTGATCCGGTAATCCGGGACGATGTCCGCCCGGCGGGGCTTCCCGTGGGGGTCGAACCAGCAGGTGCGGATGCCGGCGTTACGGCCGCCCCGGATGTCCGAGGTCAGGCTGTCCCCCACCATCAGGGCCGCCTTTCGGGAAAAGCCGGGGATGGCGGCGAAGACAGCCTCAAAAAACGCGGGGCTGGGTTTGTCATGGCCCACCTCCTCGGAGATGAAGACGGTTTTGAAGTACGGCAGGATACCCGCGCTCTGGAGGCGGCGGCGCTGCACGGCGGCGGCGCCGTTGGAGGCCAGGTACAGGTCGTACCGGGGAACCAGGGCGTCCAGCAGCGCCGGCGCGCCGGGGATGAAGAAGTGGCCCTCCGCCAGGTATCCCTCGTAGCGGTCACAGGTCTCCTGGGCGGAGCGGTCCAGCCCCAGCTCCGCGAACAGCAGGTCGAAGCGGCGCAGCAGCACCTGGGGGCGGGTCAGCTTTCCCTCCTCCAGCAGCTCCCACTGGGCGGCGTTGATCACGTGGTAGCGGTCCAGCACCGCGCCCGTGGCGGGGACGTCCATCTCCGTCAGGGCCCTGGTCAGCGCCACCCGCTCGGCGCGGGTAAAGTCCAGCAGGGTGTCGTCCAGGTCGAAAAAAATGGTTTTCAGCATTGGTCTGTCCCTCCCTGACATGTGGTTTTCTCTATCATACAGGATCAGCCGGGGGTTTTCAAACCCTCTTTTTTTTGTTATACTCTCCCTATCAACGACGAAAAGGCGGATATTACCATGAATCTCTGCGATCAGACCACCATCCGGGAGCTGCTGGCACGGCACGGCTTTCACTTCTCCAAGTCCATGGGGCAAAATTTCCTCATTGACCCCCAGGTGCCGTATGACATCGCGGCGGCCTCCCGGGCGGACGGAGGCTGCGGCGTGCTGGAGATCGGCCCCGGCATCGGCCCGCTGACAGCGGAGCTGGCCCGGCGGGCGGGGAAGGTCGTCTCCGTGGAGCTGGACAAGTCCCTGCTCCCGGTGCTGGCGGAGACCATGGCCCCCTACCCCAACGTGGAGATCGTGTCCGGCGATGTGATGAAGCTGGATCTGAACGCGCTGGCGGCGGAGAAATTCCAGGGCCTGACGCCCATCGTGTGCGCCAACTTGCCCTACAACATCACCACCCCGGTGCTGACGAAGCTGGTGGAGACGCCCCGCTTCCGGACGGTCACGGTGCTGATCCAGAAGGAGGTGGCCCAGCGTCTGGCCGCGCCGCAGGGGTCCTCCGACGGCGGCGCGTTCTCCCTGTTTCTGCAATACCACATGGAGACGGAGCTGCTGTTCGAGGTGCCCCGGGAGAAGTTCCTGCCCTCCCCAAAAGTGACCTCCGCCGTGCTGCGGTGCGTCCGGCGGCAGCGCCCCGCCGTGGAGGTGGCGGACGAAGCGTTTTTCTTCCAGGTCGTCAAGGGCGCTTTCCTGCTGCGGCGGAAGACGCTGGTGAACAGCCTGACCTCCGCCCTGCCGGGTCTTGGCAAGCCGGCCATCCAGGCCGCCATCGCGGACTGCGGCCTGAGCGCCGACGTGCGGGGCGAACGGCTGACGCTGGCGGACTTCGCCCGACTGGCCCGGCGGCTGGGACAGTCCTGAAACCGTTCCAGCGCGGAACCTGCCGGCGATGGAAAAATCGATTACGGAGGTAAAATTTTGATTCCCTCCGCACACGCTCTTGCCTTTCCCGCCAAAATGCTGTAGAATGTCATGTAATATGGCTTTCACAGCCGGAAGCTCCGGCTGTGCGTCGGGGCTTTCCCCCGCAGGCCCGGAACGATCATAAAGGAGGAACATCTATTATGGAAACTTACGGTCTGGAATCCCTGGGGATCATCAATTCTGCCGCCGTATACCGCAATCTGACTCCCGCCCAGCTGACGGAGCACGCTCTGCGCCGCGGCGAGGGCACCCTCAGCAACACCGGCGCGCTGGTGGTCAAAACCGGCAAGTACACCGGTCGCAGCGCCAACGACAAGTTCATCGTGGACACCCCCGCCGTCCACGACGAGATCGCCTGGGGCAAAGTCAACCGCCCCATCGAGAAGGAGAAGTTCGAGGCCATCAAGAGCAAGGTCATCGCCTATCTCCAGAACAAGGAGATTTTCATTTTCGACGGCTTCGCCGGCGCGGACCCCAAGTACACCAAGTCCTTCCGCATCGTCAACGAGCTGGCCTCCCAGAACCTGTTCATCCACCAGCTCCTGCGCCGCCCCTCCCCCGAGCAGCTGGAGAGCTTCACCGCTGACTACACCATCATCGCCGCTCCCGGCTTCAAGTGCATCCCCGAGATCGACGGCACCCGCTCCGAGGCCGCCATTCTGGTGGACTATGAGCAGAATCTGGTGGTCATCTGCGGCACCCAGTACGCCGGCGAGATCAAGAAGTCCGTCTTCTCCGTCATGAACTACATCCTGCCCAAGATGGGCGTGTTCCCCATGCACTGCTCCGCCAACATCGGCAAGGACGGCGACTCCGCCGTGTTCTTCGGCCTGTCCGGCACCGGCAAGACCACCCTGTCCGCCGACCCCAACCGGATGCTGATCGGCGACGACGAGCACGGCTGGGCGGACGACTCCGTGTTCAACTTCGAGGGCGGCTGCTACGCCAAGTGCATCAACCTCAGCCCCGAGGGCGAGCCCGAGATCTACAACGCCATCAAGTTCGGCGCCCTGGTCGAGAACGTGGTCATGGACCCTGAGACCCGGGAATTCGACTTTGACGACGACTCCCTGGCCGTCAACAGCCGCGTGGGCTATCCCGTGGAGTACATCCCCAACGCGGAGCTGTCCGGCATGAGCCCCAGCGTGCCCAAGACCGTCATCTTCCTGACCGCCGACGCCTACGGCGTGCTGCCTCCCATCTCCAAGCTGGATAAGAACCAGGCCATGTACTACTTCGTCTCCGGCTTCACCAGCAAGGTGGCCGGCACCGAGATCGGCATCACCGAGCCCGTGCCCACCTTCTCCACCTGCTTCGGCGAACCCTTCCTGCCCCTGGACCCCTCCGTCTACGCCGCCATGCTGGCCGAGAAGGTGGAGAAGTCCGGCGCCAACGTGTACCTGGTCAACACCGGCTGGAACGGCACCGGCAAGCGCATGAAGCTGAGCTATACCCGGGCCATGGTCACCGCCGCCCTCACCGGTGAGATCGAAAAGAGCGCCTTCGTCACCGATCCCACCTTCGGCGTCCAGGTGCCCACCGCTATCTCCGGCGTGCCTTCTGAGCTGCTGATCCCCGAGAACACCTGGGAGGACAAGGAGGCCTACAAGGCGTCCTGCAAGAAGCTGGCCACCAGCTTTGTGGAGAATTTCAAGAAGTACACCCACATGAGCGCCGAAGTGGTCGCCGCCGGCCCCAAGGCCGAGTAAGAAACGCATAAATTTTCATAAAAAAGACAGCTGGGGAGCTTCCCCAGCTGTCTTTTTATCTGCTATTTATCTGGCTGTTTTCTCCGCGAAGCGGGACAGGATCACCGCGAACTGGGCCCGGGTGGCGGTGCCGGTGGGATTCAGGGTGCCCTGAGTGGTGCCGCCCACAATGTTGTTGGCCACAGACCAGCTCATGGCGTCGGCGGCGTAGGACGCCACGCTGGCGTGGTCGGGGAACCGGGTGAGGTCGGCGGCGCCGGAGGCGTCATAGCCCAGACCCACCGCGTAACGGTACAGGATGGCCACCATCTGCTGGCGGGAGACCGCGCTGCCGGGGGCGGTGCCGTCAGAGATGCTGTTGTCCACGGCCCAGGCTCTGGCCTCGGCGAAGTCCGCGGGCTGGTAGCCGGACAGGCGGGCCAGGATCATCCACAGCTGCTGGCGGGTCACGGTGCCCTCGGGATTGAAGGTGGCGGCGGTATTGCCGTTGATGTAGCCGTTTTCGGCGGCCCAATTGATCTCCTCTTCGGCCCAGTAGCCGTTGGGGATGTCGGTGAAGCGCTGGGCGGGCGTTTCTTCTTTGATTGCGGTGAAGGTGGCTTCCACTTCCACCCTGCTGGCGGGCATGGTGAAGGTGAACTTACCGTTTTTGCCCTCGGTGAGCTTGATGGTCTTGCCGTCCTTGTCGGTGACGGTCAGATCGTCCAGCTCATAGCCATCATCTGGCTTGACGGTGATGGTGACGGTGTCGTTCTTGTCCGCGCTGCGGGGGCTGACAGTGATGGAGCCATGCTTGATGCTGGAGCTGGCGGGGACGGAGACGGGGTAGCCGTCGTCGTCATCATCGTCATCCCGGGAGGAGGTGGAGGGCTTGCTGGGGGTGACAGTGGAATACTCCTTGACAGTAACTTTACAGGTCGCGGTCTTCCCGCCGTCAGTTGTCTTCACGCTGATCGTTGCGGTGCCGGGAGCCATGGCAGTGACTTTGCCGCTGGAATCCACGGAAGCAACGGTATCATTACTGCTGGACCAGGTGACGGACTTGTCAGGTGCGCTGTCGGGCAGCACCGTCGGGGTCAGAGTGCTCGTATTGCCCACATATAAGGCCAGGCTGGTCTTGTCCAGGGTCACGCCGGATACATATATATTCTCTGTATCATCTGCATCCAAAATATGGTGCTCAAAGGGACTTGTTTCTTCCGAATCTTTCATCGGGCTGTTATAGGGATCCTTTACTCTGGAAATATCATTTCCGGTGAATGTGATGCCATTTATAGCTTCATCGCTTAGCGTATAGGCATTTGGGTCTCCCACCTGGAACAGGTAGGGTGACTCAATGATATTGTTGGTGATGACTGTCTCAAGACATGTATAACTTGAAGAAGAACTTTGGTAGAACCAGAACGCACTACCAGTCTCATTTTTGATTGTGTTGCCAGTTACAGTAATAGACTTTCCGGCGCTCAACTGCACAGCGCCGCGAGTCGGATGGTTTGCCTCGATGGTGTTTCCGGAAATGGTTGCCACCGCTGTTTCCTGATCGATGTTGATGCCGCGGGGATAGCCGGAGATGGTGTTATTGGTAATCTGAACGGTCAAAGGCTCCGTCTCATGGCCCATAATCTGGAGCGCATAGTTTTTATCCGTACCTGTTCCATCAAATGCACATTGATCGATCGTAACATTGCCTTTTCCGTTGAAATAATAGAGGAAGAATCCCTTGATCGTGCAGTTTTCAAGTGTCAGATCAAATGTATCTCTATAATTAGGCTCCAGCGGAATTTGATTGCTCGTGCTGGTAAGTGTCAAATTTTCGACTGTAAACCCAAGGAATTTATCAGAGCCTTCCCACCACTGGTAAGGCATTTTAAGCGATTTCTCTATGTTGAGCTGAGCGTTTTCATCATAGCCGACCATCGTGATATAGCGGATGGTTTTGGCGTTGCTTCCGTACCACGCTGGTTCCCGTCCCCCGGACAAGTAATACGCCGGAAGCGTGCTGCCCAAATCGACTGTCCCGAAAATCGTCCATGTCAGCGAAACGCCCTCATGCTCACCGCCCTCCGGGAGCCTGTCGGTATATAACGCATTGAATGCCTCATCATCCAGGTTCATCCCGGAGCCTTCCTGTAAACCGCCGTTGGCCGCCAGTTTAACACTGATCGCGTCATAGGCGGCCTGCATGGTGGGAAAGATTTTTCCATTAAAGCCAGCAATGCCATGAAGGCTGACGCCGCTGAATTCCGCCAGTTCCTCATCGGTCAGTGCGGTCCTTTCTCCTTCGCCCGTCTGTTTATAAACCACATTATCCTCATAGATATAGACGGTTTCTTCCTCTGCCATAACCGTCGTTGGCATGATGGACAAGGCTAATAACAGTACCATCATCAAGGCCAAAAAGTTTCGCTGTTTTCGCATATATCTCTCCCTTTCCATTTGTCTATAATTTGGTATTACCAAATTTATTTCATTATATTTGGTATTGCCAAATTTGTAAACCCCCAATTTCCATATACTGATGGAAAAAGAAGTTGGTGGTTTGCATGAAGACAAGAAAACTGGAGTTGGGGAACCGGAACATGGTGGGCGCCAGAGTGACGGAGCAGCGCCTGCGGCTGGGGCTGAAACAGGTGGAACTGTTGGCGCGGCTCCAAACCTCCGGCATCGAGATCAGCACACCCGCCCTCTCCCTGCTGGAGGGGCAGAAACGCCCCGTATCCGATTTTGAATTATGCGCCCTGGCCGACGCCCTCCACGTCTCCGTGGACTGGCTGCTGGGCCGGGAACCATAAAAACAGCGCCAGAACTGTGCTTCCGGCGCTGTCTTTTTGCCGCTCCGCTCAGGTGCGGTCCGGGAATTTGGCGCAGAGCCTGTCCAGCTCCGCGATCAGGGCGGCCATATCCTCCTTCGTCATGTCCGCCTCCACCTCGGCGGTGTCATCGCCGTCCATGGTGTTGGGCAGGTAGAAGGACACGGCTACCTGGAAGCCCTCCCCCGCCGCCCGGGCGGACAGGGTGAAATAGGGCTCCACGAATTCGCTGTCGTAGGCGTCCCGGATGCCCGCGTTCAAAACCTTCAGCCCGGCGGCCATCTCCTTCAGCTCATAGGTCAGAAGGCAGCTGTTGGAGTCCTTGACCACGGCGCCGTCCTCGTTGATCCAGGTACACCGCAGCACCAGCCAGTTGCGGTCGTCGCTGTCCGGCGCGCCGCCGTCGGCGGGCAGCTCGTAGTTCACAATGTCCAGCTTGATGCTGGCGTCTCCGTCTTTGAAAAGCATGGCGTCCTCCTCACTTGTCGGCGTGGTGTTCGGCGTAAAACGCGTCGTAGTCCTTCAGCATCAGCTGCAGCAGGGCCGGGGTGTCCAGGTTGTAGGGGCAGCGGCTCTTGCAGGCGTCGCAGTGGACGCAGTTTTCGATGCGGTGCATCTTCTCATACCACTCGTCCGTCATGAACCTCTGGTATGGCGAGCGGCGCAGCAGGGCCGCCATGCGGGCGGACTGGGGGATGTCGATATTCGCGGCGCAGGGCAGACAGTACCCGCAGCTGCGGCAGAAGTTCCCCGCCAGCTCCTCCCGGTCCCGGTCGATGACGGCCTGCAGCTCCGGCGTCAGCTTGGGGTCCCTGGCCGTCAGCTCCAGCCACTGGTCCAGCTCCTCCTCCCGCTGGATACCCCAAATGGGCACCACATTGGGGTACCGGCCCATGAAAGCGTAGCACGCCTCGGCGTTGTTCAGCATCCCGCCGGAGAGGCCCTTCATGGCGATGAAGCCCATGTCCGCCGCCTTGCAGGCCTCCACCAGGGCGAAGTCCGTGTCCGTCGCCAGGTAGCAGAAGGGGAACTGCAGCGTCTCAAAGTTCCCGGAGGCGATGGCGTCCCGGGCCACCTGGGGGCGGTGGTTGGTGATGCCGATATGGCGGATATAGCCCCGCCGCTGCATCTCCAGCGCGGCGGCGAAAGCGCCGTCCGGATCCGCGGGGTCCGGGAGTTTGGGGGGATTGTGGAACTGGAAGAGGTCGATGTAGTCCGTCCGCAGGCGGCGCAGGCTCTGCTCGATGTGGGCCAGGGCCGTCTTTTTGTCCGTGGCGGCGCTCTTGGTGGAGATCACCACGCTCTGCCGGACGCCGCGCAGTGCCTCGCCCAGCTTTTCCTCGCTGTCGGTGTACATGTTGGCGGTGTCGAAGTAGTTGATGCCGCCGTCGTATGCCCGGCGCACCAGCTTCACGGCGTCGGCCTTGGAAACGCGCTGGATGGGCAGAGCGCCAAAGGACGTTTTGGAGACCAGCAGCTCCGTGCGACCCAGTCTGATCAGTTCCATCGTGAAACCTCCCACTGCCCGCCGGAGGGCGGGAAATTTTTCTGTATTTTTATCATAGCACATTTTCCGCTGTTTGCAAATCCAGGAGGATGTGATAAAATAAAAAAATAACCGCGTCTGGCGGCAGCGGAGGGAGCTCATGAGTAAGGAACTGCATTTAAAGCTGACGGTGCGTCTTTTCACCGATGACAACGAGCGGTGCTTTGGCCCCGGAATTGCGACGCTTCTGGAGCGGGTGCGGGAGCACCACTCCCTGCGGGCCGCGGCGGCGTCCATGGAGATGGCCTATTCCAAGGCCTGGCGTATCATCCGCACGGCGGAGCATGTGTTCGGCTGCAAGATGCTGGCGTCCACCATCGGCGGCCGCCACGGCGGCGGCGCCGCGCTGACGCCCGAGGCGGAGCGGCTGCTGGCGGCCTACCAGGCCTATGTGGCGGATGTGACGGCGTACAGCCAGGGAAAGTTCGAGGAGGCGTTCGGATTTTACCGGGAGCTGGACAAGTCCTAAAAACAAGCACGGCGCCCAGGCGCCGTGCTTGTTTTTTGAAATGCGGAAAGCCGTCAGCCGTTGGGCTGCGTGGGGTCCAGCTCGGTGGGGCTGGGGATGGGATGCTCCCGCTGGGCCACTATGGTCTGGATCAGCTCCACGGTGCCGCCCAGCCCCAGGCAGCTGGAGTCCAGGCAGAAGTCGTAGCTGTCCACCGCGCCCCACTTCTGGGAGGAGTAGTACTCGTAGTAGGAGGCGCGGCGCTTGTCGGTCTTGAGGATGACCTTGCGGGCCTCCTCCGGCGAGATATTCTGCCGCTTGGCCACCCGCTGGATGCGCACGTCCATGGGGGCGTAGATAAAGAGGCTCAGGTGGTTGGGATTGTCCGCCAAGGCGTAGTCCGCGCAGCGGCCGATCATCACACAGGGGCCCTGCTCCGCCAGATGGCGGATCGTGTCAAAGGTGGCCAGATATACCTTCTGTTCCAGGGAATCCCCGGCGCCGGCGCCAGGCAGGGCAAACATATAAGAATCCATCGCAATGGAATACAGCAGACTCTTGGGCCGCTCGTCGAAATTCTCGAAGATCTTCTCGCAAAGGCCGCTCTTCTTGGCGGCCTCCTGCAAAAGCTCCTTGTCATAGAACGGGATGCCCAGCTCCTTGGCGACCCGGATGCCGACCTCCTTGCCGCCGCTGCCGAACTGCCGGCCAATGGTGATGATAGTCTTCATAGGGCTTCCTCCTCTCTTTGTAATTTTATTATATCACTTTTCGGGGAGAGCGTCAAATGGAAAGCAGGCCACCCGCCGGGCGGCCTGCTGAGACTGTCAAAAAAAGCCAAAACCTTCAGATACCGGGAAGGAAGATAGCTACGAAAGGAACCCAGGAAGGGTTCCTTTCGTTTTCAATCACAGTTTTCTCGAACTTTTTTAAGGTCGAGAAAATTTGTGCAGTCTGTCGAAAAGACTTTTCGACAGGCTGCGCAGGCCACCCGCCGGGCGGCCTGCTGTTCTCATCTTATGCCTGGGGCATCTCCTTGCCCAGACGCTGATACATGGTCTTCTTCACGGCCCGGAGGATGTTCTCATAGCCTGTGCAGCGGCACAGGTGGCCGGAGAGGAGCTTGCGCAGCTCGTCGTCGGTGTACTCCCTGCCGGTCTCCAAAATCTCCACCGCCGTCAGGATAAAGCCGGGGGTGCAGAAGCCGCACTGGATGGCCGCCTCGTCCACGAAAGCCTGCTGGATGTCGGAAAGCTCGCCGTTGGGGCCCAGCAGCCCCTCCAGAGTACGGATGCGCTTGCCCTCCGCCCAGACGGCCAGGTAGATGCAGGAGTTAAAGGCCTCGCCGTCGATGAGGACGTTGCAGGCGCCGCACTCCCCCACCTCGCAGCCTTTTTTCACGGAGGTCATCCGGAAGTCGTTGCGGAGCATGTCGGTCAGGCTGGCCCGGACGTCCACGGTCCGCTCCACGTCCTTGCCGTTCAGATTGAAGTGGACGGTCTGATACTGCATCACATGATTTTCCATTACAGCGCACCTCCCGCCAGTTTTACGGATTCGATGAAGGCACGCTTTGCGCTCTCCACCGCGATGTGCATCCGGAAATCCTTGGCGGCGCGCCAGGAGTCCCGGGGGTTGATGTCCTCCTTCACCGCCTGGGAAAATGCCTCCGCCAGCTCCAGGCTAACAGGCTTCCCCGCGGCCATCCGCTCCGCCGTTTTGGCCCGCAGGGGCACGGGGCCCGCCACGCCGAAGGCCACGCGGGCCCGCTCCACGTATTTTTTGTCGGCGGACAGGCGGACGTTGACGGAGGTGCCCAGGGTGGCGATATCCATGGCGTTGCGCATGGCGTACTTGATGTAGTGGCCAAAGGTGTTCTCGTAACTCTCTTTCGGGATCAGGATGGCGGTCTGGATCTCGCCCTCCCGGATGTCCACCTTGCCCGCCCGGATGTAGAACTCCTGGATGGGCTGGCGGCGGACGCCGTCGGGGCCGGTCAGCTCCACGATGGCGTCCCAGGCGTGGAGGGTGGAGGAGGAGTCGGCGGAGGTGACGCCGTTGCAGGTGTTGCCGCCGATGGTGCCGATGTTGCGGATCTGGGGGCCGCCCACCTGGTCCACGGCTTCGCCCAGGACGTTGATATACTTCTGGATGATAGGGTCCCGAGTGATGTGGGAGAAGCTGGTGAGACTGCCGATGCGGATGGTGCCGTCCTCCTGAATGGAGACGCCCCGCAGCTCGTCCAGGCTATAGATGGAGATCAGCTCCACGCCGGCCCGCTTGCCCTCCCGCATCTGCACCAGCACGTCGCTGCCGCCGGCGATGATGTGGGCCTCAGGGTGGGCCAGCCGGAGGGCCACGGCGTCGGATACGCTCCGGGCCTGATACAGTGCTTTCATATCATACATGGCGTATTCCCTCCTTTAATCTTCGATCAGCCCGGCCTCTTTGAACTTCCGGTAGAGGATGTGGGGCGTGATGGGGCAGCTGTCGATGGAGACGCCGGTGGCGTTCAGAATGGCGTTGCGGATGGCGGGGGCGCCGGAGCAGGCCGGGGGCTCGCCCAGGGCCTTGGTGCCGTAGGGGGACGTGGGCTCCGGATTCTCCACGAACGCCGCCTCCAGTGTGGGATGGTCCATAAAGGTGGACAGCTTGTAGTCCAGCAGGTTGTTGTTCAGGGGCTTTCCGGTCTTCTCGTCGAACAGCAGCTGCTCGGACAGACCGTAGCCGATGGCCATGGACATGCCGCCGTGGACCTGGGCCTCCGCCAGGGCGGGATTGATGAGGGTGCCGCAGTCGTGGACGTTGACCAGGCGGAGGAGCTTCACCTTGCACATCGGGATATCCACCTCCACCTCGGCGAAGGAGCAGCCGAAGGAATAGGCGTTGGACTTGATCTGGGCCGTGGTCTCGGCGGTGATGTGCTGGCTGCTCTCCAGGGAGTACAGGCTCTCCGTCGCCAGATCGCCCAGGGATTTCAGGATCCGGCCGTCGGACCTGCGGACGATCTGGCCGTCCACCAAATCCAGGTTGCTGACGGGCATCCGGGTCTGCTCATGGGCGATGTCCAGGATGCGCTTGCGCAGGGCCAGGGCCGTCTGCATGATGGCGAAGCCGCCCACATAGGTCTGGCGGGAGGCGTAGGCGCCGGTGCCGAAGGGGGTCACGTCGGTATCCTGGTTGGAGACCACGTGGACGTCCTTGAAGGGGATGCCCACGGCGTCCGCCACCATCTGGGAGTAGGCGGTGTCGCAGCCCTGGCCGATCTCCGTCTCGCCGGTCTGGAACTGAAGGGAGCCGTCCTGGTTCAGCACCATGCGGCAGGAGGAGGACTCCAGGGAGATGGGCCACACGGCCGTGTTGTACCAGAACACGGCAAGGCCGATGCCTCTCCGGACGGGGCCGGTCTGATTTTGGTACTCCGCCTGCTTGCGGCGGTAGTCGATGGCGGCCATGCCCTTGTCCATGCACTGGTTGAAGGTGTCGTGGTACAGTTCGTTTTTGGAGAAGCCGTCCACATAGCCCATGGGCATCAGGTGCTTGCGGCGGAAGTCCATGGGGTCCAGGCCCAGGGCCTTGCACACGTCGTCGGTGTGGCTCTCCACGGCGAACATGGCCTGGGGGATGCCGTAGCCCCGCATGGCGCCGGCCACGGGGCGGTTGGTGTACACGGTGTAGGAGTCGCCCTCCACATTGGGGCAGGGATACAGCTGAGGGAACGCGCCCATGCCCTTGGCCACGATGCTGTGTCCGTGGGAGGCATAGGCCCCCTGGTTGGAGAAGCACTCGATCTTCCGGGCGGCAAAGGTGCCGTCGGGCCGGACCCAGGAGATGATATGGGTGCGGATGGCGTGGCGGACGCGGTTGGAGACGAAGGTCTCCTCCCGGCTGCACTCCAGCTTCACCAGCCGCCCGCCCACCTGGGTGGAACACCAGGCGCACAGGGGCTCGTACAGCGCGTCCTGCTTGTTGCCGAAGCCGCCGCCGATATAGGGCTTGACGACCCGGACCTTGCCCCAGGGGATCCCCAGGGCCTGCCCCACCACCCGGCGGATGATATGGGGGATCTGGGTGGAGCTGTACACCACCACCCGGCCCGCCTCCTCATAGGCGAAGCAGCCGTGGTTCTCGATATGGCAGTGCTGAACGGTGGGGGTGTCGTACCAGCCCTCCACCTTGATGAGCCCCGGCTCCCGGCTGGCCTCCTCGTAATTGCCATTGCGGATGCTGGTGTGCTTCAGGATGTTGCCGGGATACTCCTCGTGGATCTGGGGGGCGTCCGGCTCCATGGCCTTCTGCACGTCCAGGACGAAGGGCAGCTCCTCGTACTCCACCTTCAGCGCCCGGACGCCCTGGGCGGCGGCCACCTCGTCCTCCGCGATGACCACGGCCACGTCGTCGCCGTAGTAGCGGACGTGGCGGTTCAGCAGCAGGCGGTCCGCGGTGTCCTGATGGCCGGGGTCCGTGGACCAGGGGTGGCCCGCGGTGGGGAACGGGATGTCCGGGACGTCGAAGCAGGTCAGGACCCGCACCACGCCGGGGACGGCCTCCGCCTCCGTGGTGTCCACAGACTTGACAAAGCCGTGGGCGATGGTGGAATGGCAGATGCGCACGATCAGGGCGCTGCGGTCGCACAGGTCATCCACGTATTTGGCGCGGCCGGTGGCCTTTTCGTAGGCATCTACACGGATCTCACTTTTTCCGACGCTTTTGCTCATATGGCTGCCCTCCTTGAAAATGGAGTTCCGCCCCCGGATTGACTTGCAGGGGCGAAAACGGATATACTACAATCAAGATTGAAGATTTTAGATTGGAGATTGAAGATAATGGATACCGCTTTAAAAATCGGATGCGTCGTCATGGCCGCCGGGAATGCCCGGCGGTTCGGGGACAACAAGCTGGCGGCCCAGCTGCGGGGGCGGCCGCTGATCCTGCGGGCGCTGGAGGCCGTTCCGGCGGAGCTGTTCGACTCCGTGGTCGTTGTGACGCAGTATCCCGAGATCATGCGGCTTGGGACGGAATTCCGCTTCGCGGCCCTTTACAACGAACACCCGGACTGGGGCATCAGCCACACCATCGAGCTGGGGCTGACGGGGCTGCGGGACTGCGACGGGGTGCTGTTTCTGGTCTCCGACCAGCCCCTGCTGCGGCGGGAGAGCGTGGCGGAGCTGGTACGGCTGTGGCAGCGCCAGCCGGAGAAGATCGCGGCACTGAGCCACGGCGGCGTCCGGGGCAACCCCTGCCTCTTCCCCGCCCGGTTCTTCCCCGAGCTGCTGGAGCTGCGGGAGGACCACGGCGGGAACACCGTCATCCGGCGGCACGAGGGGGACCTGGTGCTGCTGGAGGTAGAGGAGCGGGAGCTGACGGACGTGGACACCCCGGCGGCCCTGCGGGAGCTGACCGCCGGGCCGGAGGCGTGAGCCGTCAGGCCTTCGCCGTGAAGACGCCCCGCAGGTCGTAAATGGCGTGGCGGGGGCACTTGACGGAACACATGCCGCAGCTGAGGCAGTAAGCGTCGTCGATGACGGCGCGGTTCTCCACCACCCGGATGGCCCCGGCGGTGCAGGTCTTCTGGCAGATGCCGCAGCCGATGCAGCTGACGGCGCACTGTCTGCGGGCGTCGGCGCCCTTGTCCCGGTTGGAACACTTCACCACGATATAGTTGGCGCACTCGTGGACGCGGATGATCTGCTGGGGGCACTTCCGGGCGCAGGCGCCGCAGCCGATGCACTTCTCCTCGTCCTCCACCACGGCCACGCCGTTTTCATTCAGGTGGATGGCGTCGAATTTGCAGGCGGCCACGCAGGCGCCGCAGCCGATGCAGCCATAGCTGCACTTGGGATCGTCCTTCGTGGCGCCGCAGCTTCCGTTGCAGGCCACGACGGCGGCCTTGTAGGGGAATTTCTTTTTCAATGCCATCTCAGCCCTTCCTTTCGTACGGTGTGTCGGAGAGGGGCAGGCTGTACTGCCGCACATGGTCGCGGCGGAAGTACGCGTCGGCAATGGCGGGGGCCGTGGGGATGGACGTGATCTCGCCGATGCCGATGGCGCCGCAGGCCACGTTCAGGCCGGGTTTATCCACCACGATGGCCACGATCTCCGGCAGCTCATGGGCCCGGAACAGACCCAGGGAGCCGTACTTGTCAATGGGCTTGCAGTTCTCGTCGATGGGATACCGCTCCCGCAGGGCAAAGCCCATGGACATGACCACGCCGCCCTCGATCTGTCCCTCGCAGGACAGGGGGTTGACGGCCCTGCCCACGTCGTGGGCGGCCACGATCTGTTCGATCTTGCCGGTCTTGGGGTCCAGGATGCAGATCTGGGTGGCATAGCCGTAGGCCACGTGGGAGACGGGGTTGGGCACATCCGCGCCCAGGGGGTCCGTCTTGGCCAGGTATTCGCCGTAGTAGGTCTCCCCCACCATGTCCGCCAGGGTCTTGCCGGCGGCCCGGGCTTCCATGAGCTTTTCGCAGGCACGGCGGCAGGCCTCGCCGGTGATCAGGGTCTGGCGGGAGCCGGAGGTGGTGCCGGAGTCCGGGGCGATCCAGGTGTTGCTGCGCTCGTAGACGATATCGTCCCGGTGCAAATCGGTGTTGGTGACCACCATCTGCACCAGCACGGTGCCCAGGCCCTGGCCGATGCAGGACGCGCCGGAGTAGATATGTACCTTCCGGTCCTCCTCGATCACCAGCTTGACCCGGCCCGTGTCCGGGATTCCCACGCCCACGCCGGCGTTCTTCATGGCGCAGCCCAGGCCCACCGGCTTGCCGGCGGCCAGCGCCGCGTCGTAATAGGGCTTGACTGCTTCCAGCGTCTCCACCAGACCGGTGGAGTCGTCCACGATCTGGCCGTTGGGCAGCACCTTGCCGGGGCGGATGGCGTTGCGGTAGCGGATCTCCCAGGGGGTGATGCCCACCTCGTCCGCCATCATGTTCAAAAGGGTCTCCGTCACAAAGCAGGTCTGGGTCACGCCAAAGCCCCGGAAGGCCCCGGCGGGGGGATTGTTGGTGTAGTAGGACGTGCCCTCGATCTCGAAATTCTGGTATTGATAGGGGCCCGCGGCGTGGGTGCAGGCCCGCTCCAGCACCGGGCCGCACAGGGAGGCAAACGCGCCGGTGTCGGAGAACACCGTGGCCTTCACGCCCTGGATGATACCGTTTTCATCGCAGCCCATGGTGAAGTCCATCTCAAAATGATGGCGCTTGGGATGGATCAGCAGGGACTCCGCCCGGGTGAGCTTCACCTTGACGGGGCGGCGGGTCACATAGGTGATCAGCGCGGCGTAGTGCTGGACGGTCATGTCCTCCTTGCCGCCGAAGCCGCCGCCCACCAGGGCGTTTTGCACCTTGACCTTGTCGCTGCCCAGCAGCAGTCTGCACTCGTGGAGCGTCTGGTGGGCGGACTGGTCCGTGGAATAGATGAACACGTCGCCGTCCTCGTCAATGAAGGACACGGCGCACTCCGGCTCCAGGAAAGCGTGCTCCGTCCACGGCGTTTCGAAGTGGTGGGAGATGACGTGCTTGGAGCGGCGGATGGCCCCCGCCGCGTCTCCCCGGCTGATGTGCTTGTAGGCGCAGACGTTGCTCTCCTCCTCGTCGAACACCTTGGGCGCGCCGGGGGCGGCGGCCTCCTGGATGTTGTGGACGGCGGGGAGCACCTCGTACTCCACCTTGATGAGCTTCTTCGCTTTCTCCAGCGTCTCCCGGTCCTCCGCCGCCACCAGGGCGATGGCGTCGCCCAGATAGTGGGTCAGGCCGCCCACGGGGATCAGGGAGTACTGGTCGTGCTTCAGGTGGCCGATCTTGTTCTCGCCGGGGATGTCCTCCGCCGTCAGCACGGCGGCGACGCCGGGCAGCGCCTTGGCCGCCGAGGTGTCGATGGACAGCACCCGGGCCCGGGCGTACTTGCTGCGCAGGGCGGAGCCGTACAGCATCCCGTCGGGATAATAGTCGTCAGGGTATTTGCCGGTGGCCAGGACCTTCTCGTCCGCGTCCAGCCGCTGGACGCGGGAGCCCAGCTTCCAATCGTCAGCGCCCTTTTCGGGGATGGCGCCCCGGCGCAGGATCTCCCCCGCCAGCTTCACGGCGGCCACGATCTTCACGTAGCCGGTGCAGCGGCAGTAGTTGTTTCGCAGGGCGTAGCGGATCTCCGGCTCCGTGGGGTCCGGGTTTTTGTCCAGCAGCGCCTTGCTGCACATGACCATGCCGGGGATGCAGAAACCGCACTGGACCGCGCCCGCCTCGGCGTAGGCGTAGCAGTAGACCTGCTTCTCCCACTCCGTCAGGCCCTCCACGGTAACGACGCGCTTCCCCTCCAGCCGGTCAGTGTCCGGTACGCAGGCCTTACAGGTCTCGCCGTCGATGATGACTGTACAGGCGCCGCAGGCACCCTCGCTGCAGCCGTCCTTCGCGCCGGTGAGGTGCAGCGTATCCCGCAGGTACCGGAGCAGCTTCTGGTTTTTCTCGACCGTCACGGACTGGCCGTTCACGGTAAAAGTTGCCATGAATCTCTTCCTCCTTGACTGCCGTGCCCACCCCTGGTCCCACGGTCAAACGTTTCTGTCCAGGAAAGGTCAACCTTTCCTGTTTTGTTTATTATACAATAGAATTTTCCCCGTCGCAACCATACTTTCGGCGTTACGTTATTCTATCTTCCGAACAACGGCGGAAGCTGCCAGCCCACCAGCAGCGCGCCGCGGCGGACAGAGACGGCGGCGGTCTCTTCCAGAATATGGTTGCTGACGCCCAGGGGGAAGCCCGGCGTCAGCGTGGCGTCCTTCAATGGGTACTGAAAGCCCGTCTCATCCACGCCCTCCGCCCGGTCCCCCAGGCAGAAAGCGGAGAACAGGCCCCACTCCACGGTCCGCTTGATGGTCAGGGACTCGTTTTCAATGGCGGTCCAGACGAAGTCATCGTCATACAGCCAGCCCCGGGCCCCCCGGCGGCGCAGGTACAGCAGGGTCTGGAGGTTGGCCAGGGTGTGGTCCAGCCGCCTGCCGCCGGTGCCGCCATAGAGGTAAAACTCCGTGCAGCCCTCGGAAAGCCCGGTCTTGACGGCCAGCATGGTGTCGGTATCGTCCTTCTCCACCGGGGAGCGGCGGATGTTGGGGAAGTCCGCGGGCTCCTCCATGGAGTCGAAGTCCCCCAGCAGCAGGTCCGGGGTGATCCCCTCCCCCAGGCAGGTCTGATAGCCCGCGTCGGCGGCGATGACAAAGTCGCCGGGCGCCGGGCGCTCCCGCAGGCCGTGGAAGGTGCCTGCGGCGAAGATGAAACAGCGGGTCATGTGGTCAGCTCCTTGTCTGATGTGGGAGGGGCCTCCTTCCGGTCACTCCCACCGGCGGTCAAAAACGCTTTTTGTAAAATCAGTGTACCACGTTCCCCCCTTCAGGGCAAATAAAATCGGCCCGCCGGACGCGTCCGGCGGGCCTTTGGCCTACTCGATATGCTCCTCGCAGAAATTGTCCAGCACCCGGTAGCCCATCTCCCCCGGCGCCGCCACGGGGAACTTGGCGATGCTGTCCGGGTCGAAGATGGGGCACATCCGCTTCTCCGGCTCCAGGCGCAGGACCGGAAATTCGTCGGAACGGCTGTTGGCCGCCCTCCTGTCCTTTGGCTTTTCTTTCAGCATAAGATCACCCCGGCGTCAGTTTGCGCCGAAGCCAAGCGAACCATACGCGATTTAAGCGAAAACCGCCATCAGCAGCGTGCCCGCCACCATCAGCGCAAGGCCCAGCCGCGCCTTTTTGGACAGTGTCTCGTGGAAGACCAGCCGGGAGAACAGTACCGACACCAGGATGCTCAGCTTGTCGATGGGCACCACCACACTGACGGTGCCGTTCTGGATGGCGTAATAGTAGCACAGCCAGGACGCGCCCGTGGCCACGCCGGACAGGGCGATGAACACCAGCTCCCGCCGGTCCAGCGTCCGCAGCTGGCTCTGCTTGCCCCTGGCGAACACGATGCCCCAGGCCGCCACCAGCACCACGCCGGTGCGGATGGCCGTGCCCAGATTGGACTCCACGCCGGTGATACCCACCTTCGCCAGAATGGAAGTCAGGGACGCAAACACGGCGGACAGCACCGCGTAGAGCCTCCACCGGCCGTCCCGCTCCTCTTCTCCGCTCTGCTTTTTCTCCACCATCAGCAAAATGCCGATGCCCAGCAGCGCCGTGCCCAGCAGTTCCACCGCCAGGGCGTCTGTCTCGTGGAAGAGAAGCATGGCCAGCAGCACGGTCAGCACCGTGCTGGACTTGTCGATGGGCACCACCTTGTTCACGTCGCCCAGGGACAGGGCCTTGAAGTAGCAGATCCAGGACGCCCCCGTGGAAAGCCCCGACAGCACCAGGGACAGCCACGACGTGTCCGAGACCGCGCCGATGGTGTGGAAGGAGCCCACCACCAGCACCATCAGCCAGGAGAACGCCAGGACCACCACCGTCCGCAGGGCGGTGGCCACGTCGGAGTCCGTCTTCCGGATGCCGCATTTTGCCAGGATCGACGTGACGCCCGCGAAGAACGCGGAAAGGACCGCCATGAAAAGCCACATACATCCCACTCCCATATCTCAAGGTCTTCTCCGCGCGGAGGGTCGGTTTTCGGCTCCCGGGATATTAAAAAAGCGGAGAATGGGTCCCCCTTTAGGGTTCCATTCTCCGCTTTTGCTATGCAGCGCGTACTGCTGTCAAATTCAGGACCGCGGTCCCGCTCACTTCGCCAGAGCGGCCTTCAGGGCGTCCACCCGGTCGGTCTTCTCCCAGGAGACGTCCAGGTCCTCCCGGCCCATGTGGCCGTAAGCCGCCAGCTTGCGGTAGATGGGCTTGCGCAGGTCCAGGTCCCGGATGATGGCGGCGGGACGCAGGTCAAAGACCTTGCGGACGGCGGCTTCCAGCGTGTCGTCGCTGACACTACCGGTGCCGAAGGTGTCCACCAGAATGCTGACGGGCTGGGCCACGCCGATGGCATAGGCCAGCTGCACCTGGCAGCGGCGGGCGAGGCCGGCGGCCACGATGTTCTTGGCCACCCAGCGGGCGGCGTAAGCCGCGCTGCGGTCCACCTTGGTGGGGTCCTTGCCGGAGAAGCAGCCGCCGCCGTGGGGAGCGCTGCCGCCGTAGGTGTCCACAATGATCTTCCGGCCCGTCAGGCCCGCGTCGGCGGCGGGACCGCCCTTGACGAAACGGCCGGTGGGATTGACATAATACTTGGTGTTCTCATCCAGCAGCTCCCTGGGGATGACCACCTTGGCCACCAGCTCCACCATGTCCCGGCGGATCTGCTCCAGGGTGACGTCGGGATTGTGCTGGGTGGAGATGACCACGGTATCCACCCGGACGGGGCGGTCGTTCTCGTCGTACTCCACGGTGACCTGGCTCTTGCCGTCGGGCCGCATGTAGGGCACCACGCCGGTCTTGCGGACCAGGGTCATCTGCTTGCACAGCTTCTGGGCCAGGGACAGGGGCAGGGGCATCAGCTCCGGCGTCTCGTCGCAGGCGTAGCCGAACATCATGCCCTGGTCGCCGGCGCCCTCGCCCAGCTCGGCGTCGCCGTTCTTGCTCTCCAGGGACTTGTCCACGCCCATGGCGATGTCGGGGGACTGCTCGTCGATGGAGGTGATGACGGCGCAGGTGTCGCAGTCGAAGCCGTACTTGCCCCGGTCATAGCCGATGTCCCGGACCACCTCCCGGGCCACGTGGGCGATGTCCACGTAGCAGCTGGTGGTGATCTCGCCCATGACGTGCAGCAAGCCGGTGCAGGCCGTGGTCTCGCAGGCCACGCGGCCCTGGGGGTCCTGGGCCAGGATGGCGTCCAGCACGGCGTCGGAGATCTGGTCGCAGATCTTGTCGGGGTGACCCTCGGTCACGGATTCGGATGTAAATAAGTAGTGTCTTGCCATCGTGTTTTCTCCTTTGTCGGATCCCTTTCAGGAGGCGAAAAAACGCGCGTTTCGACGGACGAAACGCGCAGAAACAGCTTTCCTCGCTCCTCATCTGTCGGTATCCGCCGGATTTGGCACCTTACACTGCAGGTTGCCGTGGTTTCACAGGGCCGTTCCCTCCGCCACTCTTGATAAGGGATGATTGAATTTTCATTCCTATGATAACAGGTTTTGCGGGTTTGTCAATATACATTTGCCGCTTTTTGTTGGAAAACCGCCGCTTTTTTCCATCGTTCAAAAATTGTACATGACTTTTTGATATCAACCGGGTATAATGCCAGTGTTATCATATGTTGGGAGGGTCCTGTTTTGAGAAAGCTCAACGCCGCGGTGGACCGGTTCGCCTATAACCATCCCCGCTTCGGCATCCCCAATCTGATGAAATTCATCGTGGCCGGCAACGTCATCGTCTACCTGCTGGCGGTGTTCGCCGGGTACGGCTCCGTCGCCTTTCTGGCCTTTGACTGGAGCTCCATCTGCCACGGCGAACTGTGGCGGCTGGTGACGTTCATCTTCATGCCCGGCTACTACTCCACCGGCGACGTGCTGTGGCTGGCCCTGTTTCTGTACTTCTATTACATGATCGGCACTGTTCTGGAGCGGGAGTGGGGCACGGCCAAGTTCAACCTCTACTACTTCTCCGGCGTGGTGCTGACCATCCTTGTGGGCGTCATCGTCGGCCTGGTCTCCGGCTGGGCCTGGATCACAGGCACGAATTATGTCAATCTATCCATGTTCTTCGCCTTTGCCGTGCTGTACCCTGAGACACAGTTCCTGATCTTCTTCATCATCCCGGTGAAGGTCAAGTGGCTGGCGCTGATCGACGCCGCATTCTTCGCCCTGAGCGTGCTGACCAGCCTGCTTCGTCTGGACCCGCTGGGGGCGCTGCTGCCCATCATCGCCCTGCTGAACTTCTTCGTGTTCTTCTGGACCAACATCACGGACGAGATCAGCTACCGCCGGGGCCGGGCCAGGCACCAGACCGCCCACCAGACCATCCAGTTCAAGTCCGCCGTCCGCCAGCAGAAGAAAAAGGAGGCGGAGCGGGGCTACCGCCACAAGTGCGCCGTCTGCGGCCGGACCGACACGGACTTCCCAGACCTGGAGTTCCGCTACTGCTCCCGCTGCGCGGGCTACCACTGCTTCTGCCAGGACCACATCTTCAACCACGAGCACTTTACGGAGTGACAGAAAAGAGCCGCCCTT
>CABSFC010000036.1 GCA_902476875.1 uncultured Oscillibacter sp. | reverse complement strand
CCGAGTGCATCATCGCGGTGAACAAGAACGACACCGCTCCCATCTTCGAGATCGCGGACTACGGCATCTGCGGCGACCTGTTCAAGGTCACCCCGCTGCTGATCGAGGCCATCAAGGCCGCCAAGGCTGCGAAGTAAGGCTCCTTTACAGGTATGAAAACGAGCACCGTCCGAGAGGGCGGTGCTCTTTTTTGCGCAATGGGGGGTGCGCCGTGCTGCGGCGCTGGGAAATGCACCCCCCATTCTCTTTTTGCGGCGGCAAAAAGAGAACGGGCCGTGTACGGTCCAAGAGAAAAAACGCTTTTGTCCAAACTTTTCCCGTGGAACACGGGGAAAGTTTGGGGATGCGGCCGCCGGCGCGGGGCGTCGGCGGCGTCTTGCCGGGTTTCATCCGGCTGCGCTATACGTTGGAGTATGTCCGGCGTTTAAGTCGCAATTAGGGGTGTGGGCGCGGATTGCGGGTGCTCGTCGCAAGGGGTTCCACAACGGCCCCGCTGCCGCTGCGATGGCAATTATTTCACGTATCACTCCGTAGGGCGGGGCGCTCCGCCCCGCCGCGTTCTCCGCCGCCGTGGCCGACTGTCCTGACTGCCACCCCCCTCGCGGGGCGGATATGCCCTGTTCAGGGTGCCGGTCATCGGCCCGGCTCAGCTTCTCTGTCTCCCGAAGCCTCCCCGCTCTGTGCCTGAATATCCCGCACCGTCAGTCGGTCCCCATCCACGGAAAACCGGATCTCCATCCCCGCGAAGCCAAAGCCATACACCCGCGCCGGATCGCTTTGGTAGTGGGGCCGGGGGTCCTGGGCCAGCACGCCCCGCAGGGCCTCCAGCCGCTCCGCCGGGACACGGGGCAGAAGCGCCTCCGGGATGACCACCTCCAGCGTCTCCCCGGCGGGGGCGGCGGCGAAGCCGCCCAGGGCCTCCGGATGACAGTCGGCGTAGGGGACATAGGGCTTGATGTCCAGAATGGGGGTCCCGTCCATCAAATCCGCCCCCCGGATACGCAGCACTGTCCCGTGCTCCGCCGTCCGCTCAATGCCCGCCAGCTTCACGGAGGACAGCGCGATGGGATTGGGCCGGAAGGGGGAGCGGGTGGCAAACACGCCCATCCGCTGGTTGCCGCCCAGCCGGGGAGGCCGCACGGTGGGGGACCACGTCCCCCGGATGGCCTGATCGAACACCCACACCAGCCACAGGTGGGAAAAGCCCTCCAGCCCCCGCAGGGCGTCGTCGTTCCGGAATTCCGGCTCAAAGATCACCGTGGCCTCCAGGGCGTCCACCAGGCCGCTCTGCCGGGGCACGCCGAATTTTGTGGAAAAATCGCTGTGGACGCGGGCGATGACCCGCATGGAAAACTCCTGAGACATGACGGAGACCTCGTTTCTTTGGCGTTTGCTTCGATTATACAGGATTTTCGAAAAAAAGAAACAAAAAAAGCGCGGGACCCCAGCGTTTGCCGGAGTCCCGCATGATGCGGGGGCCTGCGTCATACAGTGCTCCCAACGGGGTCAAAGCGATGGGAACGATGGGAAAGGGCGCGCATTAAAACATGGCGCCGCGGGTGACGCTGTTCTCCCCGTCGGTCAGGTCGCCGTCCCGGTCATGGACGCGGCCATTTCGCAGCATCTGGCCGTAGGTCGCGCCGCCGGTGCTCCGGGTCTTGTTGGCGGTTCCGTTTTGGGCGTTGTCGCCGGTCAGGGCGTCACCGACGTCGTCGATGCCGTCGGTGACGGCGTTCCCGGCGTCCTCCGCCAGAGAGCCGCCGTTGGTCCCGTTGCTGTCGGTGCGGTCGTCCGTCGCGTTGTCAGTGCCGTTTCCGTTGGCATTGTCGCTGCTGGTCACAGCGCTGCCGTTCTGATTCGTGTCCTGCTTGTTGTCGCCGCCGCAGGCCGCCAGGGAAAATGCCAGCAGCAGGGAGGCCAGCAAGAGCGTCAGACTTCTTTTCACGTTGTCTCCTCCTTTTGCGCGGGTCATAAGTCGCGATACCCACAGTCGGTATTGTCTCCGAAAGGCGGAAAATGACCCATAGCACTTTTTGGAGAAATCATTTTTTTGAAAAAAGGCTTGCATTTTGCCCTGTGATCTGGTATAACAATAATAGTAATTATTATTAATAAGGGGGCCGCCAAGATGAACCAGCGCTTTTCTCAGCAGAGGGAGCGCATCTATGAGGCAGTCTGCGCATCCAAAGAGCACCCCACTGCCCAGATGATCTACGATACTCTGCGCCCGGAGCTGCCGAAATTGAGCCTGGGCACGGTCTACCGCAACCTGCGCCAGATGGCCCAGGAGGGCCGCCTGCGGGAGCTGGACGGTATCGTGATCCGCTTCGACGCCATTTTACAGCCCCATACCCATATCCGCTGCACCTGCTGCGGGCGGGTGATAGACGCCGCCGCGCCCTACGATTCCGTACTGGACCAGAGGGATGTGGCGGAGGGGTGGACGATCAGGGGCCACGAGCTGACATTCAATGGGATCTGTCCCGCCTGCGCGGGAAACGGATAAACAGATTTGAAAGGGGAAATAACTGATGGAACTGAAAGGAAGCAAGACCGAGGCCAATCTGTGGATCGCCTTTGCCGGCGAGTGCAAGGCCCGCAGCAAGTACGACTACTACGCCAGCAAGGCCAAGAAGGAGGGCTACGAGCAGATCGCGGCCATCTTCCAGGAGACGGCCCTGAACGAAAAGGAGCACGCCAAGCTGTGGTTCAAGGCCCTGGGCGGCATCAACTCCACCATGGAGAACCTGGTGGACGCCGCCGCCGGCGAGAACGAGGAGTGGACCCAGATGTACGCCGAAATGGCCCGCACCGCCGAGGAGGAGGGCTTCCTGGCCCTGGCCGCCCAGTTTGAGGGCGTGGCGAAGATCGAGAAGAGCCATGAGGAGCGGTACTTAAAGCTGCTGGACAACCTGAAAAAGGGCGAGGTCTTCCAAAAGGGCGGGAAGGTCATGTGGTTCTGCCGTAACTGCGGCCACGTGGAGATCGCCGAGCGCGCCCCGCTGGTCTGCCCCGTCTGCAAGCACCCCCAGTCCTACTTCCAGGTGAAGGCCGAAAACTACTGAGGGACGGTCGCCCTGGTCCCCGCAGCGGAAACGCGGCGGGGATTTTTTCGCCCGTGGGTGCAAAAAACAGCGGATTGGAGGTATAATCGGAACATCAAGTGGTGTAAACTACCAAAAAGAAGATTTCCATCCAAAAGATTTCGGAAAATGTTTGTGAAAAACGCCATTGACGTGATGGGAAAAACAGGGTATGATGTACTCAGAAATGTGACTTGCTATGCGAAGCTGTTCAATCCGACTTGGTATAGAAAAGGAGAGCTGTATCATGTATACACAGGAGATCACCGTCAACAATGAAGTGGGCCTGCACGCCAGACCCGCGACGTTCTTCATCCAGAAGGCCAACGAGTTCAAGAGCGGCATCTGGGTCGAGAAGGAGGACCGCCGCGTCAATGCCAAGAGCCTGCTGGGCGTTCTGTCCTTGGGCATCGTGAAGGGGACCACCATTACCCTGATCGCGGACGGCGCTGACGAAAAGGAAGCTGTCGGCGCCCTGGTGGAGCTGGTCAACGACAACTTCGGCGAATAAGACACGGATACAGATCCCACGCGGCCCTGCTTGCGCAGGGCCGTATTTTTTGTTACACTAAGAGCCGGAAAGGAGGGAGGCCCCGTGACCCGCGACGAGCTGAAGGAAAAGGCCAACGACCTGCCCCTGCTGCCCGGCGTCTATCTGATGATGGACAAGACGGGCAAGGTCATCTACGTGGGCAAGGCCAAGAAGCTGAAAAACCGGGTCAGCCAGTATTTTCAGGACAGCGCGTCCCACACCGCCAAGACCCGGCAGATGGTCAGCCAGGTGGACCACTTCGACACCATCTTCGTCTCCAGCGAGTTCGAGGCCCTGGTGCTGGAGAATTCCCTTATCAAGCGCCACATGCCCCGGTATAACATCCTGCTGAAGGACGACAAGGGCTATCCCTTCGTCCGCCTCTCCAAAGAGACCTATCCCCGCTTCTCCATGGTCCACAAGTGGGCGGGCGACGGCGCGAAATACTTCGGCCCCTTCGGCGGCCGGTTCGAGACCCGGCAGGCCCTGGACGCGGTCTGCGCCGCCCTGCGGCTGCCCACCTGTAACCGGAGGTTCCCCCGGGACATCGGGGCGGAACGCCCCTGCCTGAACTTCCACATGGGCCGGTGCGACGGCTTCTGCCGCCCGGATATGACGGCGGAGGAGTACAACCGCCGTATCCGGCAGGCCTGCCAGCTGCTGGAGGGCAAGAGCAGGCAGCTCCTGCGGGAGATGACGGCGGAGATGGAGGCGGAGGCCGAGGCTCTGCGGTTTGAGCAGGCGGCGGCCATCCGGGACCGCATCAACGCCATCAGCGCCCTGAGCAAAAAGCAGACGGTCATCGCCGGCCTGTGCGCCGACACGGACATCTGGGGCATCTACCGGGGCGCTGGCAAGTGCTGTTATGCCGTTTTGCACATGGAAAACGGCAATCTGGCGGGCCGGGAGACGGAGCTGTTCACCGCCCCCATCGAGGAGACGGAGGCGGAGATGCTTGCCGCCCTGACGGCCCAGTATTACCTGCCCCGGGCCATTCTGCCCCACGAGATTTTGCTGCCCACGGAGACGGAGGGCTACTGCGAGAGCCTCTCCGAGGCGTTGAGCCGCCGGGCGGGCCACAAGGTCTGGGTCCACGTTCCCCAGCGGGGGGAGAAGGCGGAATTGCGGGACATGGCCCGCAAAAACGCGGCGGAGGAGGCCGAGCGGGCCACCACCAATCAGGAACGGGTGGCCCACACGCTGGAGCTGCTGGGCAAAATGCTGGACCTGCCCGCGCCGCCCGGGCGGATGGAGTCCTTCGATATCTCCAACACCGGAAAGAGCGACATCGTGGCCTCCATGGTGGTGTACAGCGGCACCAGGCCGCTGAAGAGCGCCTACCGCCGCTTCCGCATCAGGGACGTGACAGGCCACCCGGACGACTACGCATCCATGCAGGAGGTCCTGCGCCGCCGGCTCCAGCGGGCCGCCGACGGGGACGAGAAATTCCTGCCCCTGCCGGATGTGTTCCTCATCGACGGCGGCGAGACCCACGCCCGGGCCGCCCTGGCGGTGGCAAGGGAGTTTGGCGTACAGACGCCGATTTTCGGCATGGTGAAGGACGACCGCCACCGCACCCGGGCGCTGGTGACGCCGGACGGCCGGGAGATCGGGATTGTGGGCAACCAGGCGGTGTTCTCCCTCATCGGGCAGATCCAGGAGGAGACCCACCGCTTCGCCATCACCTACCACCACGAGAGCCACACGAAAAGCGCCATGCGGTCGGCACTGGACGATATCCCCGGCGTGGGACCCAAGCGCCGGGAGGCCCTGCGCAAGCACTTCGGCACCGTCAAGGCCATCAAAGAGGCGGACGTGGAGACCCTGTCCACCGTGGTGCCCCGCAATACGGCGGAGGCCGTGTGGAACCATTTTCACGAGGAAAAGACATAAAAAGCGCCTGTTTGCAATGCAAACAGGCGCTTTTTAAAATTTCAGCAACCGATAAAAAATGAAGCGCGGTCCTGGCTTCTTCGCTCAAATTCTTTGATCAGAAGCGGCTGGATCTGGGGATAGGTCCATTTGGAAGGCAAGGAATCCAGCAGCACGATTTTCTCTATTTCGCTATGGAGCACATGGTCAAATGCTTTAATATCCGCGAAATAGAGCATACCGTATGTCTCTTCGCCGGATTTATTTATTTGGTTCTTCCCAATGACCGAATAGACACATATTGGTTTTATGCTGAACTTTACCGCACCGGTTTCTTCGTACAATTCCCGCTTTGCCGCATCCAATATGGATTCATTTTTCTCTCTGTGTCCTCCGGGGACCTCATAGGTATCCCGCTCCCTGTGCTTGCAGAATACCCACCTGCCGCCTGCTTTTGATAGGATAACCGCAAATTGCAAAAGAGAATCATCCATGTTTTCGTAAAACTTCACTTCCATAGAAGACCTCCAGGGTTTCTGACATATAGAAATAGCGCCATATCCATCCAAGCTATGGAAAGAACCGCCTCCGCAGCTTCCCACGCCACAGGCTTGTCAGCCGGACCAGCACCAGATCCAGCAGCAGAAATACCACATTCCCCATCACCAGCAGCGCGACGTTCAGCAGCCGGGAAGCTCCGGCCAGGTCCGCCGTCAGGCCCAGCAGGCGCAGCACCAGGCCGTACAGCACCGCAATTATCCCGTTGCAGATGGCCAGCCTGCAAACCAGCCGCAAAAACCGGGAGGGGATACGGGCGATGCGGGGCCGCAGAATGGGATACCACCCGAAACCCGCGTACACCAGCGCCAGCTCCCGGTCCGGCACCAGCAGCAGCGCCAGGAGCGCCGCCGCCGCGTAAGCCGTCCCGGCGGCCTTGGCGCCGCACTCCTCCAGCACCGGCAGCAGCGCCGCCATCGCCAGCACCGGCGCGGCGAAGGTCCCGATGCCAATGGCGCCGCCCAGCAGCAAAATCACCACCGCCAGGGCGGTCAGCACGCCGCAGAGCGCTATTTGACGGCTCTTCATTCCGTCACATCCTTGTACCGCAGCTTATAGTAGCTCCACTGCCGCCACCGCAGAACGCTCTCCCGGATGTCATCGCCGCTGGGACCGCTCTCCGGCGCCCACTGGTCCAGGTCCCGCTCCAGGACGTACGTCCCGTCCATCAGCAGATAGGTCTTCTTCTGCACCACCGGCGTCTGCCGCCGCAGCTGGTTCAAAAAGGCGAACCAGGGGCTTTCCCCGCCCCGGCCCGTCAGCTCCAGCACCGCGGCCCCCAGGAAGCTGGCGGAGAGCCGGCCGCTCTCCGGCAGCTCCAGGGCCTCCACGGCGGCGTCCCAATCCAGCATATCCGCCGCCGCGTCGTTGGCCCAGATGATATAGGGCGTCTCATAGGAGCACAGCGGGTTCTGGCGGTTGTCCTCCCTGACGGCCACCTCCAGCCCCAGCTCCGCGTAGCCCAGCATGTTGTCTCCCAGATAGGGCAGGTGGTCGCCGAAGTACACCAGCACCACCGGCTCGTCCTGGGCCGCGAAATAGTCCCGCAGACGGCCCAGCATGGCGTCCGCGTCCCGGGCACCCTCGATATAGACCTCCAGCATGGTCCGCACCCCGTCGGACAGGGCGGCGGAGGTCTTCACCGCCGGGAAGTCGTATCCCTCGCCGTACTTGTCGGCGGTGTAGGACATGTGGTTCTGGATGGTGGTGGTGTAGTGGAACAGCGTCCCGCCGCCCGCCACGGTCTCGGCGAACTCCCGCTCGATCAGACCCGCCATATAGTCGTCCGTGACCCACCGGCCCTTGTACTGGAGATCCTCCATCTGGTCGGCGAACACTGTCTCCTCCGCGCCGAACCAGCGGTAGACGTTCTCCCGGTTGTAGAACCAGTCGTCGCCGGGGTGGAAGAAGGAGGTGTGATACCCGTCGCCGCCGAACACCCGGAACAGGCTGTCCAGGTCCCGGTTCACCACCCGGAAGGCGGACGTGGTGGTGGCGGACAGGGCGTTGGTCTGCATACCCGTCAGCACGTCGAACTCCGTGTTGGCGGTGCCGCCGGCAAAGCCGGGCACCACCACGTGGCCGGAAAGGGCGTGGGGGTCCTCCCGCAGGGCGTGGAGATTGGGCAGGGGATCGTCGTCCTCCCCATAGGTGAAGACATCGTAGTCCGTGATATCGGAAAAGGCCTCGTTCATCACCATGACCACGTTGACGGCCTTTCCCTGCCCGGGCTGGTCCCCGGTCTCCCAGCCGGCGGCCTCCGCCTTGTTGAAGCCCTCCGGCCTGTCGATAGGGTAGGTGGTGAACTGGTGGCAGAAGCAGTAGGGGAAGCCCAGCTCGTTGAACACCGAGGGGATATAGTAGGCGTTGGACACCCGAAAGGAGTTGTACAGGCTGTTGGAGGCGTAGACAGTCAAGATCAGGCCCGCCAGAACGGCTATGCTGGCGGCGGCCCCCAGCAGGCGGCAGAGCCAGCCCTTCAGACGCTCGCTTCGGATTTTCACCCTGACAAGGGAGATAGGCTTACAGCCAATGAGGACGCCCAAAATCGCCAGCGCCAGCGTGGTCAGCGCCACCACGGCGATGACCTGGGCGGGGTAGCGGATGTCGTAGCTCTCCATGGCGCTGCCGACCTCTTTCAGCAATCCGAAGTCCCGGGGGAACACCGGCTCGTCCCGGACCTCGATCTTGATGCGGTTGGCGATGGACAGGGCGCACACGCCGAAATTCACCGCTGCCGCGCCGAAGAACACGTTGCGGAAGAGGCAGGCGGCCGCCAGCAGCAGCAGGCCCACGGGCATGGCGTTCAGCACGATCAGCAGGGGCTGGGCCCTGAACTGCGCCAGCACCGCCCGCATGGAATTGGGCTGGCACCACAGGGCCAGCAGCGTGATGCACCCGGCAAGCAGCACCGCCGCCAGCAGCGCCAGCGGCAGGGACAGCCGGTATTTGGGAAACCGTTCACGAATTTTCAAAACAGCAGTCCTTTCTGGGGGATTTTTGGAAGATTATCTCTATTATATGGCTTTTGCCGGAAAATGCAAGGCCGTCCGGACGCAGCGCTTCTGTGCCGCGTGTTGATGACAAAACTCCCCTCTGTCTGACAACGGAGGGGAGTTTTTAGACGAGATTCTACAAATCGTATTGGATTTCGTCAGAAGGTGACGACCTCCTGGGCGGGCTTTTCGCAGGGGCCGATGGAAATGACGTGCATCACCGGACCCTTGCCCTTGTAGGCCGCGTGCTTCTCCACGGCCATGCGGGCGGTGACCTCGATCCAGTCCCGGTTGTTGTACTGGTTCAGGCTCACGCCCTTGGCGATGAGCCCCAGGAACTGTACGTCGTTTTCGCAGCACACCATGGCGAAGCGGCCGGGGCAGTGGATGCCGGGGTACTTTTTGGAGTGGCACATGATGAGCTTCATGTGGACCATCTTCCCGGCCCAGCGGTCCGGGTGGTCCATCACGTCCACATACCACACGCCAAAGTCGTCGTCGGGGATGTCGACGACCTCCTGACTGAGATCGAAGGGGCAGGTGTCGTCGTTGTTGTAATCCTCGCTGGTACCGTCCACGTTTTCCAGGTAAATGTCCGCCCGGCGGTTCACCATCCGCAAATTCCGCTTCCGCAGGGCGTCCCGCAGTTCGGGGGTGCAGCGGTTGAACACCAGCATGTCCGCGTTAGTGATCTTCTCCATCATCAGCTGGCCCATGTTCTTGGCGTATACCTCAAAGGTGTCCGCCTGAACAAAGGTCATGATCTGATACAGCACCCAGTTGGCGGGCAGGACCTCCCTGTAAAGGCGTTCCATTTGCCACATGCCGTTGTACTCGATCAGGACCTGCTTGGGCCTGTACTGCTTCTCCCACTCCTTGAGCTGGGAGCACTTCAGGTCCTCCTCGTCCTCCACGGTGACGACGGTCACGTTGTCCAGAGCGTTCTTCTCGTATTCCAGCTCGCCCTCCTCGCAGCAGATCAGAAGGGTCTTATCCTGCCGGGCGAAGCCGTCCTGGAGGATGCCGTTGATGAAGTCGGTCTTGCCGGAATCCAGGAATCCGGCGATCAGATAAACAGGAATATCAGCCATTGTAAAGTTCGTTTCCTTTCCGGCTTTCTCACAGGCCGAACAGCTCCGCCAGCCTGTCTTCCCTCAGCTCGGCGCCGATGACGCACAGGCGGCCGGTGTAGTCGGGATGGCCGGCGCGGACCTCGTGCTCCTCGGGCACGTAGTCGAACTCGATCCACGCGCCGTTTTCGCCGCCCACGATGCCTTTGGCCCGCAGGATCTTGCCGTATTCGCCGGAGTCCAGCGCCGTCAGGATGCGCTCGATATCCGCCTGGGTAAAGGTCTTGGGCGTTTCCCTGCCCCAGGAGGTGAACACCTCGTCGGCGTGATGGTGGTGATGGTGGCAGGAGCAGTTGGGGTCGTCGCACTCGTGGTCATGGTCGTGGTGGTGCTCGTGGTCATGATGATGCTCGTGGTCGTGCGCATCATGCCCGTGGTGATGGTGGCGCTCGTCCTCGTCCTCACCGTGGTCGTGATGGTGATGGTGCTCGTCCTCATCCTCGTCATCATGCCCGTGGTGGTGCTCATGGTCGTGCTCGTCGTGGTCATGGTGGTGATGGTGAGCGTGCTCCGCCTCCTCGGCCTCGTGCTCGGCCCGCATCTTCGCCAGCAGCTCGTCCGCCAGGGACACCTTCTCCATGGCGGAGAGGATGATCTTGCCGTCCAGCTGGTCCCAGGGAGTGGTCAGAATGGCGGCGTCGGGGTTTTTCTCCCGCAGCATGGCCGCGGCGGCCTCCAGCTTCTCCTGGCTCAGCTTCTGGGTCCGGGAGAGGATGATGGTGCCGGCGGATTCGATCTGGTTGTTGTAGAACTCGCCGAAGTTCTTCATATAGACCTTCACCTTGGTGGCGTCGGCCACGGTGACGAAGCTGTTCAGCTTCATGTCCGGCACGTCGGCCACGGTGTTCTCCACCGCCACGATGACGTCGCTGAGCTTGCCCACGCCGGAGGGCTCGATGAGGATGCGGTCAGGCTGGAACTGGGCCCGCACGTCCTTCAGGGCCTTGTTGAAATCGCCCACCAGGGAGCAGCAGATGCACCCGGAGGACATCTCGCTGATCTGCACGCCGGATTCCTTCAAAAAGCCGCCGTCGATGCTGATCTCACCGAACTCGTTTTCGATGAGCACCAGCTTCTCGCCGGGGAATGCCTCCGCCAGCAGCTTTTTGATGAGGGTCGTCTTACCGGCGCCCAAAAAGCCGGATACGATGTCGATTTTTGTCATACGATCAAGTCCTTTGCTTATAAATTTCTGAACAGAACTTAATATACCATTTTTATCGGAAAATGCAACATTTTCACAGAAAGTTTACTATCTGGTCCCTCTGCGCCGCCTCCGTGGCTCCGCTTCCCGTATCTCCCGACAGGCCGTGCCGGAGAGAGCCAGCAGACACACCAGATTCGGCATGCACATCAGGGCGTTGCAGACGTCGGAGAAGAGATACACCGTCTCCAGCCGGGCTCCGCCGCCCAGCAGCGCCGCCAGGGCGTACAGCAGCCGGTAGGCCGGCCGTCCCCGGCCACGGGTGAGATAGGAAAAGGCGGTCTCACCCTGGTATTCCCACCCCAAGACGGTGGAGAAGGCAAACAGCACGATGGAAACGGCGATGCACCTGGCCCCCAGCTCCCCCAGCACCGTGCGAAAGGCCAGGATGGTCAGGGCCCCGCCGTCCACCGGCGCGCCGGAGGCGTCCACGGCCCCCAGCGCGCCGGAGCAGCAGATGGCAAGCCCCGTCACCGTGCAGATGACAGAGGTGTCAAAAAAAGCGCCGGTCATGCTGATGTAGCCCTGCTTTACGGGATCGGCGGTCTCGGCGGCAGCGGCGGCGATGCCGGCGGAGCCCAGCCCCGCCTCGTTGGAGAAGACGCCCCGGGCCACGCCCCATCGGGCGGCGGCCCACATCCCGGCCATCCCTCCGGCCGCCGCCCGGGGCGAAAAGGCGGAGCGGAGGATGAGGGCCAGCCCCGCCGGGAGATTTCCCAGGTTCCCCAGGATCACCGCCAGTCCCGCCCCCAGATACAGCGCCGCCATCACAGGCACCAGCACGGAGGTGATTTTGGAGATGCCGCGGATGCCGCCTGAGATGCCCGCCAGCGCCAGCCCCGCCGTCGCCAGCCCCACCGGCCCCGCCGGCAGGCCGAAGGTGGCGGACAGCGCCCCGGTGATGGCGTTGGCCTGGGTCATGCTGCCGATGCCCAGGGAGGCCCCCACGGCAAAGAGGGCGAACACGCTTCCCATGGCTCCGCCGGCCCGCCGCCCAAAGGCCGCCTCCATCAGGTACATGGGGCCGCCTGCCCACTGGCCCCGCGCGTCCCGCCGCCGGTACTTCACCGCCAGCATGCTCTCCGCGAAAATAGTCGCCATGCCGAACAGGGCGGACAGCTCCATCCACACCAGCGCCCCTGGCCCGCCGGCCACCAGCGCCGTGGCCACGCCCACGATGTTTCCGGTGCCGATGGTGGCCGCCAGCGCCGTCATCAGGGCGGAGAAGGGGGAGACGCCGCCATCTCCCGTCTGCCGCGCCTCCCGCCCCAGGGCGGCGCGCAGGGCGAACCCCAGCCGCCGCCAGGGCAGAAACCGCATCCGCACCGTCAAAAACACCCCGGTCCCCAGCAGCAGCGCCAGCGTCCCCGGCCCCCACAGCAGCTTGTCGATGGCTTTCAGCATGACACGCCCTCCTCTTTGCTTCTGTGGAAGGGTATGCGCCGGCGGGGACAGACATGCGGCGCGGAGACCCACAAAAAAAGGCGGCCCCGCGAGGGGCCGCCCGACGCATGACCGCTTTACGAGGAGATATCCCCGATCAGACGGTGATAGATGATATAGGAGGCCGCCACGTTGACCGCGTCCGCCGCCAGCTGGGTCCACACGATGCCGTGCATGCCGAACAGGGCGTTCATCAGGAACAAAATGGGGATATTCAGGAAGAGCTGCCGGATGACCGCCAGCAGGAACGAGACCTTTCCCCGGTCCACCGCCTGCATGAAGTGCACCATGTGGAAGCTCAGGAACATGAAGGGCGTGGCAAAGCAGCGGGACTGCAAAAACTCGGTGCCGAAGCGCACCGTGTCCGCGTCGGCGATAAAGGCCCGGACGATGTACGGGGCGAAGACGCGGTAAAAGGCCACACAGAGGACGGACACCACCAGACCGGCCAGCCGGGCGGTTTTGAAGAAGGCATTCATCCGCTGGGGGTTCTTCGCCGCGTAGTTGTACGCCACCAGCGGCGTCATGCCCAGGCAGATGCCGATGCCGATGTTCAGGGGGAGGCGCTCCACCTTCAGCACGATCCCCATGGCCGCCAGCTCGATATCCCCGTGGCCCGACGCCAGACGGTTGACGACGATGTTCGTCAAATCGAACAGCAGCAGGCTCATGGCCGCCGGAATACCCACGGAGAAAAGGGGCCGCAGGGATTCCCGCCGGATCTTCTCCACGCGGCGGGGCAGAGCCAGCACGGTGCCGCCGCTGAGCCGCCGGTACACCAGAATAAAGTAGACCAGGGTGACCACATTGGACAGCATGGTGGCGGCGGCCGCGCCCGCCACCTGATAGCCGTCGGGCAGGAGCACGAACATGAAGATCGGATCGAGGATGACGTTCAGCACGCCGCCCAGCCCCAGGCCGAAGCCGGCCTCTCTCGAGTGGCCGATGTTCCGCACCATGGCGCTCATGGTGTTGGACAGCACGGTGGGCAGGCCGCCGATCACCACGACGAACACGAGATACTGCTTTGCATATCCAATGGTGTTGCCGCTGGCGCCGAGGAAGCGGAGCAGCGGGTCCATAAAGAGCAGGCACAGCAGGGAGAAGACCAGCGCCGCCCCCGCCGCCAGCACCAGGCTGAGAGAGGCGACCCTTCCCGCCTCCTCCTCGTCCCGGCTCCCCAGCAGCCGGACGGCCAGACTCCCGCCGCCGACGCCAAACAGATTGGAGATGGCGGATATCATCAAAAAGATCGTCAGCACCAGGGAGGACGCCGCCACCATGTAGGGGTTGTCGGTCTGCCCGATGAACCAGGTGTCCGCGATGTTGTAGACCAGCGTGATCAGCTGGCTGACAATGGTGGGGACCGCCATTTTCGCCAGCGCCGCAGGCACCGGCCTGGTTTCAAAAATCTCTTTTGCTTTTGCGTTTTCGCTTGCGTCTTTCACACTGGTCATGAGGCCCCTCTGCTTTTCCGCATCTGGCGTAAACTCTGGATGCGCTTGCATCCTTTACGATATCTTAACACATCCCATGGCGTCTTTCAAGACATCCGCCCAAGGGCGGAGGCGCCGGAAAAGGCGGGGCCGCGGGGCCCCGCCTCCTGATTGGGGCTCGGTTGTCACAGGTTGATCTCCGGCTTTTCGCCGCTGGCCTCCGCCAGCAGCGGCTCCACCTGCCGGAGGAACGCCTCCACCTGCTGGGGGCACCGGCCGATGTACAGCTTCGGGTCCAGCACGGCGGCCATCTCGTCCTCGGTCATGCCGAAGGCGGGCTCCGCCGCCAGACGGCTCAGCAGGTCGCAGGACTCGCCCTCCTTCATCCGGGCGGTGGCTGCCATGGAGCGGGTGCGGATGATCTCGTGCAGCTCCTGCCGGTCGCCGCCCCGCTTCACGCCCTCCATCATCAGGTTCTCCGTGGCGATGAAGGGGAGGTACTCCCGGCAGGTCCGGTCCACGACCTTTTCATTCACATGCAGCCCGTCGGTGACGTTCTGGGCAAGGCGCAGGATGGCGTCGGCGCACAAAAAGCCCTCGGGCATGGAGATGCGCCGGTTGGCGGAGTCGTCCAGCGTCCGCTCCAGCCACTGGACGGAGGCGGTCATGGGGGCGTTCATGGCGTCGGCCATCAGGTAGCGGCTGAGGGAGCAGATGCGCTCGGACCGCATGGGGTTCCGCTTGTAGGCCATGGCGGAGGAGCCGATCTGGTTTTTCTCAAAGGGCTCCTCCACCTGGCGGTCGTGCTGCAACAGGCGGATGTCGTTGGCCATCCGGTAGCAGCTCTGGGCGATGGAGCTTAAGACATTCAGGATGCGGCTGTCCACCTTCCGGGGATAGGTCTGGCCGCAGACGGGGAAGCACTTGTCAAAGCCGAACTCGGCGCTGATCTGCCGGTTCATCTCGTCGATCTTCGCGCCGTCGCCCTCGAACAGGTCCATGAAGCTGGCCTCGGTGCCGGTGGTGCCCCGGCAGCCCAGGAACTTCATGTTGGCAAGCACGAAGTCCAGCTCCTCCAGATCAGCAAGCAAATCCTGCATCCAGAGGGTGGCCCGCTTGCCCACCGTCACCAGCTGGGCGGGCTGATAGTGGGTGTAGCCCAGGGTGGGGGTTGCCTTGTACTGGTCCGCGAACTTGGCGAGATTCGCCAGCACGGCGAGCAGCTGGCCCCGCAGATACCGCAGGCCCTCCCGGTAGATAATGAGGTCGGCGTTGTCGGTGACATAGCAGGATGTGGCCCCCAGGTGGATGATGCCCGCGGCGGAGGGCGCGGCCTTGCCGTAGGTGTACACATGGGCCATGACGTCGTGGCGGACTTCCTTCTCCCGCGCGGCGGCCATGTCGTAGTCGATGTCGGTCAGGTGGGCCTCCAGCTCCGCCACCTGCTCACCGGTGACAGGCAGGCCCAGGTTGTGCTCCGCCCGGGCCAGGGCCACCCACAGGCGGCGCCAGGTCTGGATGCGCATGTCGGCGGAGAACAGGTGCAGCATGAAGGGAGAGGCGTAACGGGACGCCAGCGGGGATTCATAACGATCTTTACTCATGGGAGGTCAACCTTTCTTTGTCTTAAAAGTAAGGAGACGCCTTTTGGCGCCTCCTTTGTGTTTAGAGAATTTTTGCCAGGAGTGAAAAGGGGTCATGCTGACGGCAACGTTCCAAACACGGACAGGAGCCACAGGCAAAAAGACAGCCCAAACAGAGCCAGCAGCACACATTCCACGGCAGCGGGGCGGCGCTCCACCGCTTTTTTGACCAGGCCATATAGGAGAAACGGTACGCAGATGGCACCCAGCATGGAGAGCAGCCCGAAAATCATATACAGCATATGCGTTTCCGCTTACCGGATGATGATGCTGTCCCGCTCCGGCCCGACGGACACGTAGGTGATGCGGCAGCCGATCTCCCGCTCCACGTACTCCACGTACTTCCGGGCGGCCTCGGGCAGGTCCTCCCACTTGCGGACGCCGGAGATGTCGCACTGCCAGCCGTCCATGTACTCCATAACGGGCCTGGCGTCGGGCAGCACGGCGGGGAAGGGGAAGTAGTCGATCTGCTGGCCGTTCAGGGTGTAGTGGGCGCAGACGGGGATCTTGTCCATGTAGCTCAGCACGTCCAGTTTGGTCAGGGCGATGTCCGTGGCGCCCTGGCACTGAACGCCATAGCGGGTGGCCACGATGTCGATGGGGCCCACCCGGCGGGGCCGTCCGGTCTTGGCGCCGTATTCGCCGCCGGCCTCCCGGAGCTTCTCGGCCTCCTCGCCGAACCACTCGCAGGTGAAGGGGCCCTCGCCCACGCAGGAGGAGTAGGCTTTCACCACGCCCACGATCTTGTCGATCCTGGCGCTGGGCAGGCCGGAGCCCACGGGGGCATAGGCGGCGATGGCGTTGGAGGAGGTGGTCATGGGATAGATGCCGTAATCCAGGTCCCGGAGGGAACCCAGCTGGGCCTCGAACAGGATGTTCTTGCCATCGCGCTCCGCCTGACGCAAAAACGCGCCGGTGTCGCAGATAAAGGGTCTGATCTTCTCGCCGAAGTCCGCCACCCAGGCTTTCAGATCCTCCATGGTGTAGGTCCTGGCGCCGTAGACCCGCTCCAGCGTCAGATTCTTCCACTCCAGGATGCCCTCCAGATGGGCCCAGAGCTTGTCCGGATACAGCAGCTCGCCGGCCATGACGGTCTTCTTCTGGTACTTGTCGGAGTAGAAGGGGGCGATGCCCTGCTTGGTGGAGCCGTACTTCTTGTCGGCAAGGCGCTGCTCCTCCAGGCCGTCCAGATCCCGGTGCCAGGGCAGCAGCAGGGAGGCCCGGTCGCTGATCTTCAGATTCTCCGGGGTGATGGCCACGCCCTTGGCGATGACATCCTGCATCTCGGTCCACAGGCTTTCGCAGTCCAGGGCCACGCCGTTGCCCAGAATATTGACCACGCCGTCCCGGAAGATGCCGGAGGGCAGCAGGTGCAGGGCGAATTTGCCCTTGTCGTTGACGACGGTGTGACCGGCGTTGCCGCCGCCCTGATAGCGGACGACCACGTCATAGTCGCACGTCAGCAGGTCCACCATGCGGCCCTTGCCCTCGTCGCCCCAGTTGATGCCTACGATGGCGCAATTCGACATAATCAAAAAACCTCCCGGTTTTATTTTACGTTTGGAAGGCCGGGCAGAAATGCCCAACCTTGTCTATTATATCGACAGTTTTTCCATAAGTAAAGAGCAAACTTGTTATATCAAAGATAAATTTCCCTAATAGGTTGACCTTTTTCGGCGGAGCGCCGCTCACGCCAGAAGCGCTCCCTGATAGACCAGGGTCTCATTGGGCTGTTCCAGAACGCCGTTTCGCGCATGGCGGTCGAAAAACGCTTCCAGCGCCCGGCAGTAGGCAGGGTAGTCCGTATGGGACTCCGGCAGGGAGTAGGAGCCGGAGAAGCTCCGCCGCAGGAACCGCTCCCGGTCGAAGGTCAGGGGATTGGGGAACCGCAGCTTTTCATACCGCTCCTGGAAAAATGAACGGATGCGCGGGTCGTCCTCAGTGATGCCGCCGCTGAAGCCCTTGAAATCTGGGCAGTATTCCCGGAATATTTGGGCCAGCTCCTGGTTCAGGGGCGCACTGGCGCGGACATTCCAGATCAGAAATACCCGCCCACCGGGGCGCAGGACCCGCAGGCACTCTGCCCGGAAGGCCGGGCCGTCGAACCAGTGGAAGGCCTGGGCGGCGGTGATGAAGTCCACGGACCGGTCCGCCAGGCCGGTGTGCCTGTCGGAGCCATCCACAGAGGTGAAATGGGGATCGGCGCCGAGAAGGGCCTCGGCGGTGCGGCGCATGTTTCCGTTGGGCTCCACGCCGTACACGGTGAAGCCCGCTTTCAAAAGCTGGGCGGACAGCTTGCCCGTGCCGGAGCCCACGTCCGCCGCCGTAAAGGCCCGGGGCGGCGCGTACAGCTCCCGGAGATGATCTGTCACAGCCGCCGGATAGGAGGGGCGGGACGCCGCGTAATCCAGGTGCCGCCCGGTGAATCGCTCTGTGTTGTCCACGGTGATACCCCCATGTGTCAGTTACGCTGATGATAGCACAGGAGCGGGGCCTTTGCAAGCCGACGGGCGTATCCGGCGGGCGGCGAAAGGAAAAAGACGGCGTTTTTTACTTCCAAAATCCGACAGCTTATGATATACTGTCCCCGGATTTTGAAAGAACAGGGAAAAGGGGAACGCACGATATGACAGCCATTGGATTTGACAACCAGAAATACCTGACCACCCAGTCGGAGCAGATCAAAAAGCGCATCGACCAGTTCGGCGGAAAGCTGTACCTGGAGTTCGGCGGCAAGCTGTTCGACGACTACCACGCCTCCCGGGTCCTGCCGGGCTTTGAGCCGGACAGCAAGATCCGTATGCTCCAGCAGCTGAAAGAGGATGTGGAGATCGTCATCGCCATCAACGCCGCAGACATTGAGAAGAACAAGGTCCGGGGCGACCTTGGCATCACCTATGACGACGACGTGCTGCGGCTGATCGACATCTTCCGGGGGCTGGACCTGTACGTGGGCAGCGTGGTGCTGACCCGCTACAGCGGCCAGGCGGCGGCGGACGCGTTTTTGAAGCGCCTGAAGGCCCTGGGTATCCGCTGCTACCGCCACTATCCCATCCCCGGCTACCCCTCCGACATCCCCTACATCGTCAGCGACGAGGGGCTGGGGAAGAACGACTACATCGAGACCACCCGCTCCCTGGTGGTGGTGACGGCCCCCGGCCCCGGCAGCGGCAAGATGGCCACCTGCCTGAGCCAGCTGTACCACGACGACAAGCGGGGCATCTCCGCGGGCTACGCCAAGTTTGAGACCTTCCCCATCTGGAACCTGCCGCTGAAGCACCCGGTGAACCTGGCCTATGAGGCCGCCACGGCGGATCTGAACGATGTGAACATGATCGACCCCTTCCACCTGGAGGCATACGGCAAGACCGCCGTCAACTACAACCGGGACGTGGAGATCTTCCCGGTGCTGAACGCCATCTTTGAGAAGATCCAGGGCAAGTCCCCCTACAGGTCCCCCACCGACATGGGCGTGAACATGGCGGGCAACTGCATCGTGGACGACGACGTCTGCTGCGCCGCCTCCCGGCGGGAGATCCTGCGCCGCTACTACACCGCCTGTGTGGAGCGGCTCCAGGGCCGGGCCGGGGACGAGCCGGTGCGCAAGCTGGAGCTGGTGATGCAGCAGGGCGGCGTTACGCCGGAGATCTGCCCGGCGGTGTCCGCGGCGCTTTTGAAGGCGGAGACCACCAACGGCCCCGCCGGGGCCATGGTCCTGCCCGACGGCCGGGTGGTCACCGGCAAGACCTCCGACACCCTGGGGGCCGCCTCGGCCCTGCTGCTGAACGCGCTGAAGGCCGTGGGCGGCATCGACGACCACTTCGAGCTGATCTCCGCCCAGGTGCTGGAGCCGGTGTGCGACCTGAAGACCCGCTATCTGGGCCACCGGAATCCCCGCCTTCACACGGACGAGGTGCTGATGGCCCTGACCATCTCCGCCCTGACCAACCCCCTGGCGGAGATGGCCCAGCAGCAGCTGCCCAAGCTCCGGGGCTGCGACGCCCACTTCTCCGTGGTCCTCAGCGACGTGGACGACAAGCTGCTGAAACGCCTGGGCGTCAACGTCAGCTGCGAGCCCCAGTATGAGACAAAGCGGCTTTATCATAAATAAATGCAGAAGCAGGGCAGGGTCGGCGCGCTTGCCCTGCTTTTTCAGGAGGCAGGCTATGCGGTTTCCTTGGCAGAAGCGGGAGACGGTAAAAGTTTTCCCGAACCACCTGGATGTCCTGACCATGCCCTGGTGCCGGCAGGCCCGGCTGCTCCATGTGAAGGGCAGCGGCTCCCTCCGCTGGGAAGGGCGCGGGGAGCGGACGGATAACTACTGGGGAACGAGGTATCTCTCCCGCCTGACGCTGCGGGGCACGCCTCTGCTGTCCCGGGACGACCCCGGCTGCCCCACCTGTGAGAGTATGCTCTCCACCGGCTGGGGCCTGGACACGGCGGATTGCCCGGAACTGGAAACAGTGCGGGACACGCTGAACGGCGGATTTGCCCGCCTGGATGACGCCATCCCGGCCCTGACGCCCCTGCTGGGCCTGTTGGAGCGGGGCCTGTACGTCCTGTCGGATGGGAAGGCCTATCCCGCCGACGGCGGCGGACATTTCTTCTGGGACGTGCCCGACGGCCTGACCGACGCCCCCGCCACGGCGGTGGTCCAGCTGCTGGACGACGATTACGAATACGAGTATCCGGACAGCGCGCCGGTGTTCCTGTATCCCTCCCAGCGCCGGTCCCGGCTGGACGAGAAGCGGGTGGAATACTATATGGAGCGCTTCCAACAGGCCGGCCCGCCGCCCCGGGGCGTGGCCCTGCATGTGGCGGAGGGGCTGTCCATCCTGCTGGACGGCCACCACAAGGCCGCTGCCGCCGCCCGGCTGGGCCGAATGATGCCCTGCCTGACCATCCTGCCCGCTGTCTACGACTATGAGCCGGTCCAGGTCCCCGGCTATCCGCCGGTGTCCACGCCAACGGCGGCATGGTTTGGGCCGTTTCACGTTCGGGCGCGGGACCTGCCGGGGGCGTATCCGAACAAATACCTGCCCCAGAAGCCGTTCTATGTCGTGAAGGGTTCTCAAAGGCAGCTTCCGGAAGGCCGCCTTGCCGACCGGGAATGGCCTGACGGATACCGCGCCGCCGGAGGCAGATATCCCACCATGCGGGAATACGCCGTGGTGTCGGCGGCGGAGCTCCCCGGCTATCCAACGGACAGCGATTTGGCGCGCTGGCTGGCGGACCCCCTCCGATACCGCCCCCAGCTCCGGGCGGCGCTGGTGCTGCTGCGGGGCAGCGGCAGCCCCCGATTGAAGGACCTGGCCCTCTGCTGCGCCGGCCTCCCGTACCAGTGGAGCAGCCTAGTGGAGGAATCGTTCCGCGTCCTGGCGGAGATGCATGGAGACCCGGATGTGGAGAACTTTTTTGTAAAATATTTCATCGAGTTGGAAACACTTCCCCAGGACCGGCCCCCGGGATCGGACGCCCTGACGGAAATTGCCCACAGCTTTTGGAACTGAAAGGAACAAATATGGACGCAATCATCCAACAACTGGCAAAGGAACTGGACAAACAGCCCCAGCACGTGGAAAACGTGGCGCGGCTGCTGGACGAGGGCAACACCATCCCCTTTATCGCCCGCTACCGCAAGGAACTCCACGGCGCCATGGACGATACGTCCCTGCGGACGCTGGAGGAGCGGCTGAACTACCTGCGGGGCCTTCAGGAGCGGCGGGAGACCGTGAAGGCCGCCATTGAGGAGCAGGGCAAGCTGACGGAGGAGCTCTCACGGGCCATCGACGCCGCCCGGACGCTGGCGGAGGTGGAGGACCTCTACAGGCCCTATAAGCAAAAGCGCCGTACCCGGGCCACGCGGGCGCGCGAAAAGGGCCTGGAGCCCCTGGCGGCTGTCCTCTTCGCCCAGGGGCCGGACTGCCCGGATCCGCTGACCGAGGCGGCAAAGTATGTCGATCCGGAAAAAGGTGTGGAGACGGCGGAGGACGCCTTAGCGGGGGCCTCCGACATCATCGCGGAACAGATCAGCGATGACGCGGACCTGCGCAGGCAGCTGCGGGAGCTGCTGGGGAAAAACGGCAGGCTGACCAGCGCCGCCGCCACGGAGGAGGATACCGTCTACCGCCTGTACTACGATTTCTCCCAGGCCCTCTCCCGGCTCCAGGGCCACCAGATTTTGGCGATCAACCGGGGCGAGAAAGAGGAAAAATTAAAGGTCTCCATCGAATTGGACCGTGACCTGGCCCTGCGGACCGTCCGCCGCCATGTGGTGGTCCCCGGCAGCGCGGCCATGGAGTTCGTCAAGGCCGCGGCGGAGGACGCCTACGACCGGCTGCTGTTCCCGTCCCTGGAGCGGGAGGCCCGCGGCACACTGACGGACACAGCCAGCGAGGGCGCCATCGGCCAGTTCGCTCTGAACCTGCGGCCGTTGCTGATGCAGCCGCCGGTAAAGGGCAGGGTCACCATGGGCCTGGACCCCGGCTACCGCATGGGCTGTAAAGTGGCGGTGGTGGACGGCACCGGCAAGGTGCTGGACACCGCCGTGGTGTACCCCACCTACGGCGAGCGGCAGAAGAACGAGGCCATCGCCGCCCTGTCCAAGCTCATCAAAAAGAACGGCGTGGAGCACATCGCCATCGGCAACGGCACCGCCAGCCGGGAGACGGAGCAGATGGCGGTGGAGCTGATCCACCAGATGTCCGCCGCCGGATACAAGGTCAGCTACATGATCGTCTCCGAGGCCGGGGCCTCCGTGTACTCCGCAAGCCCGCTGGCGGCGGAGGAGTTCCCACAGTACGATGTGAACCTCCGCTCCGCCGTGTCCATTGCCCGGCGCTTGCAGGACCCCCTGGCGGAGCTGGTGAAGATCGACCCCAAGGCCATCGGCGTGGGCCAGTACCAGCACGACATGCCCCAGAAGCGGCTGGACGAGGCCCTGAACGGCGTGGTGGAGGACTGCGTCAACGCCGTGGGCGTGGACGTGAACACCGCGTCGCCGTCCCTGCTGCAGCGGGTCTCCGGCCTGACCGCCGCCACGGCGAAAAACGTGGTGGCCTACCGGGAGGAGAACGGCCCCTTTACCTCCCGGGCCCAGCTGAAAAAGGTGCCGAAGTTAGGCCCCAAGGCGTTCCAGCAGTGCGCGGGCTTCCTGCGGGTGCCGGAGAGCGGGAGCGTACTGGACAACACCGCCGTCCACCCGGAGAGCTACGCGGCGGCGGAACAGCTGCTGGCCCTGACCGGCCACACGCTGGCGGATGTGAAGGCCGGAAACCTGACGGACCTGCCCGCCCGGGTGAAAGCCTACGGCGAGGAAAAGGCCGCCCAGGCCGTGGGCGTGGGCGTGCCCACCCTGCGGGACGTGGTGGGCGAGCTGCTGAAGCCCGGCCGGGACATCCGGGACGATCTGCCCCAGCCCATCCTCCGCACCGACGTGCTGGAGATGAAGGACCTGAAGCCCGGTATGACCCTGACGGGCACGGTCCGCAACGTCATCGATTTTGGCGTGTTCGTGGATATCGGCGTCCACCAGGACGGCCTGGTCCACATCTCCCAGGTGGCGGATAAGTTCATCAGGCACCCGTCGGAGGTGGTCTCTGTCGGCGATGTGGTGAAGGTGGTGGTCCTGGAAGTGGACGAGAAGAAAAAGCGTATCAGCCTGTCCATGCGGCAGGCGAAGTGAAAGGACTGGACGGGTCCCGGCGTATGCG
>CABSFC010000035.1 GCA_902476875.1 uncultured Oscillibacter sp. | reverse complement strand
CGGCGGGACGGGAGAACCTGATGGCCAACATCCGGGACTTCCACCGCAACCGCCACACCACCGTGATTCTGGTCAGCCACAGCATGGACGAGATCGCCCAGAACGTGGACCGCATCCTGGTGCTGAAGGGCGCCCACATTCTGATGAGCGGCGCCCCGGCGGAGGTGTTCGCCCGGGCGGACGAGCTGATCACCGCCGGACTGGACGTGCCCCAGGTGACCCGCGTTGCCATGGCGCTGAAAGCCAGGGGCGTGGACATCGACCCCGCCGTCTACACGGTGGAGGAGCTGGAGCGGCAGCTGGTGGCGCTGCGGAAAGGCGGTGCGGCATGCTGAAAGACATCACCCTGGGCCAGTATTTCCCCGGCACCACCCTGGCCCACAAGCTGGACCCCCGGACGAAGATTTTGCTGGTGGTCTTGTATATCATTGCCCTGTTCTGCGCCAAGGGCCTTGTGACCTACGGCATCATGGCCCTGTGTCTGGCGGTGTGCGTGCGCGTCTCCAAGGTGGGCCTGAAGGCCCTGGTACGGGGGTTGAAGCCGGTGCTGTTCATCATTATCTTCACCGGCGTACTGAACCTGTTTTTCACCCCCGGCGACCGCTATGTTTTGGAGTGGGGCATCCTGCGGATCTCCGACGCGGGCATCCGCAACGCCGTGTTCATGGTGGTGCGCATCATGCTGCTGATCATGGGCACCTTCCTGATGACCTACACCACCAGCCCCATCAGCCTGACCGACGGTCTGGAGCGGCTGCTGAACGGCCTGAAGCGCTTCCGTGTGCCGGTCCATGAGCTGGCCATGATGATGTCCATCGCCCTGCGGTTCATCCCGACCCTGATTGAGGAGACGGACAAGATCATGTCCGCCCAGAAGGCCCGGGGCGCGGACTTTGAGAGCGGCAACATCATCCAGAAGGCCAAGGCCCTGATCCCCATCCTGGTGCCGCTGTTCATCAGCGCCTTCCGCCGGGCGGACGAGCTGGCCACGGCCATGGAGTGCCGCTGCTACCACGGCGGCGAGGGCCGGACGAAGCTCCACGTGCTGCAATACCAGCGCCGGGACTGGGTGGCGCTGGGCGCGGGATGCGTCGTCACCGCCGGCGTCATCGTGCTGGGGCGGTTTGGAATCTAAGAATCAGGAAGCTTTGGAGATGACCGGGCAGTGGGCGCTTGCGCCCCTCTGACGGCGCGGAGACAGGAGGCTTTGTCGTGAAAAAGAACTGGATGCAGATGCTGTCCCTGGCGCTGAGCGCCGCGCTGTTGATCGTTGTTGTGGTGCAGGGAGCGGTGATCGGCGGCCTGCGGGAGGATTTGACGGACAGCCATCAGGCCCTGGACGCGCTGACGGAGCGCCTGGACGGGACGGAAGCCGCTCTGGAGGCGGCACAGGCCGCTCAGAACAAGCCGGCGCCCTCCGTCCGGTTTGCCAACGCGTCGGTGAATGTGAAAGACCGGATGCTGACTGTGGATATCATCGCGGAGCTTCCGGATGCGGAGGAGTATAACACGGGGATCGGCTTCTGCCAGGTGGGCGAGCCATACCGCATGGCCTGGAAGCTGGACTGTCTCAGCCGGAATGAGGACGGGACCTATGGAATGACAACGACATTCCCTCTGGACCTGGAGATGGGACTGGAGCTGCGGCTGGAGGACGACACGGTGCTGTTCAGCAGCGATTCCGTGGCGGAACTGCTGCCGGTGCAGTTCCGCTATGGCGGCACGTCCTGGCACTACAACAGCCAGGAGGAGAAGTTTTACCAGTGCGACTGGAGCGCTGACCTGATGGACCCGGCGGGAAACGAGGTACAGGCGTCGGACGGCGAATTCCGGGTCTACCGGAACGGGACGCTGGTATTCACCGGGCGGCAGATGCCGGACAACATCCGCGTGGAAGCGGATGGGGAGGTTTTGGACAGTGTCGGCCTGGACTGCGCTCAGGGGGACTGTATGCGGCTGTGCTACGCCTGTACGGACGCGTTCGGCCTGCGGTATGAGTTCCCGATTTTTGAAAAGCGCGCCATGCGGTGGGACCATACGGAGGAAATGCCGCTGTCTGGTCGCCCCATCGTCGTCTGGCCTGAATAAGGAGTTTTACACACCATGCGCAACATCGCCTTAAAACTGATGTACAACGGCACCGCCTACCACGGCTGGCAGGTGCAGAAAAACGCCGTCTCCGTCTGTGAGACGCTGCAAAACGCCCTGGCGAAGATCACCGGCGCCCCGGTGCACCTGACCGGCTGCGGCCGCACTGACGCCGGCGTCCACGCGGAGCACTACATCGCCAACTTCCGCACGGAGTCCCGCATCCCCATCGACCGCCTGCCCTTTGCCGTCAACACCCACACACCGGAGGATATCGCGGTGAAGGAGGCCTTTGAGGTGCCGGAGGACTTCAACGCCATCGGCTCCTGCATCAAGAAGGAGTACACGTACCGCATCTACAACTCCCGGTTCAAAAACCCGTTTTATGTCAACCGGGCGTATTTCTATCCCAAGCACCTGGACGAGGCGTTTCTCAACCAGGCGGCCCGCCAGTTCGTGGGCACCCACGACTTCCGGGCGGTGCGCAGCGTGGGGACGGAGACGAAGTCCACCGTCCGCACCGTCTACTGGTGCGACGTGACCCGCAGCGGCGACCTGCTGGAGTTGAAGGTCTGCGCCAACGGCTTTTTGTATAACATGGTACGGGCCATCACCGGCACCGTCCTCTACGCGGCGGAGGGCAAATTCCGCCCGGAGGACATCCCCGCCATTCTGGAGAGCGGCGACCGCACCGCCGCGGGGCCGACAGTGCCGCCCGGCGGGCTGTATCTGACGAGACTATGGTATGAGGATGAGCGACTGAATGGCTGACACGACGAGAGACATCTGGAATGACGACGACGGCGAGGAGAAGCCGAAGAAGCGCCGCAAACCGCGGGGCTTCTGGGTGTTTTTCCTGACGCTGGTGATCGTGCTGGCGGTGGTGGTGCTGGCCGCCTACCGGGATGGCACCGGCTTTGACGTGCTGCGCCGCTATCTCAACTACGGCAGCGTGGAAAAGGTGGGCGGCGAGGCGGTCTACGACTACGACGCCTCCTCCAACAACCGCTTCGCCGTGCTGGGGGAGAAGCTGGCGGTGCTGTCCGAGACCAGCCTCCGGGTTTTGGACCCGGACGGCGGCGAGGTCTGGTCCGTGAATGTCAGCATGGCCGCTCCGGCGCTGAGCCGGGGCGGCGGCCGGGCCGTGGCCTACGACGTGGGCGGTCTTGCGCTGTATGTGGTGGACGAGAGCGGCCAGGTCATGCACCTGACCGCCGACGAGGACGAGCCCTTCATTGCCGCCACGCTGAACCAGGAGGGCTGGCTGGCGGTAACGGCGGAAAAGCGGGGCTACAAGGGCTGCGTCAGCGTGTACGACCGGGACATGGAGCTGGTGTTCACCTTCAACTCCTCCCGGCGGTTTGTGACGGACGCCTATGTGACGGACGACTGCGCCACCCTGGCGGCTGTGACGCTGGGCCAGGAGAACAGCGTGTTCGTCAGCAATGTGGTGCTGTACGACGTGACGCAGACAGAGCCCGTGGCGAATTACGACGTGACCGACGGACTGGTGGCCGCCATCGGCCAGCAGGGGGGAAAGGTGGCCACTGTGTCTGATACCTGCCTGACCTTTGCCGGCGCCAATGGAGAGGTCACGGCCAGCTATGCCTACGGCGGGGCCTATCTGCGGGACTACGACCTCTCCGGCGACGGCTTTGCCGTGCTGCTGCTGAACCGCTATCAGTCCGGCAGTGTGGGCCGTCTGGTGACGGTGGACCCGGAGGGGACGGAGCTGGGGTCTCTGGATGTCAACGAGGAGGTCCTGAGCGTCTCCGCCGCCGGACGGTATCTGGCGGTGCTGTATACGAACCGGCTGGTGGTCTATAACCAGGACCTGCAGGTCTACGCCTCCCTGAACGGCACCGATTACGCCAAGGAGGTCCTGATGCGGACGGACGGCTCCGTGCTGCTGCTGTCCTCGGAATCCGCCGGGCTGTTCCTGCCCTGAGTGCCTGCCTGCTGATCAGGGGCGCGCGTTTTTCGGGCCTCACTCAATGCCGGCGGGCGCGCCGCCTTTTGCCCATTGGAGGGCAAAAATTTCAGGGGAATTCACAAAACGTTTACACGCGGAAAGGTAGGAAACTTTGACAACACCTGCTATAATAGATGCAATTGTGGTCATCCTTTTGGTAGGCGCCGCCGCCTGTGGCGCGAAGCGGGGCCTGCTGCGGGCTCTGGCGGGGCTGCTCATCGTGGTGGCTGCCCTGGTGGGGGCCGGGATGATCGCGGCCACGTTCTCCGGCCCGGCGGCCAGACTGGCGGCGCCCATCATCAGTGAGCGCATCGCCGCGCGGGTGGACGAGGCCATGACCGCCCGGGAGGACGGTGTCCAAATGCCGGAGGCGGATGTGGAGGGCGACTTCCAGATCGAGGACCTGCTGGCCCTGCTGGGGTTGGACGCGGACGTGCGGGACTCCCTGGCGGAGAGCGCCCGGGAGACGGTGCGGGACACCGGCGTGTCCGTCGCCACGGCGGTGGTGGAGAGCGTGGCGCAGTCCATGATCTACGGCGTGCTGTACATTCTTTCCTTTCTGGCCCTGCTGATACTGCTGAACATTCTGGCACGGGCCATGGACCTGCTGATGAAGCTGCCGGGCCTGCGCGGCGCCAACGCCCTGGGCGGCGGACTGCTGGGCCTTCTGCAGGGGGCGCTGCTGCTGTTCCTGGCGGTCTGGGCGGCCAGACGACTGGGGGTCTCCTTTGAGACGGAGCCCTGGACCGAGGCACATATTTTAAGCATATTCACGACGCATACGCCCCTGAGCGTGCTGTCGTTTCTGCAATAACTCTGGAGGTTATACGATGCAGCCTACACTTTGTTCAAGATGTAAAAAGAACGTCGCCGTGGTGTTCATCTCCAAGCTGGAGGGCGACAAGACCGTCAACGAGGGCCTGTGCCTGAAGTGCGCCAAGGACCTGGGCCTGCCCCAGGTGGACGACATGATGAAGCGCATGGGCATCTCCGACGAGGATCTGGAGACCCTCAGCAGCGAGATGATGCAGGCCATGAACGGCGTGGAGAATATCGAGGACCTGCCCGGCGGGGACGGAGACGACGAGGAGGAAGAGGGCAAGACCGCCACCTTTCCGTTCCTGAACCGCCTGTTCTCCGGCGGCGACGCGGCCAAGGGGGAGTCCGCCTCCGAGGAGGGCGGCGCCCGGGACCGCCGGGACAAGGACCGCAAGGACCCGAAGAACGGCAAGCGGAAATATCTGGAGAACTACTGCATCTCCCTGACCCAGCGGGCCAAGGACGGCAAGCTGGACCCGGTCATTGGCCGGAAGGAGGAGATCGAGCGGGTGGTCCAGATCCTGAACCGCCGCCAGAAGAACAACCCCTGCCTGATCGGCGAGCCGGGCGTGGGCAAGACCGCCATCGCCGAGGGGCTGGCCCAGCGCATCGCCGACGGCGACGTGCCCTTCAAGCTGCGGGAGAAGGAGGTCCACCTGCTGGACCTGACGGCCCTGGTGGCCGGCACCCAGTTCCGGGGCCAGTTCGAGAGCCGCATGAAGGGCCTCATCGACGAGGTAAAGCGCCTGGGCAACATCATCCTGATGATCGACGAGGTCCACAACATCGTGGGCGCCGGCGACGCCGAGGGCAGTATGAACGCCGCCAACATCCTGAAGCCCGCCCTGAGCCGGGGCGAGATCCAGGTCATCGGCGCCACCACGTTCAACGAGTACCGCAAGTCCATCGAAAAGGACACCGCCCTGGAGCGCCGCTTCCAGCCGGTGACGGTGAACGAGCCCTCCATCGAGGACTCCGTTAAGATTTTGAAGGGTCTGGCCCCCAACTACGAGAAGTTCCACGGCGTGAAGATCTCCGACGGCATCCTCCGTCAGGCGGTGCTGCTGAGCGAGCGGTACATCACTGACCGCTTCCTGCCGGACAAGGCCATCGACCTCATTGACGAATCCTGCTCCGACGTGAATCTGAAGGACCCGGACATCTCCCGGCGGATGCAGATCCAGCGGGAGCTGGACGACTACGAGAAGGAGCGGACCATGCTGGAGGAGAAGGCCTCCGCCGACGGCGCCGAGCCGGATTACGAGCGCATGGCCTTCCTGAAGAGCCGGGAGCTGCAGCTGACCACGGAGCTGAACGCCCTGATCGAGAAGGGCGACCCCCAGTTGACCATGGAGAATCTGGCCCACGTCATCGAGCTGTGGACGAAGATTCCCGCCTCCAAGATTCGGGAACAGGAGTTCCAGCGGCTGAGCCAGCTGGAAAACCGGCTGAAGGAGCACATCATCGGCCAGGACGAGGCCATCGCCGCCGTCAGCGCCGCCGTGCGCCGGAACCGGGTGGGCATCAGCCCCAAGCACAAGCCCGTCAGCTTCATCTTTGTCGGCCCCACCGGCGTGGGCAAGACGGAGCTGGTGAAGCAGCTGGCAACCGATCTGTTCAACACCCCGGACGCCCTGATTCGGCTGGACATGTCCGAATTTATGGAGAAGCACTCCGTGTCCCGCATTGTGGGCTCTCCTCCCGGCTACGTGGGCTATGACGAGGCGGGCCAGCTGACGGAGAAGATTCGCCGCAAGCCCTACGCCGTGGTGCTGTTCGACGAGATCGAAAAGGCCCACCCCGACGTGCTGAACGTGCTGCTGCAGATTCTGGATGACGGCGAGATCACCGACGCCCACGGCCGCAAGGTCAATTTCGAGAACACCATCATCGTCATGACCTCCAACGCCGGCAGCGCCACCAAGGAGGGCACCGTGGGCTTTGGCCGCACCCAGCAGGAGCAGGACGCGGACCGGGCCATGAAGGCCCTGCAGCAGTTCCTGCGGCCGGAGTTCATCAACCGCGTGGACGCGGTCATCACCTTCAACCGCCTGTCCGAGGAGAACTTCCAGGGCATCGCCCGCATCATGCTGGAGGAACTGGCGGCGTCCCTGAAGGAGAAGGGGATCTTCCTGACCTATGACGACGCGCTGGTGGCTTTCCTGACGAAAAAGTCCTACTCCCGGACCTATGGTGCCCGGAACCTGCGGCGGACCATCCAGAAGGAGCTGGAGGACCCGATGGCCACCAGAATCATCGACAGCTACGAAAACCCCGTCACCCAGGTGAAAGCCACCGTGGAGGACGAGGCCGTCAGGCTGTACTGCTTATAATGAGGAGTTAGGAATTAGGAATTCTGTGTTGCGCAGGAGAAGAGGAAGATCAGATGATGTTTCGGAAAATGGACCCGCGGTGTGTCTACTGCCAGCGGGGACAGCAGATCAACGAACGGGAGGTGGCCTGCGTCAAGCGGGGCGTCGTTCCTGTGGAGCACCACTGCCGGGCGTTCAGGTACGACCCGCTGAAACGGGTGCCGCCCCGTCCGGCGGTGCTGGAGACGGAAAAGCTGAAAGCAGAGGATTTCACACTGTGACAGACCAACAGGCGCCGGGGAGACCCGGGCGCCTGTTGCCGCAAAAGGGGGAACGGTCATGGAGATCAACAGGGTTTGGACGCTGTGCTACAGCGCCACCGGCACCACGGACAAGGTGGTGGACACCATCGGATCGGAGCTGGTTGCCGGATTGGGCCTGCCGCTGGAGCGCGTGTGCTTTACACGGCCTGAAGAACGTGAAAAGGAATATTCCTTTACAGAAAAAGACCTGGTGGTCGTGGGGACGCCCACCTACGCGGGGCGGATGCCCAACAGGATCATGCCGGATTTCCGGGAAAGGCTGCGGGGGAACGGCGCCTTGGCGGTGCCTGTGGTGCTGTTCGGCAACCGGGGCTATGAGAACTCCCTGGCGGAGCTGTGCGCGTTGCTGGAGGGGAACGGCTTCCATACAATTGCGGCGGGGGCGTTCGTGGGCCGCCACGCCTTCACGGATGAGCTGGCCTACGGCCGTCCCGGCTGGAGCGACCTGTTTGAGGCAAAGACATTTTCTAAAAAAATTGGTGACAAGGTAAAAACCTTGTCAGATATTCCGGAGCCGGTGCGGGTCCCCGGCGACCCGGACGCGCCCTACTACATCCCCAAGGGGACCGACGGAGCGCCCGCCAAGTTCCTGAAGGCCAAGCCCAAGACCTATCTCGCCAAATGCACCAACTGCGGCGCCTGTGCCCGGCTGTGCCCCATGGGGGCCATTGACCCGCGGAATGTGGCGAGCGTCCCCGGCACCTGCATCAAGTGTCAGCGGTGCGTCCGCAAGTGCACCAAGGGGGCCAAGTATTTCGACGACCCGGCGTTTCTCTCCCATGTGGCGATGCTGGAGGCGAATTTCCAGGAGCCGAAGGAGAACGAGGTGTTTCTGTAAGCGGGCGGAGAGCGGGACCTGCAAGACCAGATACCCGCCCCACCGGGGCCGCGTCTTCGCGGAGTATCCGCCGGGCAGGGGCCCGGAGGCCGTCCGGCAGAGGATCGCCGCCTGCAACAGCGCCATAGAGGAAGGCCGTTCCCATCCGGGAACGGCCTTCTTTTTAATTGCAGTATTCCAGATACAGCGCCGCGTGGTCGTAGATGGCCTGCCAGTTGCTGGTGGCGTCGCCGGTGACGCAGATGTAGCGGTTGCCGTCAGGGTCCTCGCCGCAGCTGGCGGCGCAGGAGCCGGACTGCACCACATAGCCCGTCTTGGCGCCGACGACCTCCACATCGCCGGTGTCCTTGTCCTCGATGCGCCGCAGGAACCAGTTGGAGAGGATCTGCCCGTCCGGGTGGTCTGCTGTGGGGACGGTCTCGTAGGTGCGGGCATTCATAATCTCTCGGCACAGGTCGTTGTCCATGGCGGCTTTCAGGATCATCGCCATGTCGTAGGCCGTGCAGGCGTGGGCCTCATCATAAAGACCCACGCAGTTTGTGAAGTGGGTGGTCTCCGAAAGCCCCAGCTCCTCCGCCTTTTGGTTCATCAGCTCCACGAAGGCCTCGTGGGAGCCGGCCGTGTATACGGCCAGACCCATGGCGGCGTCGGCACCGGAGGGGAGGATGGTGCCGTACAGCAGCTCCCGGACGGAGACGGTCTCGCCCACCATCAGGCCAACCACGCTGCAGTCGTTGACGTAGCAGTAATCTGTAATATCAATGGTCATGGTGAAGGTGTCATCCAGATCGGTCACGTGTTCCGCCGCCACCAGCAGGGTCATGATCTTCGTCATGGACGCGGGGCTGATGACGGTGCGGGCCTCCTTTTCCGCCAGAATGGTATCGGACTGGAGGTCGATGAGGACGGCGTAGCCACTGTTGACGGCGTCTCCCAGGCGGACGGTGGCGGCGGTCTCCACGGCGGCATAGGGCGCCTCCGGCTCCTCCGGGACGATCTCCGGCGCCGCGGCGGAAAGGGCGGAGGCGTCGTCCGGGGGTTCCTGTTCGGTTTTTTCATTGCCGTCCCGGAACAGAAGAAAGCCCGCCAGCACCAGTAGAAACACCACTGCCGGAAGCGTTTGCAGCATCCGCCTGCGGCGCAGGGCCTGCTGCTTCCGCTTACGGGCCGCGGCGCGCCGTGCCCGACGGGCGGCCCGTTCCTCTTCGCTGATGATCGGTGTGTATTGCTCGTCCATGAATAGCTCCCCGTTCGAATCGACATTTTTCTTATTATACCAAAAAGCGCCAGGGATTTCACTATGAATTTTGCTTTGGCTGAAATTTCCTGAAAAAACACTGTCAGGCCAAGGCGTTTTGGCATAGCCTGAAAATGAAATCGGATTTGGAGGAGACAGTGATGGCACAGGTAACGAACTTTTTTGTCGGCGCCAACAGCGGCGACGGTTTTCAAAATCTGTTCCCGGAGATGGTGGACATCGAGGATACATACGACCTGATGGTGTTGAAGGGCGGCCCCGGCGTGGGGAAGAACACCTTTATGCGGGCGCTGGGCAAGGCGATGGAGGAAGCGGGCACGGCGGTGGAGTACCTGTGGTGCTCCGGCGACCCGGACTCCCTGGACGGCGTGGTGCTTCCGGAGCTGAAATGCGCCGTGGCGGACGGCACCAGCCCCCACGTCCTTGAGCCAAAATACCCGGCGGCGGTGGACCGGTATGTGGACCTGGGGCGGTTTTATGACCTGACCGCCGCCAAGGCCGCCGCCGAGGAGGTGAAGGCTCACACCCACGCGTACAAGGACGCCTATGTGCGGGCCTACCACAGCCTGAAAGCCGCCCGGCAGGTGGAGTTGGACGCGGTGGCGGCGGTGCGCGGGAGCTTTGACGGGGCGCGGGCTCAACGGCGGGTGGACGGCATCATCGCCCGGGAGCTGCGCCAGAAGGGCGGACAGCGGGGGAGGACCATCCGGCGCTTTTTGGGCAGCATCACCCACAAGGGCTATGTCTGGCGGTTTGACAGCGTGGACGCCCTGTGCCCCAAAGTCTATGAGTTCGCGGACAGCTGGGAGCTGGCGGGACCCGCCCTGGCCCGGCTCCATGACGCGGCGGCAGCAAACGGCTGGGATACCGTCGTCTGCCCGTCCCCGGAGGAGCCGGGGCGCATGGAGCACCTGCTGGTGCCGGGGCTGGGGTTGGCATTTGTCACCTCCCGGCCCGGGATGGACTACGGCCGGAAGCCCTTCCGCCGCATCCGGCTGGACGCCATGACGGAGGTGGCGGGAAAGGCCCGTCTGCGGTTCCAGAGCCGGATGGTGACGCTTCTCCGGGAGGAGGGCGTCAGCGCGCTGAAAGACGCCAAGGCCAACCACGACAAGCTGGAGGCGGTCTACAATCCCTATGTGGACTTCGACGGCGTGCGCACCCTGGCGGCGCTGGAGACCGGGCGGCTGCTGAGCTATCTGGGATAAGGAGAGGGACCTGGCCGCGGGCCGGGTCCTTCCTGATTTACAAGAGAGCGCTTGCCGTCCTTCTCCACACGCGGCGCGTCCGTTTCCACCAGACGGGCCGAAAACTGAAAAGGATTTTCCCTTTTCAACCATTGTGGTTACAGTATCTTGACAGTCGGGATGTCATAACGGAACTGGTCAGTACCCAGATCATTTGCATGATCTACAACCCGGAGCCGGTCCGGCTTTGAAATGGAGAGGAAATAAAACAGGGGACTTTCAGCCAAAACTGTGCTATGATGGGGCCAGCGCTTTGCAAGAGAAAGGAACATCGCCCCATGACAAAAGAGGAAGCCTTAAAAACCTACTTCGGCTACGACGCCTTCCGGGGCGGGCAGGAGGACATTATCGACACGCTGCTCGCGGGCCGGGACGCCCTGGCCATCATGCCCACCGGGGCGGGGAAGTCCATTTGCTACCAGATCCCGGCGCTGCTGCTGCCGGGCATCACGCTGGTGATCTCGCCGCTGGTGTCGCTGATGCGGGACCAGGTGACGCAGCTGGTGCAGATGGGCGTCCCGGCGGCGTTCCTCAACAGCAGTTTGACCTTCAAACAGTACCTGCTGGCCCTGGACAGGGCGAAGGCGGGGCGGTACAAAATTATCTATGTGGCCCCGGAGCGGCTGGAGACCGAGGGCTTCCGCTCCTTCGCGGAGCGCGCGGACATCTCTCTGGTGGCGGTGGACGAGGCACACTGCATCTCCCAATGGGGGCAGGACTTCCGGCCCTCCTACTTAAACATCCCGGCCTTTGTGGCCTCCCTGCCCAAGCGGCCGCCGATCGGGGCTTTCACCGCCACCGCCACGCCGGACGTGAAGGAGGATATCGAATCGCTGCTGAAGCTGGAGGACCCGCTGCGCGTCACCACCGGCTTTGACCGGGAGAACCTGTATTTCGAGGTCCAGCAGCCAGACAGCAAAAAGGCGGCCCTGCTGGAGCTGGTGAAGGGCCGCCCCGGCAAGTGCGGCATCGTCTACTGCGCCACCCGGAAGAACGTGGAGGAGGTGTGTGGCTTTCTCCGGGAGCGGGGCGTTCCAGCCACCCGCTATCACGCCGGACTGGAGGCGGAGGAGCGGCGGCAAAACCAGGAGGATTTCCTGTATGACCGGGCCCAGGTGATGGTGGCCACCAACGCTTTCGGCATGGGCATTGACAAGTCCGACGTGCGGTACGTCATCCACTACAACATGCCCAAGGACATTGAGAGCTACTATCAGGAGGCGGGCCGTGCCGGACGGGATGGCCTGCCCGCCAGCTGCGTCCTGCTGTACAGCGGCCAGGACGTGCGGACAGGCGAGTTCCTCATCACCCACAGCGAGCTCCGGGAGGGGCTGGACGCCCGCACGGCGGAGACGCTGCGGGAGCGGGATCTCCAGCGCCTGCGGCGGATGACGGGCTACTGCCGGACACGGCGCTGCCTGCGGCAGTATATTTTGCAGTACTTCGGGGAGTTCGCCCCGGACTACTGCGGCACCTGCTACAACTGTCTCCACAACTTCGAGGAGGTGGACGTGGGCCGGGAGGCCCGGGCCATCGTGGCCTGCGTGGAAGAGCTGAACCAGGCCTTCGGCGTCGGGCTGGTGGCGGAGACCCTGTGCGGCGCGGAGACGGAAAAGGTGCGCAAATATCACTTGGACCGGGAGCGGAGCTACGGCGCCCTGAGCGGCCTGACCCAGAAGGAGGTCCGGGAGCGCATCCGCTTCCTGCTGGACGAGGGCGTTTTGACCCTGAGCCCCGGCCAGTACCCGGTGGTGCGGCTGGGGGAGCGGGCGGAGGACATCGCGCGGAACGGCCCGTCCCTGATCATGAAGACGGTGAGGGAGGAGCGGCCCGCCGTCAGCCGCGGGTCCGCTTCCGCGGAGCTGGATGGTCCGGCGGCGGAGCTGTTCCAGAACCTGCGGGCGCTTCGGGCCAAAATCGCCCGGATGCAGGGCGTGCCCGCCTATGTGGTGTTTACCGACAAGACCCTGCGGGAGATGGCGCTGGCCCGTCCCCGGACCATGGAGGAGCTCCGCGCCGTCAGCGGTGTGGGCGGCGCCAAGGCGGGGCGTTACGGCAAGGCGTTCCTGGCGGAGATCGAGGCGTTTGAAGGGGCGCGCTGAGCGTGACTGGCCGGACCTGCACGGATGGAGGGACCTCTTTTTTTCGCCTGGGGTCCGCGGAGGAACGGGAGATCCCGTTCCTCTGCCTTTTTACAGGGCACCGATGGAAAGCCCTTGTGAAAATCCATAAAAAATTTGTCCTTGAGGGATCGTTTGCCATTCGGTTGGTACAAACCGACAGGCGAACCGAGGAAAATTCTCTGCCAGGGCTTGACAAACGCAGTTAGAGGAGTTAAACTCTGAATATCGGCGGTTAGGGCTATCTAACCACTCTTTTTTGGGCAGTTGGTTAGCTCAAACTAATTCTCTGCGGAGGGATACATATGATACCGTTGACGATGGCAAAGGCGGGCGAGACCGTGACGATCCGCAAGATCACTGGCAAGGACGAGATCCGCCAGCACCTGGCCGAGTTGGGCTTCGTGGTGGGCAGCGATGTGACGGTCGTCAGCGAGATCGCGGGAAACCTGATCCTGCAGGTGAAGGAGAGCCGGATAGCGCTGGACAAAACCATGGCGAACCGGATCATGATTTAAAGGAGGAGAAATGGCATGAAAACTCTGAAGGACGCAAAGGTGGGCGAGACCGTTACCGTTGCGAAGCTCCACGGGGAGGGCCCGGTGAAGCGCCGCATCATGGATATGGGCATTACCAAGGGCGTGGAGATCTACGTCCGTAAAGTCGCGCCTTTGGGCGATCCGATGGAGCTGAACGTGCGCGGCTATGAGCTGAGCGTGCGCAAGGCCGACGCGGAAATGATCGAGGTGCAGTAAATCGTAAACCATGGGGCGGCGGGAGCCGCCTGATAAAAAAGCGAAAAGTTAGCCAAAACTAACATTTCTGGAAGGAGAGAATAATGGAAATCAAAATCGCGCTGGCGGGCAACCCGAACTGCGGTAAAACCACCCTGTTCAACAGCCTGACCGGCTCCAGCCAGTATGTGGGCAACTGGCCCGGCGTCACCGTGGAGAAGAAGGAGGGCAAGCTGAAGGGCCATAAGGATGTCATCATCCAGGACCTGCCCGGCATCTACTCCCTGTCCCCCTACACGCTGGAGGAAGTGGTGGCCCGGAACTATCTGGTGGGCGAGAAGCCCGACGCCATCTTGAACATCGTGGACGGCACCAACATCGAGCGCAACCTGTATCTGACCACCCAGCTGATCGAGCTGGGCCTGCCCGTTGTGGTGGCGGTCAACATGATCGACCTGGTCCGCAAGAACGGCGACAAGATCGACCTTGCCAAGCTGGGCGCCGCCCTGGGCTGCGAGGTCGTGGAGATGAGCGCCCTGAAGGGCGAGGGCGGCGTGGCCGCGGCGGAGAAGGCCGTGGCGCTGGCCCAGTCCCACAAGGCCGGCGAGCTGCCCCACGTGTTCACCGGCAGCGTGGAGCACGCCATCGCCCACATCGAGGAGTCCGTTCAGGGCAAGGTGGACGACCAGTATCTCCGCTGGTACGCCATCAAGATCTTCGAGCGCGACGAGAAGGTCCTGGAAGACCTGAAGCTGGACAAGGTGCTGGCCGAGCATCTGGAGGCCCACATCGTGGACTGCGAGAAGGAGCTGGACGACGACGCCGAGAGCATCATCACCAACCAGCGCTACGCGTACATCAACGGCGTTGTCACCAAGGCCGTTAAGAAGAAGGCCGCCAAGGGCAGCCTGTCCGCCTCTGATAAGATCGACCAGATCGTGACGAACCGCGTCCTGGCTCTGCCCATCTTCGCGGTGGTCATGTTCCTGATCTATGCCATCGCCATGGGCGGCTGGGCCATCTCCATCGGCACCATGGGTACTGACTGGGCCAACGACGTGCTCTTCGGCGAGTGGGTCCCCGGCCTGTTTGACACCATCCTGGGCGCGCTGGGCGTCGCTGAGGGCGGCTGGCTGTACGGCCTGATCCAGGACGGCATCGTGGCCGGCGTCGGCGCCGTGCTGGGCTTTGTGCCTCAGATGCTGGTGCTGTTCTTCCTGCTGGCCATTCTGGAAGACGTGGGCTACATGGCCCGTATCGCCTTCATCATGGACCGCATCTTCCGCCGCTTCGGCCTGTCCGGCAAGAGCTTCATCCCCATGCTGGTGGCCACCGGCTGCGGCGTGCCCGGCATCATGGCCTCCCGTACCATCGAGCAGGACCGTGACCGGAAAATGACCATCATGACCACCGGCTTCATCCCCTGCGGCGCCAAGATGCCCATCATCGGCCTGTTCGCCGGCGCTCTGTTCGGCAACTCCGCCTGGGTGGCGACCTCCGCTTACTTCATCGGCATCGCTGCTGTGGTCATCTCCGGCATCATGCTGAAGAAGTTCAAGGCTTTCGCCGGTGAGCCCGCTCCCTTCGTTATGGAGCTGCCCACCTATCACCTGCCCTCCGCCGGCAACGTTCTGCGTGCCACCTGGGAGCGCGGCTGGTCCTTCATCAAGCGCGCCGGCACCATCATCCTGCTCTCCTCCATCATCCTGTGGTTCCTCCAGGGCTACGGCTTCGTGGACGGCGTGTGGCAGGCTGTCGAGGACAACAACGACTCTCTGCTGGCCGTCATCGGCAACGCCATTGCCTGGCTCTTCATCCCTCTGGGCTGGATCAACGACGGCTGGAAGTCCGCTGTCGCCACCATCACCGGCCTGATCGCCAAGGAAGAGGTCGTCAACACCTTCGGCGTGCTGTACCACTATGCCGGTGACGCTGACCTGTTGGAGGACAGCGCCGACATCTGGACGATGATCGCCGGCGACTACAACGCTTTCTCCGCTTACAGCTTCATGGTCTTCAACCTGCTGTGCGCTCCCTGCTTCGCCGCCATGGGCGCCATCAAGCGCGAGATGAACAACTGGAAGTGGACCCTGGGCGCCATCGGCTACATGTGCGGTTTTGCCTATGTGTGCGCGCTGATCGTCTATCAGATCGGCGGCCTGATCGGCGGCGTCGCTCCCTTCAGCATCTGGACCGTGGTGGCTGTCGTCCTGCTGGCCGGCATCATCTATCTGCTGTTCCGCAAGGGCTATCAGCCTGACAACGACACGCATCATCTGACTTCCGTGGCCGCTGCCGCCGCGAAGAAGTAATTTTTGAAAGGAGGGCACAGCGATGCCCAGTATCATTGGAAACGCAATTGTCATCGCGGTCCTGGTCGTCGTAGTGGCCCTGGCCGCCCGGTCGTTGTGGAAGTCCCACAAAGCGGGCGGACACTGCAACGGCGATTGCAGCAGCTGCGGCGGCTGCCATCACAAATAAACAGGAGCACCAAGTGGAAGGAGACGCGGGCAAAGAAAAGCTGTCCGCGTCTCCTTTTGAGTTTCAAGTGAGGGGGAAAGACCATGGAATTGACGGAGACCCACCTGCGCTATCTGCTGGCGATCTACGACCTGGGCCGGACAACGCCGGACGTGGGCGCCGTGGAGATCGCCAAGGCTCTGGCGGTGTCCAAGCCCTCCGTGACGAGGATGCTGGGGGTCCTGATGGACCGGGGGCTGCTGGTGCGGGAGCGGTATGGAAAAGTGTATCTGACGGACACGGGCTTTTTGCTGGCCAGGGACTTTAAAAGAAAGGTGGAGCGGCTCCAGGGGCTGATCCCCAGGATGGAGCTGGCGCTGACGGAGGACGAGCTGCTGGACGCGGCCTGCGTGCTGGCGGCGGCCCTGCCGGAGCACGCGTTTGAGACGGCCCGGGGAAGGGAGGCACCGGAGACATGAAGGTGCTGGTGTATGGCGCGGGGGTCATCGGAAGCTATCTGGCCCATGTGCTGTGCGGGGCGGGGAACGATGTGACCCTATTGGCCCGGGGACAGCGAAAGCGGGACCTGGAGGAGCGGGGTCTGGCGATCCGCCACTATCTCCAGCGGAGCGACACCGTGGACCGGCCGGAGATCACGGATACACTGGATTCCGGCGTGCGCTACGACGCCGTCTTCGCCGTCATGCAGTACCAGCAGATGCTGGCCATCCTGCCGGAGGGGGACGACCGCTGGTTTGTCCCCGGCCTTCGGCGGACGGCCATGGGCGCCATGCTGTGGGTCATGGAGAAGACGACGCTGGGGCGTCTGGCCGCGTCGGACCACTGCCGCCACGCGGTGTCAGAGATGGCGGCGCTGGACGGCGCTTTCGCGGAGCTGCGGCGGCGCCCCAGGTTTCCAATGCCCGCCTGGGAGGCCCTGCGTGCCGGGATGCCGTCCTGGGAAACGCTGCACCGGGCCTGGGAGGCCGCCGGGTGAGATGCCGGAGAACTTTGCCGAGAAATACAAAAAACTCTTGTCGGATTCGACCATTGACGTTGCGTATGCTCCGTAGTAAAATTAATACAATCATTAAGGCAAGGGCGCCTGAGAGAGGATATCTCGCGCCCTTGCCCTTTTTGCCTTTTCTGGCGCCGGACACGGGACGGGCGGGGTCAGGGGGATTGTTTGAGCCGGTTGACCTGCTTATTTTTGGGGGGTATGAAATTTTCTATTGTTATTTTTCCCGGTTTGGATTATAATGGTGCCAGCACTAGAGACAAATGAACGCGAAACAAAAACAATGAGAGAAGGAGAAAGCGTATGGACTATTTGGCAATATCCAATCTTCCTATTTTCTGGGTCCTTTGCAGTTTTACCGTCATCGTCTCTGCGGTACAGGCCATTCTGTATGTCCGTCAGGCGAAGAAGGCGACAAAGGCGTGCAATCTGGACCCCCAGCTTCCCCGGCAGGCCTTTAAGATCGGCCTGATCTCCGCGATCGGCCCCGCCTGCGGCGTGTTTATCGTCATGGTGGGCCTGATGTCCGCAATCGGCGGCCCCATGGCCTGGCTGCGCCTCTCTATCATCGGCGCCGCGGCTACGGAGCTGTCCGCCGCCACGATGGGCGCCACCGCCGCCGGCGTGACGCTGGGCGGCGAGGGGTATACGCTGACCGTGCTCGCTGTCTCCTGGTTCGCGATGGCGCTGAATGGCGCCGGCTGGCTGGTCGTCACCGGCGTTGCCACCCCCGCGCTGGAGAAGCTGCGGGATAAGATGAGCGGCGGCGATATGACTTGGCTGGGTGTGATGTCCGCCGCCTGTTCCATCGGTATCTTCGGCTACCTGAACGCCAACCAGATGGTGGTCGCCGGCCCGTCCCTCGCCATGGGTCCCACCGTCGCGGTGCTTACCGGGGCGCTGAGCATGATGGCCCTGGGCCGGTTCATCGTCCCCAAGCACCCCAAGCTGGCGGAGTATTCCCTGGGCATCGCCATGGTCATCGGCATCGCCTGCGCCATCATCTATGACTTCGTCGCGGCGTAAGGGAGGAGGAGCGTATGGATAACAACTACATGTCCACCTGGAAAAAGAACAGCATTATGATCGGCAGCCCCACCAACCTGCTGGCGGCTCTGACCGCGTTCATCCCGGTGATCTATCTGTGCATGACCTATGACTGCTGGCCGGACATCTCCCTGGTCCTGTCCGCCTGGGGCCTGACGGCCCTGTCTTTCGGCGCCTTTTACATCGTGGAGCCCGTCTCCTATTATGCGTCCCTGGGCATGTCCGGCACCTATCTGAGCTTCCTGTCCGGCAACATCGGCAACATGCGCGTGCCCTGCGCCGCCCTGGCGCTGGACGTCACCAAGAGCGAGGCCGGCACCATCCAGGCGGAGGTCGTCTCCACCATGGCCATCTGCGGCTCCATCATCACCAACCTGATCGCCACCACCTCCGCCGCCGTCGTGGGCGCCGCCGTTGTGGCCGTGCTGCCCACCTTTATCAATACGGGCCTCAAGACCTACGCCTCCGCCGCCATCTTCGGCGCCACGTTTGGCAACTTCGCCCTCAAAAAGCCCAAGGTAGCCGTCTTTGGCCTGGGCATCCCGCTGATCTGCAAGCTGTTCATCCCCATCCCCGCGTGGCTGATCATCGTCTGCTCCGTGTTCGGCACCGTCGGTATTGCCCGCGTGTTCTACAACACGGAGAAGAAGTCCAAGAATTGACTGCTTGTCTGCCTGTGTGACAGTGTCAAGCGCAAAATCAGGAGGAATCGTATCTTATGATGTGGAAAGATTGTAAAGACCTGCAGGAAGAGCTTGTGGCGATGCGCCGTGAGCTGCATCAGATCCCCGAGCTTGGACTGGACCTGCCTCAGACGGCCGCGTTCGTCACCGCCAAGCTGGACGAGTACGGCGTCCCCTATGTCCTGTCCGACAAGGACAGCAGCATCATCGCCACCATCAAGGGCGGCCAGCCCGGGAAGACAGTGGCCCTGCGGGCCGACATGGACGCGCTGCCCATCACGGAGGAGACCGGCGTGGAGTACGCCTCCAGACACCCCGGCTGCATGCATGCCTGCGGCCATGACGCCCACACCTCCATGCTGCTGGGTGCCGCCAAGGTCCTGAAGGCCCACCAGCAGGAGCTGCGGGGCACTGTCCGCCTGCTGTTCCAGACGGCGGAGGAGATTGCCAAGGGCGCGCCGGTTATGGTGGAAAACGGCGCCGTTGACGGCGTGGACGCGGTGTTCGGCACACACATCGGCACGATCATCGACAAGACCATTCCCACGGGCACTTTCATCATCACGCCGGGCAGCAGCATGGCCTCCTTTGACCGGTTTATCGTCCGGGTCCAGGGCAACGGCTGCCACGGCTCCACGCCGGAGAAGGGCGTTGACCCGGTGAACATCGCCGCCCACATCGTGCTGGCGCTGCAGGCCATCAACGCCCGGGAGTTCAACGCCTGCGTCCCCGTGGTCGTGACAATCGGCAGCATCCACGGCGGCAGCCAGTACAACATCATCCCCGGCGAGGTCACCATCGAGGGCACGATCCGCACCCTGGACGAGGACGTCCGCCAGAAGGTCGCCCGCCGGATCGGGGAGATCTCCCAGGCCACCGCTTCCGCTTTCGGTGGCAGCGCCGCGTGCGAAATGGACTGGGGCGCGCCTCCCGTGGTGAACGACGCGGAGATGGCCGCCTTTGCCGCCGATGCCGCCAAGGAGGTGCTGGGGGAGGACAAGGTCATCACCCAGGTCCCCTATCCCAACATGGGCGGCGAGGATTTTGCCTATTATCTGGCGAAGGTCCCCGGCGTGTTCATGTTCCTCAGCTCCGCCAATGAGAAGCTCCACACGGATATCGCCCACCACAACTCCCGCTTCAACGTGGACGAGAGCGTGCTGTGGGAGGGCCCCGCGGTCTTCGTCTCCATTGTGGAGAAGTTCCTGAACGGATAAAATCCGGCTTTTGTTACGGCATTGAGAGGAGAGAGCGCAAGATGCAGTTGTGGCAGGTGCTGCTGATCTATTTCGTGGGTGTGGTCGTGCTGTTGTACGTGATCACGATCCTGCCCGGAAAGCGCAAGAACAAACAGACCCGCGAAATGCACGATTCCGTGGCGGCGGGCGACCAGATCTCCACCATCGGCGGGATCATCGGCACGGTGGTCCGGCGGGAGGGGGAGACGGTCACGATCCTGATCGACCCAAAGACCGGGACCACCATGCAGATCGTGATCTATGCGGTGCAGTCCATCCTTGAAAAGGGGACGGCGCCCTCTCAGGAGAGCTGACGGCCTGACGCAACAGGCGGAAATTTAAAATGGCCGGCGGGCGGCGAGCTGCCAGCCGCGCCTAAATACCAGGATCGGATGACTGAACCAGGAGAGACTGTAAAAGCAGGATACAGCGCCGAAGGGGAATGCGAAAACTCTCAGGCAAAGGGACTGGTTCACGACGAGACTCCGAAGAGTGCGGCGCTGCCGCACACCGAAGGTGCAACCCGGCTTTGCCGGGGAAACTCTCAGGTATCGAAACGGAGGCACAAAGTCCCACGGGACTTTGTGCCTTTCGCGCTTTTATCCCCATTCATCGAAAAAACATGAAACAGGAGGATTTTTAGCTATGAGCGACCTGAAACGCACCCAACTCTACGATGTCCACGTGGCGGCCGGCGCCGAGATGGTGGACTTCGGCGGATGGGAGATGCCCATCCAGTACCCCAGCGGCATTATTGCCGAGCACCTGTACACCCGCCATGCCTGCAGCCTGTTCGACGTGTCCCACATGGGCCGTCTGCTGGTGGAGGGCCCGGAGCGGGTGGCGTTCCTACAGCACGTTCTGTCCAGCAACGTTATGGCCCTGGATCTGAACCAGGCGCAGTACTGCATCATCCCCGACGAGGACGGCGGCGCCGTGGACGACGCCTACCTCTACCGCTATGAGGAGGAGCGGTTCCTTCTGGTGGTGAACGCCGCCAACACCGACAAGGACCTGGAGCACCTGAACCGTTACATCGGCGCTTACGACTGCACCATCACCAACATCACCGCGGACTGGGCCTCCATCGCCGTGCAGGGCCCTAAGAGCAAGGAGATTTTGACCACTCTGACCGGTGGCGCGGCCGTCACCGAGCCCACCAAGAACGCCCTGAACACCGTGGACATGGAGGGCCGTACCGTCCGGGTCGCCAAGACCGGCTACACCGGCGAGCCCCTGGGCTACGAGGTGTACGTGGAGAGCGGCGAAGCCGCGTGGCTGTGGAACCGCCTGATCGAGCTGGGCGCCAAGCCCGCCGGTTTGGGCGCACGGGACACCCTCCGTCTGGAGGCGGGCTTCCCGCTGTACGGCCATGAGATGGGCGTGGACCCGGCGGGGGAGAAGATGCCCATCTTCTCCGTGCCCCTGGCCCGGTTTGCCGTCAGCTTCTCGGAGCAGAAGGGCGATTTCATCGGCCGCAAGCCGCTGGAGAGGCAGTCCGCCGCCTATAAGAAGATCATGAACCGGGATTACAGCGACATCGCCGTGCTGCCCAGGCGCATCCGGCCCATCACTCTGCTGGACCGGGGCGTCATGCGGGCGGGGATGCCCATCTACCGGGGCGGCGAGCAGATCGGCTGGGTCACCAGCGGCACCATGGTGCCCTACTACCGCAGCGAGGGCGAGGGTCTGGCCACCAAGATCCTGGACAACACCGCCAAGCGGGCCATCGGCCTGTGCTACATCGCCAGCGACGTGCTGGAGGACGACGTTGTGGAGGTGGACATCCGCGGCCGGCGTCTGAAAGCCGTGATCCCACCCTACCACATGCGGGTGGACGCGCCGCCCTTCGCCCGGCCCATCATCTATAAGGCCGAGGAGGCGGAAGACGCGGCGGAGGACGGCAACCGCGCCGCCAGGGCCGTGGAGCTGATCCGCAAGGCCACGGAGAACCACGCATGGCGCCAGAAGCGCTGCATCAACCTGATTCCCTCCGAGAACAGCGCCAGCCGTGCCGTCCAGCTGCTGTGTGCCTCGGACCCCGCCTTCCGCTACGCGGAGCACAAGAAGATCAAGTCCTTCTACGATCAGGACGTGTTCTACTACCAGGGCACCAAGTTCATCGACGAGGTGGAGCGGCTGCTGGTGGAGCAGATGAAGCAGTATCTGGGCTGCAGCGAGGTGGAGACCCGCGTGACCAGCGGCCAGATGTCCAACACGGCGGTGTTCTCCGCCCTGATGGACTGGAAGAACCGCCTGGACCGTAAGCACACCCCCCAGCGCCTGGGCTACGTCATGAACAACCACATCATCAAGGGCGGCCACCTGTCCGCCCAGCCCATGGGCGCCCTCCACGACTACATCACCGTGGACCCCGTCACCGAGCGCTCCGCCGTGGTGAACTTCCCGGTCTGCAAGGACAACATCTACAAGATCGACGTGGAGGAGACCAAAAAGCTCATCGAGAAGTACCGCCCGGAGCTGATCATCTTCGGCAAGAGCATGGTGCTCCACAAGGAGCCCGTGGCCGCCATCCGCCAGTTCGTGGATGAGCAGAACATCCCCACCACCATTATGTACGACATGGCCCATGTCCTGGGCCTGGTGGGCGACTACTTCCAGAAGCCCTTCGAGGAGGGCGCGGAGATCGTCACCGGCTCCACCCACAAGACCTTCTTCGGCCCCCAGCGCGGCGTGGTTGGCGTGAACTATAAGAAGGAGGAGCTGAAGTACGGCCTGTGGGAGACCATCGAGTCCCGCGCCTTCCCGGGCAGCGTCTCCAACCACCACCTGGGCACGCAGCTGGGATTGCTGATGGCCGCCTACGAGATGAACACCTTCAAGGACGAGTACCAGCGGAATGTCATTGAAAACGCCAAGTCCTTCGCCAGAAGCCTGAAAGCCCAGGGCCTGAACGTGGCCGGCGACCCCGCCATCGGCTATACGGAGACCCATCAGGTCATCGTGTCCGTGGGCTACGGCACCGGCCCCGAGGTGGCCGAGCGGCTGGAGGAGAACAACATCATCGTCAACTACCAGGCCACCCCCGAGGAGGAGGGCTTCACCGCCTCCGGCGCGCTGCGCATGGGCGTCGGCGAGATGACCCGCTTCGGCTTCGGCAAGGAGGACTTCGACAAGCTGGCGGAGCTGATGGCGGACTGCATCCTGCGGAACAAGGACATTTCCGGCGATGTGGAGAAGCTCCGCGCCGCCCACACCGAGATGCGCTACTGCTTCAACGATGAGGAGATGCGGGACGCCATGGGCGGCCTGCTGGCGCAGATCGGTCTGTAAGCGTTTATCAAAGCCCCGGGCGGCGGACACCGCCGCCC
>CABSFC010000034.1 GCA_902476875.1 uncultured Oscillibacter sp. | reverse complement strand
CCGAGTGCATCATCGCGGTGAACAAGAACGACACCGCTCCCATCTTCGAGATCGCGGACTACGGCATCTGCGGCGACCTGTTCAAGGTCACCCCGCTGCTGATCGAGGCCATCAAGGCCGCCAAGGCTGCGAAGTAAATTTCCTTTACAAGTATTGGAAAGAGGGCTGTCTGGTTCGGACGGCCCTCTTTTTTCGCGGAACTTTGGTTGACATGCCGCTGCTGCGGCATTATGATGGTTCACAGCAAGATGCGGAACAGGAGAACAGGAGGTGCGACGATGGTCGAGACCAGATTGTTACAGTATTTTCTGACAGTCGCAAGAGAACAGAATATCACCAACGCCGCCAAGGCGCTGCACATCACCCAGCCGACCCTGAGCCGCCAGATCGCGCTGCTGGAGGATGCGCTGGGCGCGAAGCTGTTCGTCCGGGGCAGCCGCCCGCTGACTCTGACGGACGAAGGGCATTTGCTGCGGCGCCGGGCGGAGGAGATTTTGGAGCTGGTGGAAAAAACCGAGGCCGAGGTATCCGCCCGGGAGGAACAGGTGGAGGGGACGATCTCCATCGGCTGCGGCGAGCTGGCATCAGTGAAGCTGCTGACAGAGCTGATCGCGGACTTTTCCAGACAGTATCCCCGGGTCGTGTTCGACGTCTACACCGCTAACGCGGACCAGATCAAGCGTCGGATGGATGACGGCCTGACTGACATCGGTCTGCTGCTGGAGCCGGTGGACATGGAACGCTACGAGTATATCCGACTGCCCATCCGGGAGCGCTGGGCCGCCGTTATGCCCTCCGGTGTGCCGCTGGCCCGGCGGGAGCATGTGACCGCGGAGGACTTGGCGGATATCCCAGTCATTATGCCCAGCCGCCAGAAAGTACATGATGAGGTAGCAAACTGGTTTGGAAGCTATTATGAGAAACTGCGGGTTATCGGCGTCAGCAATCTCAGTACCAACGCCGCCATGATGGTTCGGGCCGGTTTGGGCTACGCCCTCATCATCGAAGGCGCGCTGCCTTTTTTGGAGGAATCGGAGGTCCGTATGGTGCCGCTGTATCCGGAGCTGCCAGCCACCTCGGTCCTGGCGTGGAAGCGGGGCCAGCCGTTCCCGACGGCGGTCAGCCGGTTTCTGGAATACATAAAATGCTTTTTAAGCATGTAAAGAGGATAGAAAACAGGTATTCGACATAGCTGCATCATAAAATTATAATAGGCGTATCGGAAGAAGGGTTCCGGTACGCTTATTTTTTATGCTGTATCATTTCATGAAATCGCTTGGAAAGGAGCCAATCACATGATTTTTGAAGAGACCTATACCCTATCCAACGGAGTCCATATCCCCAAGCTGGGGCTGGGCACCTGGTTCATCCCCGACGATACCGCCGCGCAGGCGGTTCGGGAAGCCGTTCAGATCGGCTACCGCCATTTCGATACCGCCCAGGCCTATAAAAACGAGCGGGGCGTGGGCGAGGGCGTCCGCACCTGCGGGCTTTCCCGGGAGAACTTGTTTGTGACTACAAAACTGGCTGCGGAAGCCAAGACCTACGACGAGGCCGCTGCCGCCATTGACGGTTCCTTGAAAGAACTGGGCTTAGACTATATTGACCTGATGCTCATTCACAGCCCCCAGCCCTGGGTGAAGGTGAACCAGTGCGAGGACCGCTATGTGGACGGCAACCGTCAGGCCTGGCGCGCCCTGGAGGATGCCTACAAGGCTGGGAAGCTCCGGGCTATCGGCATTTCCAACTTTGAGCAGCAGGACATTGACAGTCTGCTCTCCGGCTGCACCGTGGCCCCCATGGTCAACCAGCTCCTGATCCATGTGAGCAACACTCCGTTTGATCTGATTGCCTATTCTCAGAGCAAGGGGATGGTGGTGGAGGCTTACTCGCCTGTGGCCCACGGCGAGATACTGAAAAATCCGGCGGTCAAGGCCATGGCGGACAAGTACGGTGTGACCGTCCCCCAGCTGTGCATCCGCTACACCCTCCAGCTCGGGACCCTGCCTCTGCCCAAGACCGCAAATCCTGACCACATGCGAGACAACGCCGGGGTGGACTTTGAGATTTCCGAAGTGGACATGGAGACGCTGAAGCAGATGGAGCGCATCAAGGACTACGGCGAATTCAGCATTTTCCCCGTCTACGGCGGCAAAATGTAAAGGAGGTTTTCCAAATGAACAGACCCTACATTTTCTGCCACATGATGACCTCCCTGGACGGGAAGATCATGGGCGCCTACATGGATACCCCGGAGGGCGAGGCCGCCGGGGATGTGTTCTACAACATCTCCTTTGGCAAAGCCCCCTATTACAAACACCAGGGCTGGCTGTCCGGCCGGGTGACCACCGACGACAACTTCACCTTTTACCGCAGGCCCGCGCTGGACGAGGCCGCCCCGGCGGTGCCGGAGGGCGACTTCGTGGCAAGGCGGGCGGAGATGTACTACGTCTCGGTGGATCCCTCCGGTAGATTGGGCTGGGAGAGCGACACCCTGACCTATGTGGACACCACCGCCCACGTGGTGGAGGTGCTGACCGGCAAGGCCGGCAACGCTTACAAGGCCCTCCTACGGAAGCTGGGGATCTCCTATATCATCGCCGGAGAGACTTCTCTGGACTATGCGCTGGCACTGGATAAGCTGAAGGCGTTGTTCGGCATCGAGACACTGATGCTGGGCGGCGGCGCCGCGCTGAACTGGTCCTTCATCCAGGCGGGAATGTGCGACGAGGTCAGCGTGGTCGTCACGGCGGCAGCGGACGGCTCTCCCGACACCCAGACGCTGTTCATGGCCCGGGAGGGGCTCAGCGACGCATCCCCGGTGCGCTTTGCCCTGCAAAACGCCGAGGTCCGGGACGGCGGCAGCGTGTGGCTGCGGTATCTGGTCAAGAAGAGGGAGGATTGAGCATGGACGAATTTCAGGACCTTTTTCCCCGGGGCGGGGAGAACACCGCCTTTGCCCGGTATTTTACGGGGCGGAGCTATCTGAACATACTGCCGCTGGAGCAGATAGCCATCGGCAATGTGACCTTCGAGCCGGGCTGCCGCAACCATTGGCACATCCACCACGCCAAGAGCGGCGGCGGGCAGATCCTACTGGTGACGGCCGGCCGGGGCTACTACCAGGAGTGGGGCAGGCCCGCCCGGGAACTGCGCCCCGGCGACGTGGTGAATATCCCGCCGGAGGTCAAGCACTGGCACGGCGCGGCGCCGGACAGTTGGTTCTCCCACCTGGCGGTGGAAGTTCCCGGCGAGGAGACACAAACCGAATGGTGCGAGCCGGTGTCCGACGGGGACTACGGCAAGCTGAAATGAAGGAGGAAGCGCAGATGGAAAAGGTGACGGCTGGCAGGGAGGCGCTGGGCGACTTCGCGCCCCAATTTGCCCATTTGAACGACGACGTTCTGTTTGGCGAGGTCTGGTCCCGGGAGGAGCAGCTGTCCGCCAGGGACCGCAGCATCGTGACCGTGACGGCGCTGATGGCCGGCGGGGTCCTGGACAGCTCCCTGCAATTCCACATCGCCAACGCGAAAAAGCACGGCGTGACGGCGGAGGAGATGGTGGAAATTCTGACCCACGGTGCCTTCTATGCTGGCTGGCCCAGGGCGTGGGCGGCCTTCCGCATGGCGAAGGAGATATATGGGGAGGCGCGGTCTTGAAACCCATTGTAATTTACTACTCCCACAGCGGAAATACCCGCCGCGTGGCGGAGAAGCTGGCGGCGGCCACCGGCGCCGACCTTGCGGAGATCAGGACCGTCCGGCCTTACACTGGCAGCTATGACGACGTGGTGGAGCAGGGCCGGCGGGAGATAGACAGCGGCTTTCTGCCGGAGCTCCGGCCACTGGATGTGGATCTGAGCCGGTACGATACCGTGATTCTGGGCACGCCGGTGTGGTGGTATACGTTTGCGCCGGCCATCAACAGCTTTTTGCACAGCGCGGACCTCGCCGGCAAGACCGTGTATCCTTTTGCCACCAATGGCGGCTGGCTGGGCCATACGTTCCGGGACATGGAACGGGTATGCAACGGCGCCTGTGTTCAGGCGGGCCTGAACATCCGGTTCAACGGCTCCCGGCAGCTGACCGCCGACGCGGATATCCGGAGGTGGGCCGAGCGCATCGGAAGGGAAGGGGATGCGCGTCATACATGGAAGACCGCCTGGTAAAGCCGGCGGTCTTCCGCGCTATCCAGGCGGATGTTGATTTTTGGAAGACGATGTGGTATATTAAAAACGCGATTTTGGAAAAAATTGCGGGAAAGAGAGCATCGGCCGTCAAAAATGGCGGCCGGTGACGGCTGTGTGCCGCGGAACAAGAAGAACAGGGGGAATGGAACATGAAGCATATCGAGTATTTGCGGAAGGCCAACGAGGTGGCAAAGCGCGCCCGCGCCTGCGGAAACACGCCCTTCGGCGCGATTTTGGTGGACGCCGGGGGCGAGGTCATCATGGAGCAGGGCAACGCGGAGGGGGAGCTGCACGACGCCACGGCCCACGCGGAGCGGATGCTGGCCTCCCGGGCGAGCGCCGCGTTTGACAAGCAGAAGCTGTGGGGCTGCACCCTTTACACCACGTTTGAGCCCTGCCCCATGTGCACCGGAGCCATCTACTGGGCCAACATCGGCAGAATCGTCTACGGCACGTCGGAGAAGAAGCTGCTGGAGCTGACCGGCGCGGACGACAAGAACCCCACCTTCAGTATGGGCGCGGACAAGGTCATCGCGGCGGGCCAGAAGGATATCGAGCTGCTGGGGCCCTTCGAAGAGGTGGAGGAAGAAATTGTGGCGGTGCACCGGGATTTCTGGGACCCCGACACAGCCAACAAATAAGCGGCGTTCAAAACTAAAAACCGCGGATCAAAAAAGGGGGTGCCTGCGTGGAAAAGCTATTGCAAAGCCGGAAGCGCAGCCCCTCTGTTTTTGCGCTTCTGGTCTCCGTGGCCTGCTTTTTGTGCCTGTTGCTGCTGATCTGTTTTTTTCAGAGGCAGCAGAGCAAGGAGGAAATGCTGCGGATGGAGTACATCGCCCGCACGGTAGAGTCGGAGACCTATGAGACGCTGCTGTACCAGATGGAGAAGACGAAGGTCCTGGAGGCGCACCTGATGGAAACCGGCGGCACCTGGGACAGCTTCGCTCCCATCGCGGAGATCCTGCTGAAGGAGCCGTGCGTCCGCAGCGTGATCTTCGCGCCGGACGGCGTTGTGCAGGGCGTGTTCCCACTGGAGAGCAACGAGCCGGTGATCGGGTTGGACCTGAACAGCGACGGCCTGGGCAATCTGGAGGCCCAGGAGGCGATTCGCCAGGGGACGCTGATTCTGGCGGGGCCCTTCGAGATGGTGGAGGGCGGCCTGGGCATCTGCGGACGGCTGCCGATCTACCTGGAAAACGACAGCGGCCAGCGGGAGTACTGGGGGCTGGTCACAGTGACGCTGGACTACCCCGATCTCTTTGCGGAAAACCCGATCAGGCATGTGGACGAGCAGGGATATGCCTGCCGGATCTGGCGCATCAATCCGGACGACAACCAGGAGCAGACCATTCTGGAGACCGAGCATCCCCTGGTGGAGGGGGCGGCGAGCCTGAGCTATGACATGTCCCTGTTCAACGCCACATGGACGATTTGCGTCTCCGCGCTGACGCCCTGGTACCAGCGCACCAGCCTCTGGCTGTGCCTGGTGGGCAGCGTCCTTGTCAGCCTGCTGGCGGGGTTTGGCGTGCACTCCAGCGAACGGCTGCGGAGGATGAAGGCGGAGGAGTCCGTGCGGCAAATCCGTACGCTGCAGCAGCAGCTGGACCGGGAGCAGACGAACATGCTGCTGAGTCAGATCAGCTCCCATTTCTTCTACCACACCCTGAACGCCCTGCAGGCGCTGATCGTGCTGAAACCGGACGCGGCGTATAAAATGGCCGGGGACTTCTCCAGGTACCTCCGCTTCAACATCGACGCGATCACGGCGGCGGGCGGGACCGTGTCCTTCAAGGAGGAGCTCCGCGCCGTCCGCGCCTACGCGGACATCAACGAACAGCAGTTGGGGGACCGGCTGCACGTGGTGTTCCAGGTGCCGGACGTGGATTTCAAGATGCCCGCGCTGATCATCCAGCCCATTGTGGAAAACGCCATTTTGCACGGGATCAAGCCCAAGGTCGGCGGCGGCACGGTGACAGTCACGCTGACGGAGGAGCCGGAGTTTTGGTACGTGACCGTGGAGGACGACGGCGTCGGCTTCGACCCGGCGGAGCAGCAGAAGGAGCAGTCCATCGGCCTTGCCAATGTGCGCAAGCGCATCGCGCAATTCCAGGGCTGCGGCATACAGATCGAAAGCGCGCCGGGGCGCGGCACGAAGGTAGTGCTCCGGATAAAAAAAATTGAAAATTAGTCGAATTTTGGGGGCAAAGCGTACGGTTTCCGTACGCTTTGCCTGTTATAATAGAAAATAGGGGGGGAGAGCAGTGAAGACCATACTCGTGGATGATATGCTGCTGGACCTGCAGCTGTTTGAACTGAAATGCGCGGACATGCCGGATTTTGAAATCGTCGGCAAATTCACTGACCCCCTTGCGGCCATTGCCTACGCCAGGGAGCATGTGGTGGATTTCGCCGTGCTGGATATCGACATGCCCGGCATGAGCGGGATGGAGCTGGCCCGCCAGCTGCGGCAGCTCCGGGCGGACATCATCATTGTCTTCGCGACGGCGCACACCAAGTACGCCGTGGACGCCCTGAAAATGAAGGCGGATTACATTGTTTTCAAGCCCTTTGACCGGGAGGACATCGCCGATGTGCTGGAGCGGGCGAAGCTCTTCCGCCGGCGGCAGAAGAAGCGGATCTATTTCCACACCTTCGGGCTGTTTGACATGCAGGTGGACGGCAGACCTGTCCACTTTCGATCCAGCAAGGCAAAGGAGCTGATGGCCCTTTGCGTGTACAGGAACGACCGCCCGGTCTCCATCCATGAGATGGTGGAGTGCCTGTGGGGCGAGGACGCGGCGTCCGCCCCGGAAAAGACAGGGTACCGCCGGACGATCAAGGAGCTGGCGGATACGCTGAAGGAATACGGCGCGGACGACCTCTTCATCCGGGAGCGCGGCAGTCTCCGCGTCCGGATGGACCTGGCGGACTCTGATTATCAGTCATTCATGAACGGCAGTCTGGAGGCCTGCTGCGAATTCCAGGGGGAATTCATGCGGCAGTACTCCTGGGCGGAGAGCGCGGTCTACGCGCTGCAGGAGAGAAAGCAGCTCATGCTCGCCGGCAGGACGGCGGGGGAAAAATAAGGGAGGGATGAACGGTGGAAGAGTTACTGCGGATGGAGCACATCAGCAAGCGCTTCGGCAGCTTCTACGCGAACAAGGACGTCTGCCTGACGGTCAATCGCGGAGAGGTGCTGACGCTGCTGGGTGAAAACGGCGCGGGTAAATCCACACTGATGAACATTCTGATCGGCCTGTATCAGCCGACGGAGGGGAAGATCTTCCTCAACGGCAGGGAGGAGCGGATCGATTCTCCCAGCCAGGCGGTCAGACTGGGCATCGGCATGGTCCACCAGCACTTCATGCTGGTGGAGGCAATGACCGTCTTTGAAAACATCATCCTGGGCGACAAGAAGTCCCGGGGCGTTTTCATCGACCGGGAGGCCAGGCGGAAGGAGATTCTGGAGCTGTCCGAGCGGTATGGTCTGGACATGGAGCTGGACAAGCTGATCACAGAGATCTCCGTGGGCGCGCAGCAGCGCGTGGAGATTTTAAAGGCGCTGTACCACGGCGCGGAGCTGCTGATCCTGGATGAGCCCTCCGCCGCCCTGACGGATATCGAGGTGGAGGGCCTGTTCGCCATTATGCACAAGCTGGTGGAGGAGGGCAAGAGCATCATCTTCATCAGCCACAAGATGCGCGAGGTGCTGCGGATCTCCGACAGGATCACCATCCTCCGCGCGGGCGAGGTGGTGACCACGGTCAACTGCAGCGAAACGGACGGCCAGAAGCTGGCGAATTTGATGATCGGCCGGGAGCTGACGGGTTCCCAGTACGAGAAAAAGGAGGCCGGCGGTCGGCCGGTGCTGCGGCTGGACGGCGTGAAGTATCACGAGAACTCCAAGCACAACGGCCTTGCCGGCATCTCCATGGACGTGAAGCCCGGCGAGATCGTGGGCATTGCCGGCGTGGACGGCAACGGCCAGACGCAGCTGGCGCAGATCGTCACCGGCGTCATCGCCCCGGAGGCGGGTACGCTGTCAAGGAAGGAAGAGAAGGTGGCCTTGTTCGACCCCTCCTCCTTTATTCAAAGCGGCGTGGCCCACGTGCCGGAGGACCGCAATTTGCAGGGCCTGATCGGCGACATGAGCATCGCGGACAACCTGGCTCTGAAGCTGACCGATTCGGAGCGGTTCAGCAGGGGACGGGGCCTGCTTTTGAAAAAGCGGGAGATCAAGAACTACGCCGACACCCTGGCGGAGAAGTACGATATCCGCTGCACCTCCACCGGTCAGGACGTCCGGAGCCTCTCCGGCGGCAACCAGCAAAAGGTCATCCTGGCCCGGGAGCTGGAGTCCAACCCGGAGCTGCTGGTGGCGGTGCACCCCACCCGGGGCCTGGACATCGGCGCGACGCGCTTCGTCCATGATCAGATGATCGCCGCCCGGGAGCGGGGCGTGGGCATCTTGCTCATCAGCGCGGACTTCGACGAGGTGTTGGAGATGTCCGACCGGGTCCTGGTCATCTTCGAGGGCCGGATTATGGGCGAGTACTCCGGTAAGAATCCGCCCATCGAAGAGATCAGTCTGGCCATGACCGGCAAGTGAGGGGGAAGGAACCATGGAAAAACTGAAAAAATCATTGACAGGCTTTTTGGTGCCTGTGCTCTCCATTCTGCTCGCTTTTTTGATCGGCGCCATCATCATGCTTGCCCTGGGGTCCAATCCCCTGACGGCCATGGGCGCCCTGTTCAAAGGCGCTTTCGGCACCACCGCCAGCATCGGCACCACGCTGAACAAGTCCATTCCGCTGATCTTCACGGCGCTGTGCGCCTGCTTCGCCTATAAGTGCGGCGTGTACAACCTGGGCGGCGAGGGCCAGTTCCTGATGGGCGCGACGGTGGGCTTCTGCGTGGTCTACTGCACCGGACTGACCGGGCTGCCGGGCATCCTGCTCACCATGGTGGCCGGCGCCGTCGCGGGAGGCGTCTGGGGCATGATTCCCGGCATTTTGAAGATCACCCGCGGGCTGAACGAGATGATCATCTCCATCATGCTCAACTATGTGGCGACGCTGTTCATGGGCGTCATCTACACCAGCTGGATCCGGGACGCGAACATGCCCCAGACGCCCGCGGTGGACGACTCCCTGATGCTCAGCCGCGTCATCCCCAGTATGCGCTTTACCTGGTCCTTTGTCATCGCCCTGGCGGTGGGCCTGATCCTCTACTACTTCCTGTACTGGACCTCCTCCGGCTTCAAGCTCCGGGCGGTGGGCCTGAATATGACGGCCAGCCGCTTCAACGGATTCCCCGTGAACCGCTACATCCTGATGAGCTTCATCATCTCCGGCGCCATCGCCGGCCTGGGCGGCGCTTCGGACCTGCTGGGCACCCAGTACCGCCTCATCAACGGCTACGGCTCCGGCTATGGCTTTGACGGCGTCGCCATGGCCCTCATCGGCCAGCTGCACCCCATCGCCACCATCGTCGTCGCCATCTTCTTCGCGGCGCTCCGGGTGGGCTCCACCTCCATGCAGGTGGCCACCGGCGTCCCCACCAGTGTCTCCGACATCATCCAGGCGCTGGTCATCGTGTTTTCTGTCGCCGGCATGGCGCTGACAAAGCTTCCGGAGTTTGAGGCGTTCTGCCTCCGGTTCTTCCGGAAGAGAGAAAAGGGGGAGAAGCGCGTATGAGTTCGTCTTTCATTTCCAGTATCATCCTGGCCGCCGTCCGCATGGCTGTTCCACTGCTGTTCATCTCACTGGCGGAGCTTTACTCCGAGCGGGCGGGCATGGTCAACATCGGCCTGGAGGGTCTGGCCGCCGTGGGCGCCCTGGCGGGCTTCATGCTGACCTATCTGACCGGCAGCACCTGGCTGGGCATCCTCTGCGGCGCTCTGGCGGGCATCCTGGTCAACATGATCTATGCATTCGCCACCGTCACCCTCTGCGCCAACCACACGGTCTACGGCATGGCCATCAACCTGCTGGCGCCCGCCCTGGCCTCGTTTATCTACCGGGTCTATTTCGGCGCGGGCAGCTCCCTGATGCAGATCACGCTGATGCCCAGCGTCAACATCCCGGTGCTGAAGGACATCCCCTTCCTGGGTACCCTGCTGTTCAACCAGACCCCCATGGTTTACATCGCCTTTGCTCTGGTGATCTTCACCAGCGTGTTCTTCAACAGGAGCAAGGCCGGATTGAATTACAAGTCCGTGGGCGAGCATCCGAAAGCGGCGGCCACCCTCGGCATCAACGTGATCGGCGTCAAGTACCTCTCCTGCGTCATCTGCGGCGCTCTGGCGGGTATCGGCGGCGCCTATCTGACCACCTGCTACTCCACCACCTATACGGAGGGCATCGTCTCCGGGCGCGGCTTCATCGCGCTGGCGGCGGTCATTTTTGGCCGCTGGACCGGCGGCGGTGTGCTGCTGGCCTGCCTGTTCTTCGGCCTTTGTGACGCGCTGCAGATCCGCCTGCAGGTCACCAGCATCGGCGTCCCTTACCAGTTCTTCCAGATGATCCCGTACGTCGCCACCGTTCTGGTGTTGGCCGTCGTCGGATCCCGGAAGGCGGGGCCCCAGGCCAACGGCAAGCCGTACCGCAAGGAAGAGCGCTGAGCGGTAATAGCCGGACCACCGGTTGTTATAAAAAATTATCAGGAGGATTGTATGATGAAAAAACTGATCGCAATTTTGTTGGCCCTTGTCATGGTGCTCAGCCTCGCGGCGTGCGGCTCCAAGGACACACAGAGCGGCGGCGGGGACACGGGCGACAGCGGGGAAGCCGCTTACAAGGTCGCCTTCATCCTCAATTCCAGCATCAACGACGGCGGCTGGGGCACCGCCTGCTACAGCGAGCTGGTCGCTGCCTGCGAAAAGAGCCCCAACTGGGAGATGAAGTACACCGACAACCTGACCCAGGACGGCTACTATGACGCCATGGTGGCCTACTGCAACGAGGGCTTCGACCTGATCTACGCCCCCGGCGGCGAGTACACCGACGCGGTCCTGCAGGTCGCCGCGGAGTATCCTGACGTGGCTTTCGCGCTGCTGAACGGCGCCGAGGACACGCCTGCCGCCGCTGCCAACAGCAATGTCACCTCTCTGCTGCCCGACGGCCAGCAGATCGGCTGGATCGCCGGCGCTCTGGCCGGCCTGATGAGCGAGACCGGCACCATCGCCTTCATCGGCGGAATGGAGCTGACCACCACCCTGGCGAAGTACAACGGCTTCTGCGAGGCCGCCGCCTACGTCGCTGAGCAGGAGGGCAAGACTGTCACCGGGCTGGACGCCGTCTACGCCAACTCCTTCGACGACTCCTCCAAGGGCATCGAGTTCGCCAACGCCATGATCGAGCAGGGCGCGGACGTGTTCTTCGGCGACGCCTCCGCGGTGGACTCCGGCGCCCGGCAGGCCATCGACGACTACAACACCGCCGCTGGCTCCGTAAAGGTCTATGACATCGCGCAGCCCGCCGATTTCCTTGGCCAGAACGCGTGCATCATCGGCTCTCAGGTCACCGACAACTCCTCTCTGATCGCCCTGAGCTTCAAGGCGGTGGAGGACGGCACCTTCGGCGGTGAGGTCCTCTATGGAAACCTGCAGAACGGCGTCCTGTCCGCGGGCGCGCTGAGCGATCTGGTCCCCGAGGACATCCAGGCCAAGTACACCGATTACATCCAGCAGATGATCGACGGCACCTTCATGAAGTAAGCCCGTGCCATCCAGGAGAGCGGCAGAGGATTCTCTGCCGCTCTTTTTCTGCGAAAACCGCCCGTGCCAAAGGGCCTGTTTGATGGTGCGACGAAGGGGCGGCCATTCGGCCGCCTCTGGTCATACATCAGACCATCATTAGAATAAAGAAGACGGCAGTCATTTCGATAGCCCCCACATAATCAAAGTCTGCTTCATACCACGTACGCCCTGGGCTTTCTGGCAGTTTGCGCTTACGATTTTCAAGCACGTCACCGCCAATCATCTGCCCTAGCAATGTTTCAGCTAAATTTCCGAGCAGCTTATTCCATCCCGCTTTCCTTGCTTCTGCCTGTGTAAGATAGTGATTGGGCAAAACGCCGTGAAGGGCGACATAAAATCTACGCCATCAACTCCCGTGTCTGTTGCTGTGCCAGCCACAAGGGCAGAAAGTGATTCTATGTAGCATTTACAATTGGGGTTGGAATATTTGCCATTCATGGATGCGCAGTAATAACACGTCCCTGGTGTAACGATTGCCCGCCAAATCTTCCATAGTCTGCTTTCATAAGTAGTGCGCAACGTCTTTTCAACCAGGCGATGATAGGCGTTGTTATCTATAACATAACCTGCTTTCTTAACTTCGTACACACATTTTCCTCCTATATGTAAAATCAAGATTCTGCATATAGGCGTCTAAAGGATGAAAGTTGCACGTTTCCGTGCAACAAAATAAAAAAGTTTACAAATACGCAATAAAAAATCGGTGAGTCCTATAAGGACTCACCGATGGTCCGAGTGGCGGGATTCGAACCCTCGAGACCCTTTAGGGGCCTACATGATTTCCAATCATCCTGCCGCCGGTTCTGCTGGAAGCGCTGAGAGAGTATAAAAAGGGTGTGTTCTCTCGATGGATGTTCCCATCCCGCATCAAGGAGGATACGCCTATGGATCCAGCATGGTGCCGCAAGAAAATGCATGCCATTCTGGAACTGGCACAGTGCAAACAGATAAGGTTTCATGACCTCAGACATACCTTCGCCACCACTGCGCTGGAAAACGGCATGGACGTGAAAACGCTGTCCGCCATCATCGGTCACACCTCGGCAGCAACGACTCTTGACATCTACACTCACATCACCGACACGATGCAGGAAGAAGCGGCGGCAAGTATCGACCAGGGGATCGGCAAAGCAGCGGAAGTAGAGAAATGCATCGTAAAACCGCAAAAGCCGACAGAGGAGTTCCACCCGGTCAAGAGTGATCGGCGCAAACCGGGCACCGGATGTGTGACCCAAATCAACGACCACCTGTGGGAGGGGCGTTACTCACCCAAGTGGATCGACGGCAAAAAACGCTCCCGAAATGTCTACGCCCACTCAAGAGAAGGATGCGAGGAAAAGCTGGGGATGCTGATCCGGGAAATGAAAGCAGAGTTGGCGCAGCTCAAGGCACAGGCATGATGGCCGTGAACATGAGACTAAAATCAAAGAAAAAGTCCTCTGAATCCATTGGAATCAGAGGACTTTTGGAAAAGGCGAACACTTTCGAGGAATCGACTTTCAGGCCTGCACCCATAACCAAACCGAAGCCCAGCGCAGCGGGTTCGGTTTGGAGAGGAGGAGCGACGGAATGAGTGAGAGAAGACTTTTTGATAAAAAAGTCGTCGCGAACGATATGCAGTCCGCGACGACGTGGTCGGAGTGAGGCGACTCGAACGCCCGACTTCTTGGTCCCGAACCAAGCGCGCTACCAACTGCGCTACACCCCGATATTGAATTTTTGGGTTCTGCGATTTTTCCTGCGTCTGTAACTATCCGTGTGGTCGCAAGGATAGTTGCCAAGTAGTTCGGCGGCTCCGGGTCAACCGCTTCCCATAGTGCTTCAAGGGATTACGGCAGTTTGAAGAGAATGTCGCGGATAGCTCAGTCGATGCTCCCGAACCAAGCGCGCTACCAACTGCGCTACACCCGGATACAGCGTTAACTATTATACGGAATTTCCCGCCAAATGTCAAGGTCATATTCCCGTAAATCTCCTCATAGGCTACAGAAGAAACCGGAACAGGGAGGGGAGCGCCATGACCTCACGGCAGGCGGGACGAAGGATCGGCACCATTGCAGGGGAGCGCCGGAAGGCCTCCGGGAATCGGGGCGGCGCACGGCAGATGGCCCGCCGGAAGAACGAGCCGCTGCGCCCCGGGGAGCGCAGGCAGCTGATCCAACTGGTGGCCTGCGGCACTGTGTTTGTCCTGCTAGTGGCGGCCAAGCTGCTGCTGCCCGCCCGCATGGAGCAGTTCAGCGAAAAGCTGTCCGGGGCTATGGAACAGAACATGGACATCCGGGCGGTATTCGCCGCCGTGGGGCGGGCCTTTGCGGGAGAGAGCGATGTGGGCGGTGCCGCGGAGGAGGTCTATCAGGCGGTGTTCCACCCCGGCGGGGACAGCGAGGCGCTGGAGACAGCTGCTGTTATGCCGCTGCTTCAGGACGGCGCGGCGCTGGACGCACTGCGGGAATACAGGACCGTCCCGGAGGAGACGCAGTCGGCTGCGGAACCGCAGGAGGAGCCATCCGGCGCTCTAGATGAAAAGACGCAGGTCTCCACGCTGGCCTATGTGCTGTACTCCGACCAGAACCTGCCGGAGAACGTCAGCCTGGAGCAGGCCATTCTGGACTTCGACTACTGTACGCCGGTCAGCGGCACGCTGACCTCCTCCTTTGGCTATCGGGAGCACCCGGTGGAGGGTGAGGAGCGCTTCCACTACGGCGTGGACCTGGCGGCGGATACCGGCACGGCCATCAACTGCTTTGCGGACGGCGTGGTGACGGCGGTGGGGGAGAGCAGCAGCTACGGCAAATACTGCATCGTGGCCCACGCGGGGGGCTACTCCACCCTGTACGCCCATTGCAGCCGGGTGACCGCGTCCTCCGGCGCGGCGGTGACGGAGGGCCAGAAGATCGCGGAGGTGGGGGAGACGGGCATGGCGACGGGGCCACATCTCCACTTTGAGATCCAACAGAACGGCACCTATCTCAACCCCATCTATTATGTCGCGGTCTAGGGGACCGGTCCGTGTCACGGCGGGCTTTTGCCTGCTGGCGGGATGGTTCGCTATGGCCAACGGCTGGCGGCTGCTGGCGACGGTGCTGGGGGCCGCCGCCGTTCATGAGCTGGGACACCTTCTGGCGCTGCGGCTGCTGGGCGCGCATGTCACAGGACTGCGCGTCAGCGTCTTGGGGGCGGTGCTGGAGACGGACAGCGGCTGCCTTTCCTACGGCGGGGAACTGCTGGCCGTTCTGGCGGGCCCCGCCGCCAACCTGCTGTGCGCCCTGCTGCTGACCGCCCGGGACGGCGCCCGGTGGGCCGTCCCGGTGGGGACGCACCTGGTGCTGGGACTGTTCAACCTGCTGCCTGTGGGGCCGCTGGACGGCGGGCGGGCGCTGTATCTGCTGACGGTCTGGGCCTTTGGCCCCGCGCCGGCGGAGCGGGCGGCGCGCTGGATCGGAACGGCCGCGGCGGCGTCTCTGGCGGCGGGTGTGGGATGGCTGATGTGGCGCACCGGCGGGAGTCTGTGGCTGCTTCCGGCGGCGGGCGGGCTGCTGTGGGCGGCGGTCTCCGGCGGCGGGCGGGCCGCTGTGTCCGGGAACGTGTGGATTTTCCTTGCAATTTCCATTGGGATTTTGTATAATACAGTCCTATATTGAAAACTTGCACAGGAAGGATTGACGACCCATGGCAGAAGAGATCAAAACCATGCAGGAGGAAGCGCCGGAGAGCCGGAACTTCATCCACGCTTTTATTGAGGAGGATATCGGCCCTGGCGGACAGTACGAGGGCATGACCGTCCACACCCGGTTTCCGCCGGAGCCCAACGGCTATCTGCACATCGGCCACTGCAAGGCGCTGACCATTGACTTCGGCACCGCTGAGAAGTACGGCGGTCTTTGCAATCTGCGGATGGACGACACCAACCCCACCAAAGAGGACGAGGAGTTCGTGGAGGCTATCAAGGAGGACATCCACTGGCTGGGTTTCGACTGGGGCGACCGCTTTTTCTACGGCTCCGACTATTTTGACGAGGATTACCGTCAGGCGGTGGGCCTGATCAAAAAGGGCCTGGCCTACGTCTGTGAGCTGAGCCCGGAGCAGTTTAAGGAGTACCGGGGCACCATCGGCGTGCCCGCCAAGAGCCCCTACCGGGACCGGCCCATTGAGGAGAGCCTGGACCTGTTCGAACGGATGAAAAACGGCGAGTTTCCCGACGGCGCCATGACTCTGCGGGCCAAGATCGATCTGGCCAGCGGCAACTTCAACATGCGGGACCCGGTGATTTACCGCATCAACCACCTGCCCCACCACCGCTACGGGGACAAGTGGTGCATCTATCCCATGTACGACTTCGCCCACCCCATCCAGGACGCGCTGGAGGGCATTACCCACAGCCTGTGTTCCCTGGAGTTTGAAAACCACCGGCCCCTGTACAACTGGGTGGTGGACAACTGCGACCTGCCCAGCCATCCCCGTCAGATTGAGTTCGCCCGCCTGGGCATCGATCACACGGTCATGAGCAAGCGGAAGCTCCGCCGTCTGGTGGAGGAGGGAGAGGTCTCCGGCTGGGACGACCCCCGGATGCCCACCCTGTGCGGTCTGCGCCGCCGGGGCTACACCCCCAGGTCCATTCGGAACTTCTGCGACCGCATCGGTGTGGCCAAGGCCACCAATGTGGTGGAGTTCGCCTTCCTGGAGCACTGCCTGCGAGAGGATCTGAACGAGACCGCCCAGCGTGTCATGGCCGTCACCCGCCCCATCAAGCTGACCATTACAAACTATCCGGAGGACAGGCACGAGACCGTCACCGTGGAGAACAACCCCGTGGACCCCAACGCGGGCACCCGGGAGGTGGCTTTCTCCCGCAATTTGTGGATCGAGGCCGACGATTTCCTGGAGACCCCGGTGCCCAAGTACAAGCGTCTGTTCCCCGGCGGCCCGGAGTGCCGGCTGAAGGGCGCGTATCTGATCACCTGCACCGGCTGTGTGAAGGACGAAGCCGGTCATGTGGTGGAGGTCCTGTGCGAGTACGACCCGGACAGCCGGGGCGGAGACCCCGCCGATGGCCGGAAGGTGAAGGGCGCCACCATCCACTGGGTGGATGCCGCCACCGCCGTGGACGCCGAGGTGCGGCTGTACGACGATCTGTTCCTGGACGCGGCCCCCGACGCGGCGGACAAGGACTTCATGGAGTGCCTGAACCCCAACTCCCTGGAGGTTCTGACCGGCTGCAAGGTGGAGGCGGGACTGAAGGACTCCGTGGCTCCCGCCAGCTTCCAGTTCATGCGCCTGGGCTACTTCTGCCTGGACAACAAGGACTCCAAGCCGGGACATCTGGTGTTCAACCGCAGTGTGTCTTTGAAGGACAGCTTCAAGAAATAAGAGGACGGCGGAGCGCGGTGCGCTCCGCCGTTTTTCATATGTCCAGCTTCTGCTCAGACCGGTAGAATGTGAACGACCCGGTGCCCAGCAGGGCGCCGTTCTGGTCGGTGATGCGTACGTCGTACACACAGATGGTCTTTCCGCTCTTCACCTCTGTTGCCTCGGCGGTCAGCTTGTCGCCCACATTGGCGCTGCGAAAGAAATTGTAGCTGGCGTTCACCGTTACGGCCACGTAGCCGTGGGTAGCCATGGCGGAGCCGCAGGCGATGTCGGCTACGGAGAAGTAGATCCCGCCGTGGGCCCGCCCCAGCGAGTTCAGGTCCTCCGCCGTAACAGTTTTGGTGACGCGGGCGCGGCCTGCGCCAAGCTCCTCCACAAGGATGCCCAGCCGCTGAGCGTAGGGGTTATGGGTGTTGCGGTAGTCTGCTATTTTCTGGAAGTCCATAAAACCATCTCCTTTGTCTTCTGGGTATATTGTACGCTTTTCACTTGAAAAGGTCAATTTCCACCGGCGGCGATTTGTGCAAAACTGCCGTTGCGGATTTTTGTGGAAAGGGATATACTCAAGATACAGCGTGTGGCGTAACTGCGTAAATCCGGTTGCAGGCCATGCGTTTTCTTTTTTTGCCGTTTTTTCAAAAAACGGGATATGAGTGTGTGGCCAGTGGCGTAAATCCAGCTTTCTGACTACATGCTTATATTTTTTTGTAAAGAAAGGGAGGATCATTCCAAATGAACGAATCCAATGCCAACGCGTTCCTGGAACAGGAAAAACTGGGGACGCTGATGCGGAAATACTCCATTCCCTGCATCATTTCGCTGCTGGTGGCAGCGCTTTACAACATCGTGGACCAGATCTTCATCGCCAACGCCAGCTACCTGGGCTCCTACGGCAACGCCGCCAACACGGTGGTGTTCCCGCTGACCGTGGTGGCCCTGGCCATCGCCGTGATGATCGGCGACGGCTGCTGCGCCTACGTCAGCATCTGCCTGGGCGCCCGGAACCAGGAGAGCGCCCACAAGAGCATCGGCAGCGCTGTGGGGCTGTGCGTTGTTGCCAGCCTGATCGTGACGCTGTTTTATCTGGCGTGCCAGGAGGGCATCCTGACGGCTTTCGGCGGCCGGGTCAATGAGGAGACCTTTGTCCAGGCCCAGGAGTATTTCTTCTATATCACCCTGGGCATCCCGTTCTATATGTTCGGACAGGCCATGAACCCCATCATCCGGTCCGACGGAAGTCCCAAGTTCGCCATGGCCGCCACCCTGGGCGGCGCCGTGGTCAACATCATTCTGGACCCCATCTTCATCTTCATCTGCCACTGGGGAATGATGGGCGCGGCCGTGGCCACCGTGCTGGGCCAGGTCCTGACGGCGCTGCTGTCCGTCTGGTACCTCTGCCACATGAAGGCCGTCAAGCTGCAAAAGAGCAGCTTCCGTCCCAGCTGGAAGGCCATCCGCAAGTTCATTCCCCTGGGCGCGTGCAGCTTCCTGTCCCAGATCTCCCTGGTGGTCTCCATGGCCGCCGTGCAGAACATGTGCACGAAGTATGGCGCCAGGGACCCCATCTTCGGGCAGGTGGAGTACGCCCAGATCCCTCTGGCGGTGCTGGGCATCGTCATGAAGTTCTTCCAGATCGTCATCTCCATCGCCGTGGGCACCGCCGCCGGCTGCATCCCCGTCGTGGGCTACAACATCGGCGCCGGACGGAAGGACCGGGCCAAGGACCTGTTCACCCGCCTGCTGATCGTGGAGGCCCTGGTGGGCGCGGTGGCGCTGGTGATCGTGGAGGTGTTCCCCGAGCAGCTGATCGGCATCTTCGGCGCGAAGAAGGAGAGCGTGTACTACACGGAATTCGCGGTGAAGAGCTTCCGCATCTACCTGTGCATGATGATTCTGGCGACCGTCAATAAGGGCACCTTCATCTATCTGCAGTCCCTGGGCAAGGCGGTGGCCTCCACGGTCATCTCCATGATGCGCGAGGTGGTGTTCGGCACCGGCTTCCCCATCCTGCTGCCCATGTTCTTCGGCCTGGACGGCCTGCTGTACTCCTTCCCGGTGTCGGACGTGCTGACCTTTATCATTGCGGTCATTGTCATCCGCATGACCTACCGGGAGCTGAGCGCCGGTCCGGAACAGGGGGGTGCGAAATGAAACACAGAATTCTCACCATCAGCCGTGAATTCGGCAGCGGCGGACGGACCGTCGGCAAGCTGGCGGCCCAGAAGCTGAACATCCCCTGCTACGACCAGGAGCTCATCGAAAAGATCGCCGAGCAGAGCGGCTTTACCGCGGCGTATATCAAGGAGCAGGGCGAGTACGCCGTCCGCGCCGGATGGCTGTCCAACGCTCTGGCGGGCCGCGTCTCCAACGGCCTGACCAGCCAGGACCAGCTGTGGCTGATCCAGCGGAAGGTCATTCTGGAGCTGGCGGAAAAGGGCCCCTGCGTCATCGTGGGCCGCTGCGCGGACTACATCCTGCGGGAGGAGGCCGACTGCCTGACCGCCTTTATCCACGCGGATATGGACAAGCGGGCGGAGCGTATCGTCCAGGTCTACGGCGAGCGGGAGGAGACGCCGGAAAAGCGCCTGCGGGACAAGGACAAGCGCCGGGCCGCCTACTACCAGCTCTACACCGACATGACCTGGGGAGACGCGCGGCACTACCACGTCGCTCTGGACAGCGGCGCGCTGGGCATCGACCGGTGCATCTCCATCCTGACGGACCTGTATTGACCGTTTGAAGGGCCGCCCCTTTTGGGGGCGGCCTTTTGGCATTGGGAGGAAAATTTACAGATCTTTCAGGAAGTTTTCAGGATGCTTCTGTATGCTGGCTCCATCAATCAAAAAGGAAGGTTGCCTATGAAACGAAGTATTTCACGTTTTCTCGCACTGACAACGGCCCTCTCGGCCCTGGCGCTGTCCGGCTGCGCGGCGGCGGAGACCGGAGGGACGGAGGGGGACGGCGTGACGGAGATCAGTCTGTCCGACAGCGGCATCACGGTAGATGGAAAGGCGGTTTCCACGGACGAGACCGCCGCCGTCTACACGGCCAACGACATCGTCTACTACCAGGAGGGCCAGGACTTTACCTACGGCGAGGGCACGGCGGCGGACGAACACAGTCAGGCGGAGGCGGACGCCCACACGGTGGTCCACATCACGCGGCCCGGCGCCTACTCCCTCAGCGGCACGCTGTCCGCCGGACAGGTGGCCGTGGACCTGGGAGACGACGCGGAGGAGGACCCCAACGCGGTGGTGACGCTGATTTTGAACGGCGCGGACATCACCTGCACCGTGGCTCCCGCCGTCATCTTCTACCGCGTCTATGAGTGCGGCTCCGCCGACCAGGAGACCGCCACGCGGGACGTGGACACCTCCGCCGCCGGGGCCAACGTGGTCATCGCCGACGGCACCACCAACAACATTTCCGGCTCCTATGTGGCCCGCATCTACAAGCCGGACAGCGTGGAGCTCAGCGAGGACGGCACCGAGGTGGCGGACGCCAAGAAGCTCCACAAGTACGACGGCGCGTTTTACTCCAAAATGTCCATGAACGTGGGCGGCGGAGAGCTGGGCACCGGCGTGCTGAATATCACCGCCGAGAACGAGGGTCTGGACGCCGAGCTGCACCTGACGATCAACAGCGGCGTCATCAACATCGAATCCGGCAACGACGGCATCAACACCAACGAGGACTATGTCTCCGTCACCACGATCAACGGCGGCGCGCTGACCATCCAGGTCACCGGCGAGACCGGGGAGGGCGACGGCATCGACTCCAACGGCTGGCTGGTCATCAACGGCGGCTCCGTGGTGGCCGCGGCCTGCTCCACCAGCGGGGATTCCGGCATCGACGCCGACAACGGCATTTATATCAACGGCGGCACGGTGATCGCCAGCGGCAATATGTACGACCGTATTGAGGACGGCGGGCAGAACTACGCGGTGTTTGCTTTCGCGGAGCGGCAGGCGGGCGGCATCGCCTATACGCTGAAGGACGCCGGCGGCCAGACCGTGGGCGCCTGGACGCCCGCCAACGACTTTACATACCTGGTGATCTCCACGCCCGATTTGCCCGAGGGGACCTACACTCTCTGGCAGCGGGAGACCCAGCTGGCGGGGAGCGCCTCCGAGGGCGGCATGGGCGGCTTCCGGCCCGACGGCATGACCCCACCGGAGGGCGAAGAGCTGCCCGAGGGCTTTGACCGGCCCGGGGATTTTGAGCCGCCGGAGGGCATGGAGCGCCCGGAGGACGGCGAACGGCCCCAGCGCAACGAGGACGGCACCGTCACGCTGCCGGACGGCACGACGGTGGAGCCCGGCCAGCTGACGCGACCCGATGGCGAAGGCCACGGCGGCAGATTCGACGGCGGCGCGCAGGAAGCGGGGGAGGTGTCCACGGAGTTCACCATCACGGACGGTGGAAATTTCTTCACCCGCGTGGCCCCCGCGGCGTAAATACTGCTTCCATTTTTCGCAGGGGTGTGCTATTCTGAGAAAAATATCCTGAGAAAAACGGCGGGAGGCAACGCTTATGGTGATCCGCGTGGCGCGAATGGAAGAACTGGACACGATCATGGACCTGTACGACCAGGGCAGGCGGTTCATGCGGCAGAGCGGCAATTTCGGCCAGTGGACCGGCGGCTATCCCCAGCGGGAGCTGATCAAGGCCGACATCCGGGCGGGGCATTGCTACCTGGTCCTGGAGGGCGGCGAGATGGCCGGGGTGTTCTGTTTCCTCCATGGTCGGGATGTGGAGCCTGCCTATGCCAACATCGACGGCGCCTGGCTGGACAGCGGCCCCTACGGCGTTCTGCACCGGGTGGCCTCCAACGGCAGGGTAAAGGGCCTGATCGCCGCCTGTGCGGACTGGTGTCTGGCCCAGTGCCCCAGCCTGCGGGTAGACACCTATCAAGACAACCGCCCCATGCGTCGGGCCTTGGAGCGCTGCGGCTTCCAATACTGCGGCACGGTGGTCTACGCTGACGAGGGGGAGCGGCTGGCGTATCAGAAATTAAACTGAAACGAGGCCCGAAAGGGCCTTGCGGCAGGACCGCAAATGCATAAAGTCCACTCAGTGTAACTTGCACGGGGGAGAGGCCTATGGGCCTCTCCCCCGTTTGTCCTTGTACAGCGATAGGACTGCCGCCCATCGAGAGGCACATACAGACCGGAAGCGCTCACAGGTCCGGCAAACCGACGCGAGATTTCATTTTTTCGCATCGAGACCTCTGCCTGGGATACAATACTGTCACTGATTTACATAGGAGGACCTCGATATGATGGAGCGCAGATTGACGGCAGAGCGGATCGCGGCATTTGAACAGTACCTGCGGACGGAGGAGCGGGCCACCGGGACCATTGAAAAATACCTGCGGGATGTGCGGGCCTTTGCCCTGTGGCTGGAAAGCCGGGAAGTGACCAGGGAGACGGGGACGGGGTGGCGGGAGCATCTGCTGGCCCGGGGCTATGCCCCTGTTACCATCAACTCCATGCTGGCGGCGGTGAACGCGCTGTGCCGCTTTGCCGGATGGGAGGACTGCCGGGTGAGGTTTCTCAGGATCCAGCGCCGGATGTTCCGGGATTCCTCCCGGGAGCTGACCCGGGCGGAGTATGAGCGCTTGCTGGATGCCGCCCACGGCTTGGGCAGGGAGCGTCTGGCGCTGCTGATGGAGGCGATCTGCGCCACCGGCATCCGGGTCAGCGAGGTGCGGTATATCACCGTAAGGGCCGCCCAGCAGGGCAGGGCGGAGATCGCCCTGAAAGGAAAGATCCGCACCATCCTTCTGCCCGGCAAGCTGTGTCGGAAACTGCTGAAATACGCCCGGAAAAAGAAGATCGCCTCCGGTGAGGTCTTTCTCACAGGAAGCGGAAACAGCCTGTCCCGCAGGCAGATCTGGGCGGAGATGAAATGGCTCTGCAAATACACGGGGATAGAACCGACGAAGGTGTTTCCCCACAACCTGCGGCACCTGTTCGCCCGGACGTTCTACCGGTCCTGCAAAGATATCGCGCGGCTGGCCGACGTGCTGGGCCACTCCAGCATCGAGACCACACGCATCTACCTTGTGACCACCGGCGCCGAGTATACGAGACAGCTTGAGCGGCTGGGCCTTATTTCATAGGACAAAATCAACATTTCGCAGAAATAGCGCAAACGCCGGGAAACCCGGCGAAATGCAAAATCAACATTTTGTCCTTTTTCGCGGTGCAAGCGGGCAGCAAAAAACGCCCT
>CABSFC010000033.1 GCA_902476875.1 uncultured Oscillibacter sp. | reverse complement strand
AGGCCGCCGCCCTGGCCGCCGGGACGCTGTGGGCGGTCGGCGTCACCGCGGGCAGCGACACCGCCGCCTCCGCCCTGGAGGCGCTGCGGGCGTCGTCGCCCCTGCGGGCCCTGCGGTGGGAGCTGGGGGACCTGTGGACCCGGGACAGCCTGTCCCCCGCCGCGGCGCTGACCCTGGGGGAGGCGCCCCTGCTGCTGGCGGCCCGGCCCGCCGTGGCGGAGCTGTGGTCCTCGGAGCGGGCGGAGGCCCCCGCCCGGGACAGCGAGCCGGAGGAGGTCGTCACCGTCCCCGTGGAGGAGACGCCCCTGGATACCGCCGCCCCCACCGACAACGGCGTCCCCGCCAAAACGCTGATTCCCACGGACCCCGGCGGCTACACGGTGGTGGGGCGGGCGTACATCAGCAACTCCACGGACTATGCGCTGTCCGCCTCGTCTTTCCGGCAGCTCTTCGCGGCGGAGATGACGGAAGAGGGGCCCCAGCTCCTGATTCTCCACACCCACGGCAGCGAGGCCTACACGCCGGCGGAGGATGGGGACATCGTCTGGTCCGGGGACCACCGCACCACCGACTCCCGCTATAACGTTGTCAGCGTCGGGGACGCCATGGCGGAGGTCTTCGCGGCGGCGGGCGTCTCCGTCCTCCACGACCGGACGCTGTACGACTACCCCTCCTACACCGGGGCCTACGACCGCTCTCTGGCGGCCATCCAGAGCTATCTGGCACAGTACCCCTCCATCCGGTTCATTCTGGATATTCACCGGGACGCCATCGAGGACGCCCAGGGCAATGAGTACAAGGTGGTCTCCGAGATCGACGGCGTGGGCACCGCCGCCCAGCTGTCCATCGTGGTGGGCAGCGACGGCAGCGGCCTGACCCACCCCGACTGGATGGAGAACCTGCGGCTGGCGGTGGCCATTCAGGAGAACGCGCTGCAGGCGTATCCCACGCTGATGCGCCCCATCCTGCTGCGGAACTCCCGGTACAACCAGCACGCCGCGCCCGGGGCGCTGCTGGTGGAGGTGGGCGCCGCCGGGAACGCCCCGGAGGAGGCCCTTCTGGCCGGGCGGCTGTTCGCGGAGCGGATGGTGGAGGTCCTGGAGGCCCGGAGCAAATAGGAAAACGGACGGCGCGCGCCGTCCGTTTTTTCGTCACAGGTGGTCCAGCTGCTCCCGGTAGCGCCGGAGCCGCGCCTCGTTGGCGGGGTCGCACGCCTCCGCCAGCCTTGCCAGCATGGCCTCCCGGTCTTCAGGAAGCCTTCCCTCCACCCAGACGGCGTTGGAGGCCCCCAGCGTCGCGAAGTGAATCGGGATTTGGAGATTGACGATCAGCGCCCGCAGCTCCTCCAGCTTTTCCAGCTCGCCCGCCTCCGTCCAATTGCCCGCCCGGACCTCCTGATACAGCCGGGAGGCGGGGTAGACGGTCAGCATGGAGGAGCCGATGAGCCTGGGGTGGGTCCGGTTGAAGACCTCCGCGCTGGCTGTGGCGCTTTGGACGCCCTTCCCCGCCCCCGCCAGCCCCGCCAGATACATGAAACAGTAGCCGATCCCGGCATGGTCCAGGCGTTGGGCCTGCTCCACGATATCCTTGGCCTGATAGCCCTTGTCCATGAAGGCCAGCGCCTGGTCATCCCCTGTTTCCACGCCGATGCTGAGACCGTCATAGCCCAGATGGCGCAGCTCCCGCAGCTCGCCGTCGCTCTTCAGCGCCACGTCCGTCACCCGGGCAAAGCAGCCAATGGTCTCGCAGGAGGGCAGATAGGTCCCGATCAGCTCCGCGATGGCCTTCAGCCGGTCGAAGCGCAGGACGAAGGGGTTGGCGCCCACCAGAAAGACCCGGCGGACGGCGGGGCGCGGCGGCAGGCTCTGGAGCCTGGCGGCCAGCTTTTCCATGGGGCTGTTGAGAAGCATCTGGGCCTCCCGCAGGTCCGATTCCACCTGCTCCAGCGGGGACATGCGGAACCGGAAGGGCAGGTCCTCATACAGCGTGCAGAATTTGCACCTGTGGTGGGTACAGCCCGCCGTGACCTCCAGCAGCAGGGAGCCGGCCTCGTAGGGCGGCCGCCAGATGGTGCCTGTGTAGTGCATATGATCTCTCCTTTGATCGCGTTTTGAGACCGGGGGCCGGCTCCCCGTCTTCCCGTCCAGCGTAGCAAAAGGCTCTGTTTTTGACAAGTACTGTCTTTTTATAGCGGTAGTATGTTTTTTTGTACCATTGACTTTACACAGGCCCCCGCGGTCCGCTATACTGGGGGAAAGGAGGCGTTTACAGTGGCGGATAACAAATTCCGCGCCCCGGACGCCGTGGCCCGCTGCGTGCCCATGAGCAGGCTTCAGGCGGTTCTGAGCGGAAAGTGGAAGATCTTGATTTTGTGGTATGTGGGCTTTTACCGCGTCCAGCGGTTTGGCGAGCTGCTGCGCCGCCTGGACGGCATCACCCAGTCCACCCTGACCAAGCAGCTGCGGGAGCTGGAGGCCGACGGCTTTCTCCGTCGGGAGGTCTATGCCGAGGTGCCGCCCAGGGTGGAGTACAGCCTGACGGATTTGGGGACCAGTTTCTTCCCCGTTTTGCAGGAGATGCTGGCCTGGAGCGAGGCCCACCTCTGTCCACCCGGATATGTGAACCTCTACGCCGGAGACGGCGCGCGCCGGGACCCGGGGCCAAAGGCGTGAACATGCAAAAAACCAGCCCGTTCATTGAACGGGCTGGTTTTTTGCGGTTGGGCCGCCCCTTAGTCGGTGACGTAGGGCAGCAGAGCGATCTGACGGGCACGCTTGATGGCCTCAGTCAGCTGACGCTGATGCATGGCGCAGGTGCCGGTGGTCCTGCGGGGCAGGATCTTGGAACGCTCAGAGACGAAACGACGCAGCTTGGCGGCGTCCTTATAATCGATGCTCTCGCACTTCTCAGCGCAGAACTGGCAAACCTTACGGCGCTTGCCGCGCATGGGACGGGCGGGTCTCGCTTCACGATCGAAAGCCATGAAATGGTTCCTCCTTCAATTAGAATCAGAACGGCAGGTCGCCGTCCACCTCGCCGATCTCGGCGAAGTCGGAATGGCCGTCCATGGGAGCCGCGGCGGAATGGCCGCCGCCCATGGGCGCGCTGTAAGCGGGTGCGCCGCCGTATTCTCCGGCGCCGTCCCGTTTGGAGTCTCCGAAATAGACGTTGTCCGCGACGATCTCGGTGGCGACACGCTTGCCGCCCTCACGGTCCGTCCAGTCGCGGGTCTGCAGCCGGCCCTCCACCACGGCCATGCGGCCCTTGGCAAAGTACTTGCTGACAAACTCGGCGGTGCCGCGCCAGGCCACGACGTCGAAAAAATCGGCCTGCTTGGTCCCGTCCTGGCCCTTGAAGTCCCGGTCCACCGCGATGCGGATGGACGTGACCGCGACGCCGGACTGGGTGCGGCGCAGCTCCGGGTCCCTGACCAGACGACCCATGATAATGACTTTGTTGAGCATGCTATGCCGCCTCCTTTACTCGCCCTTGCAGACGATCAGGGAACGCATAATGCCGTCGGTGATACCGAGGACACGGTCCAGCTCCTTGGGGAAGGAAGGCTCGCTGGTGAAGCTCATCAGCACGTAGTAGCCCTCGTTCTTGAAGTTGATGGGATAAGCCAGCTTGCGGCTGCCCCACTCTTCCACCTCGACGGCGGAACCATTCTGCTCAGCCAGGGTCTTGAACTTCGCCACCAGAGCGGCGACGCCCTCCTCACCCTGTGCAGGGTCGATGATATACACGACCTCATAATTGGCAGAAACCTTTGCCATGTTTGCACCTCCTTTTGGACAGATGGCCCTCATTCGAACGATGAGAGCAAGGATATGCCCGCAGACTGCGAGCCTTATTATTATACATGGATTCGCGCAAATGTCAAGGACAAGTTTTGGCTCTTCCGGCAAAAATCCGCCGGTTTTTGAAAAAACGGTTTCTTTTTTGCCCCGCTTGTGTTATATCATAGTTGTTGAATAAACCAGAAAAGGGAGCTTCACTATGACTTTTACCGTGGGAACGGCGCTGTTCATCTTCCTGGTCCAGTGCCTGGCCTATACCGTCAAGGGGCTGATCGGCTTTGGAAATCCGCTGATCTCCGCGCCCCTGCTGTCCATGCGGCTGGACAATGTGGTCATCACCCCGGGCACGCTGCTGCTGGACTGCCCGGTCAACGCCTACATCACCTGGAAGAACCGCCGCAGCTTCCAGTGGCGGCGCATCCTGCCGCTGCTGCTGGCCAACCTGTGCGGCGTCATCCCCGGCGCCCTGCTGCTGCGCTTCTCCATGCCCTGGGTCATCAAGACCGTGCTGGGCGTGGTGGTGGTCTTTCTGGGGGCGGAGATGGCCACCCGGAGCCTCCGCCCGGTCCGGAAGGGGCGGGACCTGCCGTGGCTGCGGCTGGTGGTGGCCTTTTTCTCCGGCGTCTGCGCCGGGCTGTTCGGCATCAATATGTTCATCGTGGCCTATCTCCAGCGGACCGCAAAGGATTACAGCGAGTTCAAGGGCAGCATGTGCTTTCTGTTCCTGGGGGAGAACCTGTTCCGCCTGTGCACCTACGCCGTCGGCGGCCTGCTGACCCGGGAGGTGCTGCTGTTCGGGCTGGCGTCCGTCCCCGCCGCCGCGCTGTCCATGGGGCTTGGCGGCTGGCTGGCCCCCCGGCTGGACGAGGGGAGGCTGCAAAAGGGCGCCATCGTCCTCTTCATCCTGGGCGGCGTCAGCATCATTGTCAAATCCGTCATATTCCATACATAAATAAGGAGAGAGCGACATGAAAGAGCACTATCAGGGCCTGGGCCACGTGGCCATTTACACAAAGAGCATGGACGGCAGCATCGCCTTTTATGAGAAGATCGGCGGCGCCCTCCGCCAGCGGGCGTCCATCCGGACGCCGGACGGCGAGAAGCTGCTGGCGCTGGTGGACTTCGGCGGCGTCACGCTGGAGCTGATCCAGTCCCCCACGCCCATGCCCCTGGCCGAGGGCAACATCCCCCACTTCGCCGTCCTGGTGGACGACATCGACCGGACGGCCGCCGCGATTCGGGCCGCCGGCGTGGACACGTTCCTGACGCCGGAGAAAAAGGTGCTGCCGGACCTCTTCGGCGGGCTGGAGAACTGGTTTTTCACCGGCCCCTCCGGGGAGCAGATCGAGCTTTTGAAAATGCTGTGAAAAAGGGCCGCCCACAGGGCGGCTCTTTTCCTTTGAAACGGGGCCGGCGTCAGGCGGATTTCTTCGCGCCCTTGCCCGCCAGCTTCTCCGCCAGCACGCACAGCACGATGGTCAGCACCATGTCCGGCAGGGTGTAGCCCACTGGGGTGTCCACGCCCATCAGCGCCCGGTAGGCGATGAAGCCCACCAGCCAGAGGACCAGGTTCCGCGCGTCCGCCTCCACGCCGAAGCGGTCCCGCTTCAGCAGGAAGTGGTCGGCGATCTGGATGGCGATCATGGGGGCGAAGACGGAGCCGATCAGGTACAGAAAGCCCGTGATATCGTCCATGGGGAACAGGATCGCCCCCGCGACGCCCACCACGGTCACCGCCACGGCGGTCCACTTGCCGTTGACCTTTTTGCTGAGGGACTCCGCCGAGATGCCCGCGGACCAGGCGTCCAGGAAGGTGGTGGTCACGGTGGAGAGCACCAGGATCACCAGGGCCGCGATGCCGAGGCCCGCCTTTACCATGATGACGGCGATATCGTACTCCCCGGTGTAGATGGCCGCGCCCATGCCGATGACGTACATCCAGCAGGACACCAGGCTGTAGACCACCGTGCTGGCCAGCGTCGCCTGGAAGGGCTTTTCCGCCTCCCGGGTGTAGTCGCTGATGAGGGGCAGCCAGCTCAGGGGCATGGCCACCGCCAGCTCCACCGCCGCGCCGAAGGTCATGGCCTCCCCCAGGTCTCCGCCCACGGGGCTGCCGCTGAAGAAGATGACCTTGCACAAAATCAGCGTCAGGAGGAACAGCGCCGCCATGGAGATCTTGTTGATCCAGCCCAGGTTGGTGACGCCCACCACGATCCACACGACGATCAGCCCGCCGATGACCAGGCACCAGATCCAGTTGCCCACGTCGAAGATGCCGCCGATGGCCAGGGCGCCATCGTAGATCATGATAGCGGTCCAGCCCACCAGCTGGAGGACGTTCAGAAAGGCGAACAGCAGTCCGCCCCGCTGGCCGAAGCTCATTTTCACGGTCTCCATGGCGCTGCGGCCGGTGCGGCCGCCGATGAGGCCCGCCAGGAAGAACAGCGCGCCGCCGATGAGGTGCCCCAGCACGATGGCGGCAAGGCCCTTCGCCATGCCCAGGGGGGCGAAGGCGGTGCCCGTCAGGATCTCCGCCAGGGAGACGCCGGCGCCGAACCAGATCAGGCCGTTCTGGAAGGTAGAGGTCTTTTTCATCCCCGGGCCTCCTCTCTGTAGGCCGCCTTGATGTCAAAGGCGTGGTCCATGGGGCCGCTGCCGCGGCCCAGGTCCAGCCGCGCGGCCAGCGCGCCGGAGATGTAAGCCTTGGCCCGCTCCACGGAATCGTCCAGATCAAAGCCCTTGGCCAGGTTGGCGGCGATGGCGCTGGAGAGGGTGCAGCCGGTGCCGTGGGTGTTGGGGTTGTCGATGCGGCGGCCGTTGAACCACTTGCCCGCCCCGTCGCGCCACAGCAGGTCGTTGGCGTCGTTCAGGTCGTGGCCGCCCTTGCAGAGGACGGCGCAGCCGTAGGTCTCGCTGATGTATCTGGCGGCGGACTCCATGTCGGCGGGGCAGGCGATCTTCCTGCCGGACAAAATCTCCGCCTCCGGGATGTTGGGGGTCAGGACCTCCGCCAGGGGCAGGAGGCTGCCGGTCAGCGCGTCGATGGCGTCGTCCCGCAGCAGCTTGGCGCCGGAGGTGGCCACCATCACCGGGTCCACCACGACGTGCTTCGCGCCGTAACGGCGCAGCTTGTCCGCGATAACGGCGATGAGCTGGGCGGAGGATACCATGCCGATCTTCACCGCGTCGGGGAAGATGTCCGTGAAAACGGCGTCCAGCTGTTCCTCCAGGAATTTCGGGGTGGACTCCAGAATGTCTGTGACGCCGGTGGTGTTCTGGGCAGTCAGGGCCGTGACGGCGCTCATGGCGTATACGCCGTTGACGGTCATGGTCTTGATGTCTGCCTGGATTCCGGCGCCTCCGCTGGAATCACTTCCAGCAATGGTCAATGCTGTTCTCATATTGCGCTCCTTTCTTGTTTGACAGCAAGGTTTTATTACGCGGCACAAGGTGGTGCCCCCAATGTACCGCGCGTCGGAAATTTCCCTGACTGCTTCGCTTTCCGCTGGCGCGAAAAGCTCCGCGGGACGGGAAATTTCCTCCTTCTCCGTCCGAAGCGACCTTCGGACGGGGTGGGACGATATAGGTTCAGCCGTTTTGCCAGTCGTTCAGGTCCCGAACATACCAGGTGGACAGCGCCCGGAGCCGGGGCTGGTCCTCTTCGGCGGAGGCGTCATAGACGCCGCAGACGGGAAAGCCAGCCTTGCGGGCGGTTTGGGCGGCGTGGAGAGCGTCTTCAAAAACCGCTGTTTCCCCGATATCCGTGCCAAGCCGCCGGGCGGCCTCCAGATAGATATCCGGTCCGGTCTTGCCGCCATACTGGATGCAGCTGATGGCAAAGCGGAAGTACCGCCAAAGGCCCAGCCGCTCCATGGCGGCCTGGGCCTGGCCGCTTTCACTGGCGGTGGCGGTGCGGCAGGGAATATTCCGCGCGGCCAGCCGGGCCAGCAGCCGGTCCGCTCCCGGCTTCATGGGCACCCGGCGGCGGTATTCCTCCGTCACCAGGTCAAAGATCGCGCCCCGGATATTCATGTGTTGGCGATCTCCCCGGACAGGGCCAGCAGTTCCCGGGCGGCGGCTTTCACGTCGCTCTGGGCGAACAGGGCGGAGACCACCGCCACGCCGTCCAGGCCGCAGCCCTTCAGCTCCAGGATATTGTCCCGGCTGATGCCGCCGATGGCCACCACGGGGATGTCCACCGCCGCGGTGATGGCCCGGATGGTCTCTTTGGAAATGGGCTTGGCGTCGGTCTTGGTGCCGGTGACGAAGGCCGCGCCGGTGCCCAGGTAATCCGCGCCCGCCGCCTGGGCGGCCAGGGCCTCGGCCACCGTGTGGGCGGAGACGCCGATGAGCTTATCCGGCCCCAGCAGCGCCCGGACCCGGCCCGCCGCCAGATCCTCCTGGCCCACGTGGACGCCGTCGGCGCCGGTTTTCGCCGCGATCTCCACATTGTCGTTGATGATGCTGACGGCGCCCTTCCGCCGGCACAGGGCCACGAAGCGCTCCGCCTCCGCCAGGAAGGCCGGGCCGTCCAGGCGCTTTTCCCGCAGCTGGACCACGGCGGCGCCGCCGTCGATGGCGGCCTCGATCTGGGCCAGCAGAGCGTCCTCGTCCGCCGCCCAGGCCCGGTCCGTCACGGCATACAGCCGCAGCTGCTCAGGGTTCAGTTTCATGTCCGTTCCTCCTCAAAACAAAAGCCCGCGAACATCCCAAATCAGGGCTGTCCGCGGCGATGCGCCTCATGATTTCCCTACGTTGGCATGATCCAAATCAGGTCCCGGGTCGAGACCTTCACGGCCTCCTCTCAGCCCGCGCCAGCGGACTCCCCTTTTTAGTTGCTTTCATCATACGCGCTTTTTTTGACATTTGCAACCCTCTTGACAAGTTTTTTGTCAAATGTCATAATGTCCTTGAAAAACAGGGGAGCCGGAGGGCTGAGAGGAAGCGTACGCTTCGACCCTTTACCTGATGCGGGTAATGCCGCCGTAGGAAGTTATCACGTTTTCCGACGCGGCGGGCGCATCAGGCCCCGCCGTTTTTTCGACTCTTTTGCGGGAAAGGGGATGTGACGGAGAGACGATATGGCGTCCCGGTTCACCGGGAGCGGACAGAGGGGGAGCGCCCTGTGTCCGGGCCGATTTGCAGCGATGGGAAGCCGTGTTCCGGCGTGAGAGGGGGCCAGGGAGCCTCGACCGAAGTTTCCACAGGCGCGTTCGCGCCTGAACCTTGCCATGCAAGGGGAAAACGCTGCAAAGTACGCTGTTTTCTCCGTGCGGCCTCATTCATCAAAGGAGTGTTTTTATGAGAAGCAATTCCACGAAAAAGCTGGCCCTGGCCGGCATCCTGTGCGCTGTCGCCGTGGTGGGCAGCATGTTCTCCTTCCCCGTGTTCGGCAGCAAGTGCGCCCCGGTGCAGCACATGGTGAACATCCTGTGCGCCGTGTTTTTGGGCCCCTGGTACGGCGTGGCCGTGGCCTTTGTTGCAAGCCTGCTGCGGAACCTGCTGGGCCTGGGCAGCCTGCTGGCCTTCCCCGGCAGCATGTGCGGCGCGCTGCTGTGCGGCGTGGCCTTCTGGAAGAGCGGGAACCTGCCCGTGACCCTAGCGGCGGAGGTCTTCGGCACCGGCATCATCGGCGGGCTGCTGTCCTATCCCATCGCCGTGGCCTTTATGGGTGTGGATGCCGCCGCCGTGGCTTTCTACGCCTATATCGTGCCCTTCCTGGTCTCCACCGTGGGCGGCTCCATTCTGGCGGGCATCCTGGTGTTCGCCCTGCAGAAGAGCGGCGCGCTGAACTCCATGCGCGCCGCCCTGGAACGATAAATTTTAAAGAGGGTCTCTTATGATCGACTTCACCCGTTTGGACGCCGTGCGGCAGCGGCGGCCCCTGGTCCACTGCGTCAACAACATCGTCACCGCCGCGGACTGCGCCAACCTGGCCCTGGCGGTGGGCGCCAGCCCCATGATGGCCCAGGCGCCCCAGGAGATGGCGGACATCACCGCCATCAGCGCCGCCACCGTGCTGAACACCGGAACGCCGGATGAGGAGAAATTCCAGGTCTGCCTGCTGTGCGGCAAAGAGGCGGCGCGGCTGGGCCGGCCGGTGGTGCTGGACCCGGTGGGCGTGGGGGCCAGCCCCTGGCGGCTGGAGCGGACCTGCGAGCTTCTGCACCTTTTCACGCCCTCCATTTTGCGGGTGAATCTGGGGGAGGCCCAGGCCCTGTCCCTGGGCGACAGCCGGGAGCAGGGAGTGGACAGTCCCGCTCCCGCCGGACGGGCGGAGCGGCTGGAGACGGCGGTGCGTCTGGCGGAGCGCCGCCGGACCGCGGTGCTGCTGTCCGGCCCGGAGGATATCGTCACCGACGGACAGACCGCCTGGCGCGTCTCCGGCGGCAGCGGCTGGATGTCCCGGGTCACCGGGACGGGATGCATGCTGTCCGTGCTGTGCGGGGTGTTCGCCGCCGTGGAGCCGGACGCGGCCTCCGCCGCCGTGCTGGCCGCCGCTTTCTGGAAGGTCTGCTCCCAGCGGGCGGAGCGTCTGGCGGGAGAGCGGGGGCCCGGGAGCTTCCACACGGCCCTGTTGGACGCCGCCGGGACGCTGACGGCGGCGGAGCTTGCCGGAGAGGCGGAGATGGAGCCGTTATAACGTCAGAAAAGAGCCGCCGCGATGCTTCGCTGCGGCTCCCTTTATATTTTGCCGCGCGGCCTCCGGGACCTCTATGAAAGCAGCGCGTTCATCTCCTCGATCTCCAGGTCCTGCAGCGCCCAGTTGACGCCGTAGCCCACGACCTTCGCCAGGTCCCGTACCTGCTGGTCGATGTCCCGGGGCGTCACCATGAGGTTCTGCTCTCCGTGCCGCAGCCGCTGCTCGTCAAACTCCGTGATACCGCTCTCCTCCAGCAGGTCCGCCGCCAGGGTGGCGGCGTCCACCACCGTGGGGATGCCGACGGCGAACACCGGAACGCCCAGGGTCTCCCGGTTCAGCGCCGAGCGGTGGTTTCCCACGCCGGAGCCGGGGATGATGCCCGTGTCGGAAAGCTGCACCGTGGCGCACACCCGCCCCACCCGGCGGGAGGCCAGGGCGTCGATGGCGATGACCAGGGACGGCCGCACCTCCGCCACCAGTCCCCGCACCGCCTCGGCGGACTCCACGCCGGTGGTGCCCAGCACCCCCGTGCGGAACACCGCCACGGGCCGGAACCCGGCGAACTGCTTGGGCATGGCGGCGATCAGGTGCCGGGTGACCAGGATGCTGTCCGCCGCCAGGGGCCCCACCGCGTCCGGCGTCATGGCCGCGTTGCCCAGGCCGATGACCAGGGCGGGGCCCTCCGCCGGCAGCAGCTCCTTTAGCTGGCTCCCCACCGCCCGGACGGCCCGCTCGAAAAAGTCCGCCTTTCGCTGCCAGAAGGTGGTCAGGTCGATGGTAAGGTAGCTGCCCCGGGGCTTGCCCAGGGCCTCCTCGCCCCTGCCGTCCAGAATATCCACCCGGGTCAGCGGATAGCCCTCCAGCCTGGTCTTTGCCGCCCTGACCCCGGACAGGCGGGTGGTCTTTTCGGCGGACTCCTGCCACAGCTCCCGGGCCTCCAGGGCCAGGTCTGTGCGTTTTACAAACAATATCCGTTCCTCCCAACACAAAATCTAGTGGTCTCGTCCCTAGGTTTTGCGGTGGGAAACACAATATGCAAAAAATGCACGGAAAATCGAAAAAAACTCTTGCTTTTTGAAAAGTTCCCTGCTAAAATATCATTCTGCACGGTGGAAAATCCTGCTCCACCGCGTGAATTTGCCTAAGGAGGTGTTTGGTTTGCCGAATATTAAGTCTGCCAAGAAGCGCGTTCTGATCGGTGAGGCGAGAAACGCACGCAACAAGGCCGCGAAATCCGAGCTGAAGACCGCCATCAAGAAGTTCGAGGTTGCTGCCGCAGAAGGCAATCGCACCGAGGCCGATGGCGCTTACAAGGTTGCAGTGAAGAAAGTCGATCAGGCTGTTGCCAAGGGCGTTCTGCACAAGAACACGGCCGCTCACAGAAAGAGCGCCATGACCCTGAAGCTGAACAAGATCGGCTGATCGTGCTGATACGGTAAAGAGAGGACATCCGGCAGGATGTCCTTTTTTTGCGCCCTGCCCCGCTGGATACACGGAAAATTTACAGTCTGGCCCTTTTCATGGGGCGAAACTGTGATAAAATAACCATACCAGAGACTGTGAGGTGCCATGATGCCCATTTTCGATACCCATGCCCATTACGATTCCGGCGGCTTCAACGCCGACCGGGACGCGGTGCTCGCCGCCCTCCCCGCCGCCGGCGTCGGCCTGGTGGTGGACCCGGGCTGCGACGTGGAGAGCTCCCGGGCCGCGGTGGCCCTGGCGGAGCGATATGCCCACGTCTATGCCGCCGTGGGCATCCACCCGGAGGACTGCGGCGGCTGCGCGGACGCGGACTTCGCCGCCATCCGGGCGCTGTGCGGACACGAAAAGACGGTGGCCATCGGGGAGATCGGCCTGGACTACTACTGGGCGGAGAATCCTCCCAGGGAGTTCCAGCAGGCCGTGTTCCGCCGCCAGCTGGAGCTGGCCGTGGAGCTGGACTTGCCCGTCGTCGTCCATGACCGGGAGGCCCACGGCGACAGCCTGGCCATTGTGCTGGAATACCCCCGGGTCCGGGGCGTGTTCCACTGCTTCTCCGGCAGTCCGGAGATGGCCGCCGAGCTTTTGAAGCGGGGCTGGTATCTGGGCTTTGACGGGCCCATCACCTACAAAAACGCCAAACGCGCCCCGGAAGTCGCCGCCATCACGCCCCTGGACCGCATGGTGGTGGAGACGGATTCCCCCTACCTGACCCCGGTCCCCTTCCGGGGCAAGCGGAACGACAGCCGGTATCTGCCCTACGTCATCGAAAAATTGGCGGAGTGGAAGGGCGTGACGGCCCAGGAAATGACGGATATCACCTGGCGCAACGGCCTGCGGCTGTTCGGGCTGGAGGGTAAAGTATGAAGCATATGAAAACGCTGTTCCCCGCCCTTCTGGCCCTGGTCCTGCTGACCGGATGCGGCCGGGACTATTACACGCTGGAGACAACGCTCAGTGTCCCCACGGGAGAGGATATTCCACAAGTATCCACCGCCCTGCCGGAGACCTCCCCTGTCGGAGCCATCTCCGCCCCGGCGGTGGTGACGGAGGGGCGGGAGCCCACGGAGAAGTTTGACCTTCCGGCAGAAGTGGTGGACATCGATGCATGGAGAGACCACTCCTCCCGGCGGGACGATATGCCGGTGGGAAAGCTGATCGAACTGCCGGAAAAAGACGTGGCCCTGTACGGCGTGGGGGTGTACCCGGCGGGCGGCAGCGTGGCTTGGCTCCGCTGGGGCGACAGCCTGGCGGAATTCGACTGGAAGTTTGGCGGGCCCCGCATGGTGATGCCGGCCCTCTGGTGCTTTGACGCGGACAGCGACGGTCAGGAGGAAGTGGTGGCCGTCACCTGCGGCGGCATTGGCACCGGCCTTTCCATCAGTGAGCTGCATATCGTGGAAAAGTCTGAAGACGGCACGTTGACGGACTACTGCCTGTCCCGTGATCTGTTTGACGAACTCTCATCCGTTATGCGGACCGAGGCTGTGAGCGGCCGGGCCTTTGCTGTTTTGGGAACAGAACTGGTGGACTTTACAAAGCGTCTGCCGGAGGACGCGGACCTGGCGGACATGGAGGGTCTGGTGGCCGGCGACATCGTCTATTTTGAGATCATGCCGGACTCGGACTGGGGCGCGTATATCCGGTTTCGCGGAAGCGCCTGGCTGGACGGCATTTTCCCATCGATGGTTGGGTATGTGGTGGATGTGGCCGCCAACGTGGCCTATGAGAACGGCGGATTCACCCTGTCGGAGATCCATTTGAACAGCAAGAACAATTAAGGAGCGACAACTATGAAAAAAGGCTTCACCATCACCTATGAATACGGCGGCAACCTGTACGTCAACCCCACTAACCGCTGCAACTTCAACTGCGAGTTCTGCCTGCGGCACAACGGCCACGACGGCAGCATCTACACCCACAACCTGTGGCTGGAGCGGGAGCCGACGAAGGAGGAGATGCTGGATTCCATCGAGAGTTGGGACCTCTCCAAATACAAACAATTGGTGTTCGTGGGCTTCGGCGAGCCCAGCTACCGCATGGACGACATCTGCTGGGTCATCGACCAGATGAAGGCCCACGGCACGAAAATTTTCACCCGCATGGACACCAACGGCACCGGCAGCCTCATCCACGGCCGGGACATCTGCCCGGACTTCGCGGGCCGGTTCGACATGGTGTCCATCTCCCTGAACACCGACACGGCGGAGAAGTACGACGCCCTGTGCCACCCTGTGCAAAAGGGCGCCTACCAGGCCATGAAGGACTTTGCCCGGGAGATTCAAAAGTACGTCCCCACCGTCATGATGACCGTGGTGGACACCATCCCGCCGGAGGAGATCGAGAACTGCCGCAGAATCTGCGAGGAGGAGATCGGCGCCATCTACCGGGTGCGGGCGTATATTGAGGACTGAGGAGGGCCGCCGCGCGGCCGCTCCTCTCCTTGCGGCCCGCAAAAGCCCCCTGTCCGCGGTGGAAGACGGACAGGGGGCTTTTTTGCGCTTATTCCGCCGCCTGGCGCATCAGCGCGATCTCCCGCCGGTACCCCGGCAGCTCGTTGGGCGTCTCCAGGCAGAAGGGCAGGTCCCGCAACGCCGGATGGCGCACCACCCGCGTCAACGCCTCCAGGCCGATGCGGCCCTCGCCGATGCGGGCGTGGCGGTCCTTGCGGGCGCCGGTGGGGTTCTTGCTGTCGTTGAGGTGGACGGCCTTCAGGCGGTCCAGGCCGATCACCCGGTCAAACTCCGTCAGTACGCCGTCCAGGTCGTGGATGATGTCATATCCCCCGTCGGAGATGTGGCAGGTGTCCAGGCACACGCCCATCTTGTCCGGAAGCTCCACCCGGTCCAGGATCTCCCGCAGCTCCTCGAAGCGGCCGCCGACCTCGCTGCCCTTGCCGGCCATGGTCTCCAGCAGCACGGTGGTGGACTGCTCCGGGCGCAGGATGGCATTCAGCCCCCCGGCGATGTAGGCAATGCCCGCCTCCGTCCCCTGTCCCACGTGGCTGCCGGGGTGGAAGTTGTAGTACTGACCCGGCACGTGCTCCAGCCGGCGGAGGTCGTCCGCCATGGTGTCCCGGGCGAAGGCGCGGTTGGCCTCCTCCTTTCCGCAGAGATTCAGGGTGTAGGGCGCGTGGGCGATGATGGGGGCGAAGCGGTGGGCCCCCATCAGCTCCACTAGCGCCGCCGCGTCGGCGGCGTCCAGGGCCTTGGCCCGACTCCCCCGGGGATTGCGGGTGAAAAATTGAAAGGTATCCGCCCCCAGCTCCAGCGCCTGCCGCCCCATGGCGGCAAAGCCCCTGGCGGAGGACAGGTGACAGCCAATATGCAGCATGGGTTTTCCTCCTGCGGTCGAATTTGCTCCATGATACCACAAAACGGGCCGCCTGTCCCGGGGAAATGCAACAAAAGCGGTCCCGCCCTGCCGGACGGGACCGCCTTGGTCAGTGCTGCTCCCTGGAAATGGACGCCCCGTCGTCCAGGAAAAGCTCCTCAGCCTGCTGCTGAACCGCGATCAGGCTGGCCCGCAATTGACTTAAAGTCTCTTCCGCCTCTGTGATGGCGTTGAACAACACGAGATACTCTTTAGCAATTGGCTTCATTTGGCATTTTCCTTTCTGAATTGCCACAAAATATGGGGAGGAACAGCCTTATCATACACAATCACTTGAGCATATCCTGTCTGAATTTGTCGATGAATTCGGAAATTTGAAAAGAATTGAAAAATGGAGGGGAGCGGCGGCGAAAAATCCCGGATATCGGGGAGTTTTCAGCTTTTTTTGTCGCGGGGCTTGCCCCGGGCGGCGCGCCGGTGGTATGATAGACGCGGATCGAAACGGAGGGAGCCATGGACCGGGAACAGACCACAACCGAATTCCTGCTGGGCCAGTGCGCCCGCTGTCCGGCCCTCCGGCCGGAGGACCTGCTGAAGGCGCTGTACCAAAGCGTGTTCGGCTGCGGTCACCTGGTCACGGACGAGGCGGCGGGCGTCCGCCGCATCCGGGAGGAGCTGACCACGGCTCCCGCCGATACCGGCCCGGACATCGAGCCGCTGGACGGCGGCTTCTGCCGGGTGCATCTGCGGTATCTGACAAAGAGCGGCCTGACGCCGGAGACGCTGTTCCGCCTGTTCGCCCTGTCGGCGGAGGGGCCCTGCGGCGGCGCGGCGGAGCTGGAGGAGAAGCTGGCGGTCCTGCTGGCCCTGGCCCGGGATGGGCGGCTGCCCTTCTCCCGGGACGAACTGGCGCCCGCCGTGGAGCGCTGGCGGGATGGCGGCTTCCCCGCCTGCCGCCACTCGGCGCCCTTCCGCGACGCCTGTGCCCCGGCGTACCGCCTTGTCCGGCGGGACCTTGTGTGGACGCTGCCGCTGCTGGCGGACATCGACCGCCGGCTGGCGGAAAAGCCCCGGGTGCTGGTTGCCATTGAGGGCGGCAGCGCGTCGGGCAAGACCACGCTGGCGGCGCTGCTGGAGCGCCTTTACGGCTGCAATGTGTTCCACATGGACGACTTTTTCCTCCGCCCCGGACAGCGGACGGCGGCGCGGCTGGCGGAGCCCGGCGGCAACGTGGACCGGGAGCGTTTTTTCGAAGAGGTGCTGCGCCCGCTGACCCAGGGCCGGACGGTGCGGTACCGCCGCTACGACTGCCACGCTCAGACGCTGGGCGTGCCCGTGGAGACCGCTCCCGGGGCGCTGAACGTCGTGGAGGGGGCCTACAGCATGCATCCGGATCTGGCGGGCCATTACGATTTGTCGGTGTTCCTGCGCGTCCCGCCGGAGCTGCAAAAGACACGGATCCTGGCCAGAAACGGACCGGAGGTGGGCCGGCGATTCTTCACCCGGTGGATTCCACTGGAGGAGCGGTATTTTGCGGCCCTGGACCCGGCGGGCCGCTGCGACATGATTTTGGAGGTGGAACCATGAAAGTCGCCGTCATCGACGGCCAGAGCGGCCGGATGGGCCAGCTGTTCATCGAGCGGGCCAAAGCCGCGGCCCTGCCCTGCGAGCTCATTGCCGTGGGCACCAACGCCATCGCCACCTCCGCCATGCTGAAGGCCGGGGCCTCCGCCGGGGCCACCGGGGAGAATCCGGTGCTGGTGGCCTGCCGCGCGGCGGACGTCATTGTGGGGCCCATCGGCATTTTGTCCGCCGACTCCCTGTTGGGGGAGATCACCCCCGCCATGGCGGTGGCTGTTGGCCAGAGCAGCGCGAAAAAGCTGCTGCTGCCGGTGAACCAGTGCAGCAACATCGTGGTGGGCACCCAGTCCCTGACGCTGTCAAAACTCATGGACGAGGCGGTGGAGCTGCTCCGTTCCATGTGTTCTTAACCCTCCGGCCAAGCCGGACCCTTCCCACTCCGCAGGCATCGCAATCGCGCCACAAGGCGCGGCTCCCGTTCAAGACGGCAAACCAGTTGAAAGGGAGAATTTGAAATCATGAAAATCCGCAACTCCATTCGCGACCTTGTGTTTGCGGCGGTGTGCCTTGCCCTGTGCATGGTCCTGCCCTTCCTGACGGGCCAGCTCCCCCAAATCGGCAGCGCCCTCAGCCCCATGCACATCCCCGTCCTGCTGGCGGGCTTCCTCTGCGGCCCCTGGTGGGCGATGGCCGTGGGCGCCGTGGCGCCGCTGCTGCGGCATGCCGCCCTGGGGATGCCGCCGCTGATCACCGCCGTCGCCATGAGCTTTGAGCTGGCGGCCTACGGGCTGTTCTCCGGATTGCTGTACGCCAGACTGCCGAAAAAGACCGTCAACATCTATGTGTCCCTCATCGCCGCCATGGTCCTGGGCCGGGTGGTGTGGGGGGCGGCGATGCTGGTCATCTCCGGCGTCACCGGCTCCGCCTTTACCTGGACGGCCTTTCTGGCCGGGGCGCTGCTCAACGCCATTCCCGGCATCATCGTCCATATTTTGCTGATCCCGGTCATCGTCATGGCCCTGCGCAAGGCCGGGCTGATCGACTGATCCCGCCGCCGTCTCGCCCCCAAGGGGTGGGACGGTTTTTCTTGACAAAAGCATACTACAAGTGTAGTATCAAAGATAAGATACTACATTTGTAGGAGGGCTTGCCATGACAAAGCTGTCGGAGCGGGAGTGGACGGTGCTGACGGCCCTGTGGGACACCGGCGGCGCCGCCCTGGGCGAGCTGGTGGAGCTGCTGCGGCCGGACACCGGCTGGAGCCGGAACACGGTGCTGACGTACCTGACCCGCATGGAATCCAAGGGCCTGGTGGCCATCGACAAGGGGACGTCCCCCCACATCTACCGGGCGGCGCTGGACCGGGCCGCCTGTCAGGCCCAGGCGCGGCACAGCTTCCTCCGCCGGGTCTACCAGGGCGCCGCCGGGGACCTGGTGGCGGCCTTTTTGAAGGAGGAGCCGATCACCCCGGAGGAGCGGGCGCGGCTGCGGAAGCTGCTGGACGAGATGGAGGTGTGAGCCGATGAGGGACCTTTGGGGCTTTCTGCTCCAGACGCTGACGGCCTCCGGCGCGGCGGCGCTGCTGCTGGTGGTCAAGACCATGTTCCGGGACAAGCTGCCGCCCCGGTGGCAGTTTGCGTCGTGGGGCGTGCTGGGGCTGATTTTGCTGCTCCCGGCGGGCTACGGCGGGCGGTATGCGCTGTTCAACTGGCCCTGGCTGGTGGAGACGGCCAGGACCCTCCTCACCGGGGACTGCGGCTCCCTGACCCGTGTGACGGCCCCCATTCCCCTGCCCCGGCTGGAAACGCCGGACACCTGGGCGGAGTGGCTGTACGTGGTGTATGTGCTGGGTGTTCTGGCGCTTTTGCTCCGTTACGCCGTGTCCTACGTCCGCCTGCGGCTGGGCTTGCGCCATGGCGCGCCCGCCGGCGGGGCCCGCGCCGGTCAGATCGCCGCCGTTGCGGAGCGGTACGGCCTGCCGGTCTGCCGGGCGGTGGAGGTGCCGGGGCTGACCACCGCGTTTGTCTGCGGCGTGTTCCGGCCCGTGCTGGCCCTGCCCGCGGGCACCGCGGTGGACGACAAGGTGATCCTCCACGAGCTGCTGCATTTCAGACATCAGGACGCCGCCTGGGGGCTGGTGATCTGCTGCTTTCGGTGCGTCCACTGGTGCAACCCCCTGCTCTGGATCTGCGCCAACCGGGCGGGCAACGACCTGGAAGCCCGCTGCGACCAACGGGTGATGGAACGGCTGGAGGGCGAGGAGCGCCGGGACTACGGCCGCATCCTGCTGTCCATGGCGGACGAGCGGTACGCCCGCCTCCCCGGCACGTCCTCCATGGCCAACGGCGGGAAGAACATCCGGCGGCGCATCGAGGCCATCGCCCGCTTCAGGCGGTATCCGGCGGGAATGGCCCTGGTGTCGGTATGCGTGGCGGTGACGCTGGCGGCGCCGCTGGTCCTGGGCACCCAGGCCGAAAGCGTCTACGCGGGCGGCTATTCCCTGCCCGCCGGTGTGGACATCTCCGCCGCCATGGCCTCCGCCCGGACGGTCCATTGCACCACCCCGGCCGGGGCGCTGGACGCCTACGCCAAGGCGGTGCTGGACCAGAACGCCGTCTACCGGGCCATGTGCGCCCCGCTGGAGGAGCAGGCGGCCCTGGCGGAGACGCTGAGACAGGCGGCAAACCGGAGCGAGTGGCCCAACGTCCAGTGGGACTCCGGCCTGCCGTCCTGGCCCAAGACCCAGAGCGGCTATGCTATTTACAACCTGGAACCGGCGGGCGGGGACGCCTACGAGGGCCTGCTGGTGGTGGAGCTGAACTACCCGCCGGACGGCCGGGCGGCGGAGGAAGGCCGCTCCTGGCTGGCCTATCAGCCCCTGCGGACGGAGAGGCGGTCCGGCCGCTGGGTGGTGATCCTCCAGGGCGATTTCCAGGTTGTGGAGACATGGGGATCTCTCGACTTGAACTGGGGCCGGGAGGAGCTTCCCGCCTATCTCTATCAGGGCGCCGCGGAGGATTTCCAGGTGGAGGCGCGGCTCCAGAGGGTATTTGCCGTGGACAATACCATTCAGGAAAGCGGCGATATGAGCTGGTTTTTTGGATCTTCCACTCGGTTTGACACCATACCGAAGCCCAATGCGGAATTCAGCGAAGTGTATGCAAACCAATATATCTCCTGCACCTATGTGGGCGATCCGGCGGATAAGGCCGGTATCAGCCGCGTCGGCGTTTCTGCCGCGCCAATGGACGCGTCTCAGGCGGAGCGTCCGGCCCTGCGCTCTGCCGCCTCCGGAAACAGCAGCGGATCCAGCGGCAGCGGTGAGGAGTGGGGCGGCCGAAATCTGACGGGAGACTGGGACCCCGTCATATCCATCAGTGCCGGCGGCGGGAGCGCTGACAGATATGACCGGGACAGCAGCTTCGATCTCCCGCCGTGCTACGCCGCCGACCTCTATATCAACGGAGAAAAGGCGGCGGAGCTGACGCTGCTGCCTGTGGAAGGAGGCGCCCGATGACCGACCGGAAAACGTTGTATGATGGCGTGTCCCACGCCGCCTGGGGCTATTTCTTCCTGTATTTCAACATCAACCTGGGCAGCATCAACATCCTGCCCGCCTTTGTGGGGTGGCTGCTGTTCCTCTCCGCTATCAACAAGCTGAAGGAGGAGCGGCGGGATCTGGCGCTGCTGCGGCCCCTGGGCACCCTGCTGGCGGTGTGGAACGCCGTGGACTGGCTGGCCGCCTGCTTCGGCACAAGCATCAGCGGGCGGTTTCCGCCCCTGGACCTGATCGTGGCCGTGGCGGGGATGTACTTCCACTTCCAGTTCCTCACCGACTGCGCCGCCCTGGCGGCAGCGTACCAGCAGCCGGAGGACGGCCTGGACCGCCGCCTGCTCCACTGGCGGACGGTGCAGACGGTCCTGCTGACCGTGGCGACCCTGGCCCTCCTCGCGGCGGAGCGGCTGGGCGAGGCCTGGGCCTACGTGTCCACGGCCCTGGGGCTGGCGTATCTCCTCGCGGGCATCTGCCTGATGGCGGCGCTGTTCGCCCTGCGGAAATGCGTCCGGGAGGAGGACGGGCCTCCGGAGGCTCCGGATCCTCCGGCCCCGGCGGAGCCGTAAGCGGGGCAAAGACGGAAAAAGACAGCCGAAAGGCTGTCTTTTTCGCCGTTTTCCGGCGGGAAAATCAGTCGTATCTTGACGGAATGGAAAAAACCGGAGTATGCTTATAAAAAACGGGAGGTGTTTCCATGTCGGCGGAGATCAGAGAGGACCGGACAAAGCACGGGCTGGAAATCGCCCTGCAGGAGATGCTGAAACGGAAACCTCTGGACCAGATCCGTGTCCGGGAGCTGACGGAGCTGTGCGACATCCGGCGGCAGTCCTTCTATTACCACTTTTCCGATGTCTACGCGCTGTTCGACTGGTCCCTCCAGCGGGAGCGGGCGCGGCTGCTCCGGCGGCAGGAGAACTGCCTGACCTGGCAACAGGCGCTGCGGGACCTGCTGGCCTACATCGGGGAGCGGCAGAGCTACTACCAGGCCCTGCTGCAGAGCCGGGGCCGGGCGGGCCTGCGGGAGGTCGTGGAGGACGCCGTCGCGCAGCTGCTGGAGAAGACGATGGACTACTACCGGCGGCGCTGCGGCGCGCCCGAGGACCAGGAGGCGGAGCAGACACGGCTGGCCTGCTGGGAGACGATCTTCCTGGCGCTGGTAGAGGGCTGGGTTTGGGACGACCTGTTCCAGACGCCGGAAGAGCTGGCCAGCCTGCTGGAGAGCAGCGTGAAAAGGGAGGTCGTCGGCGCCACGTGGCTGTACAGCCCGCAGTGGAAAGCGCGGAATTGAAGACCGCACAAGAGACCGGAAAGGACAGGGGCCTCCCTGTCCTTTCTTTTTATCCGCAAAGCAGCTTCCAATTTATGACAATTTATGGTAAGATGTCCCAAAATATGACAATTCATGCAAAAGTGACCGTTTCTGCTGTCAGCCGCCCCATTTATAATGCGCCGTAACAGGAGTGATGTTGTGAAAAAAGTTTGCTATGCAGTCATGCTGCAAAGTCAGTTGGGACCCCGGAGCGGAGAGCTGATGCTGCAGGAGGACACTCAGGTGGTATCCGGCTACCTCAGCCTGCTGGGGTACCGCAACCGCTTTTCCGGCAGCGTTCTGCAAAGCGGAAAGTACCTGATTTCAGGGACTTTGCGTTCCTCTGTGGACAAGGAGCCCTACGATGCCATCATCACCGTGCGGGATGGCCGCCTGTCCGGCGGCCTGATCACCCGGCACGGCTGCTGGGACCTGACGGGCGTCCAGGATGTCCCCGCCGCGTCACGCCTGGAGACTGAATGATGAGTTGGGCCGCCCTGGGGCGAACAGGCGGATTTTTCCAAAAGTCCGCTTTATTTGTCATGCAAAGATAACGATTTGCGGCCCGGCGGAAACAGGAGTTTGCCATGCGGGAATACGTCGTGAACCGGCCGGACGGAGACGCCATGCGCCGGATTTTGGAGCGGGAGCGGACAGGTCCGGAGGGCGCCGTTCTGCGTCTGGCCTGGCTGGAGGGTCTGTCCAGAGATGAGATCGCGGCCCTGACCTGGGACCAGGTCTCCTTTTTGGACGACCGCCTGGAGCTGCCGGACCGCATGGTCCCGCTGGACCCGGAGCTGCGGACCTATCTCTGGCGGCTCCACGAGGCCCACGCGGAGCGCTCCCCCTATGTCGTTCTCTCCTCCCGGGGCGGGACGCCGCTGAAGCCGGAGTCCATCTCCCGCCTGGCCCGCCAGGCGCTGGACCGGGAGGGACAGACCTCCGTTCGCCTGATGGACCTGCGCCACGACTGGATCATCCGCCAGCTGGCGGACAAGGACTGGCCCACGGTGGCCCGCGTCAGCGGCGTGGAGGTCCCGGCCCTGCAAGCGCGGTTCGCGGTGTACGTGCCGGAGAAGAAAAACACCGCCTGGGCCGGCCGTCAGTCCGCGCCCCAGGTGGACGAGTTCAAGCTGTGGAAGGTCCTCCAGACAGAGCGGGACACCCCGGCGGGTCTTGCTCTGTGGCTGGCGTGGCAGCTGGGCCTCCAGGCCCGGGAGATCGTGGCCCTGACCTGGGACCAAGTGGATTTTGACCGGGACACCATCCGTCTGCCCGACCGGGAGGTGCCCCTGACCAACGCTGTCCGCCGCCTGCTGGAGGACACCCGCCGGCGCGCCCCGGCGGGCGAGCCCAACGTCCTGCTGACGGAGCGCTCCCGCAAGCCCGTGGACCTGCCCCGCCTGTCCCGCATGACCCGGGCGGCGCTGATTCGGGGCGGCATGGAGCACGTGCTGCTGCGGGACCTGCGCCGGGACGAGGGCCGGGAGGACGAGGACGCCCGCATCCTGGAGCGGGCCGGCGCCGCCGGCGCGCTGTCCCGCGGGGACGTGATGGCTCTGCTGGGCCTGTCCAAAACGGCGGCCCACACCCGCCTGCGCCGCCTGACGGAGCAGAAGAAGCTGGTGCGCATCGGCGGGAAATACTACCTCCCCGGCTCGGTGGTGCCGCCGGAGCGGCACCTGGAGACCATCCGCGCCTACCTGGAGCAGGCGGGCTTTGCCTACCGTCAGGACATCGCGGACCTGCTGCGCATCCAGCGCAAGCAGTGCACCCTGGTGCTGCGGCGGCTGGTGGAGGCCGGGGAGCTGGTCCAGTCCGGACAGAAGTATTATCTCCCCCAGGGGGAAAAACGAAAAGCGGAATGAAAACGGCGTGCCGCCCGGCGCGCCGTTTTTTGCCGATCCATCCAAAATATACCAGCCGCGCGAACCGGAAATTTCCTTGGTTATTCCTTCCTGACAAACGAAGCCAAGCAATGACGTCTCGATTTTCAGTTCGGTTAAAAGACCGCCAAAACCCTTGCGGCCCAATCATTTTTATCGTAGATTGACTTTGCGGAAGTCAGACGGGTGCCATTTCCGGCACAGATACGGATTCCGGCTAGCCACTGTATGTGCGCCGGAGACGGCCCGGCCGGATGACCTTCGTGAAATACGGCGGCTCTTCACCGCCAGTCTAAAAAGGAGGAAAAACCATGAAGAAGTTCCTTTCTCTGGTGCTGGCTCTGGTAATG
>CABSFC010000032.1 GCA_902476875.1 uncultured Oscillibacter sp. | reverse complement strand
CCCGGCTCCGCCGGGCGAGGATGAAATTGAAGGACCTGTTGGGAGGTATCGACGATGAAGAACCAGTATCAGACTATGATGGAAGATATCCACACCCCCGCCGGGCTGAATGAGCGGGTGCTGCTGGCGGCGCGGCGGCAGATGGCGGAACAGGAGACCGGGCCGAAGCGGCTGGCGAAGCGGCGCGCCCGCCCGGTGCTGCGGGCGGCGGTGTGCGCCGCCTGCGCCCTGGCCCTGGTGCTGGGGACGGTGCGGTTTTACCCGGCGGAGCGGGCCGAGACGCCTGGGGACGGAGAACCCGGCACCACGGTGATGGTGCCCAGCCTGTCCTTCGGCCTGGCGGCCTACGCCGCCGAGACCGGGGAGCTGATCCCCGCCGGAGAAAACGGCAGCCTGGTCATGGGGCAGGGCGACGGCATCGCCAGCGCGGAGGTCGGCTGCTTCACTGGCTGCCTGTTCCAGGTGACCGGCGAGAACATCCGGACGGTCTCCCTGTCCGTTGACCGGGGCGGCCTGTACCGCAGCCGGACCTACACGGACCTGACGGACGACCAGGTGCGGGAGTACCTGGCCGAGTGGAAGGCGGGAGCCCCGGTTTACAGCGTCTACGGCGAAAGCGAGGACGGCCCCATGAACGCCGAGGAACTGAACCCGCTGGGCACCGCCGTGACGGAGGAATATGACCCGGAGGCCAGCTACGGCTTCTGGGTGCCCCCGGAGCAGTATAAGGCAACGGACGAGGACGGGGACCTGCGGCAGTCCCACTGGGACAGCATCGACGCCTTTGACGGCGCGGTTTTGACGGCGGCGGTCACCTTTGCCGACGGCAGGTCGCAGACCCGGAACTACCGGCTCTCCACCGGCAAGCTGCTGGTGGAATACGAGGACGGCCATATGGTGCTCCTGCCGGAGTGGGCGGAGGACGAAGAACCGTGTGTCTACGGTATCATGGCTGTGCCGGAAAACTGAAGATCAAACAGGAAACAGGGCCGCGGCGCGCGGCCCTGTTTTGCCGTTCGCAAAAAATCCGCCAAACTACTCGAATAGTGTTGACAACTCAAAACTACTGTGGTAGTATATCATCATAAACTATCGCGATAGTTTGGAGGAACCATCATGTCTGTAAAACTGTTTGACTCGGAGCTGAAGGTCATGGACGTGCTCTGGCGGGAGGGCGACCAGACCGCCAAGCACATCTCCGACGTTCTGAAGGCGGAAATCGGCTGGAACATGAACACCACCTACACGGTCATCAAAAAGTGCGTCGCCAAGGGGGCCATCCTCCGCAGCGAGCCCAACTTCCTGTGCCACGCCCTGATCTCCAAGGAGGAGGTCCAGGCGGCGGAGACCGACGAGCTGATCGGCAAGCTGTTCGACGGCTCGCCGGACCTGCTGTTCGCGTCGCTGCTGAACAGCAAAAAGCTCTCCGGCGAGCAGCTGGAGCGGCTCCGACAGATTATCGACAGCGCGGAGCGGGGAGGACGGCCATGAGCCTGCTGGAGCGGAGCCTGACGGGGGCGCCGCTGATCCTGGTGATCGCGGCCCTCCGGGCCCTGACACGGGAGCGGCTGCCCAAGCGGACCTTTGTGGCGCTGTGGTGGGTGGCGGCGGCGCGCCTGCTGACCCCCGTCGCGCTGCCCTCCCGGTTCAGCGTGTACACCCTGCTGGCGGGCCTGCGGCATACGCCGGCGCGGGTCCCAAAGGGCACAGGCACGCCCATTCAGGTCATCCCCGGCACAGCTCCGTCCGTGGTTGCGGAGACCGCGCCGCGGTCCGCCGCGTCCTTTCCCGTCTGGACGGCGCTGTGGCTGGCGGGCATGGCGCTGCTGGCGGCGTGGTTTGCCGTCACCTATGTCCGCTCACAGCGGAGGTTCCGGGCGTCTCTGCCCGTGGAGGGAGGCTTCGCGGCGGCGTGGGCGGCGGCCCACCGGCGTGTCGCGGTGCGGGTTTCGGACCAGATCAGCGCCCCGCTGACCTACGGCCTCCTGCGCCCGGTCATCCTCCTGCCAAAGCATATGGACTGGGAGGACGAGGCGGCGCTGACCCACATCCTGACCCACGAATCCATCCACATCCGGCGGCTGGACGGCGTGACGAAGCTGCTCCTGGCGGCGGTGCTGTGCGTCCACTGGTTCAACCCGGCGGTGTGGCTGCTGTACGTCCTGGCGAACCGGGACATCGAGCTGGCCTGCGACGAGGCGGTGGTGCGCCTGCTGGGCCAGCCCGGGGCCTATGCCCGGACGCTGCTGCGCATGGAGGAGACGAAAGCCGGATGCCGCCCGCTGTACAGCCATTTCAGTGAAAACGCCATTGAGGAAAGGATCAAAGCCATTATGAATATGAAATTAAAAAAGACCTCGGTGCCAGCGCTGGCGTGCGCGCTGCTGCTGATCGGGAGCGTGACCACTGTTTTCGCCACCTCCGCCCAGGCGGAGCCCGCGCCGGAGCGCACCCCGTTGGAGCGGCTGGAGGAGAGCATCGTCTGTCTGGACGGCAGGCTGTCTTTCACCATCCCGGAAGATGATATTCCCTGGTCCATCTGGATCGGCGGGCGCGTCGAAGCGGACGGCATGGGCATGAGCGTCCACTACCTGGAGGAGGAGAGCGCCGCCGGAGGCTGGGAGCCGGGAAAGACCTACAGCTTCGACGCGGCGGACGGACCGTATGAAAGCCTGTGCATGGCCGTGTTCGCCGGCGGGGAGGAGAAGGAGATCGACCTGCTGGTGTGCCTGCCCCGGCTGGAGGGCGCGGCCGCCCCGGCGGAGGGGACCGCCGCGCTCTCCTGGCCGGTGCAGGAAGGCGGGACGATCTCACAAAGCTTTGGAAGCCGCGCGAATCCCGGCGGACAGGCGGCTCTCCACAGCGGCATCGATATCGCCTCTGTTGAGGGGGGCGTTATCCTGGCGGCGGCGGACGGCACCGTGGCCGAGACCGGGTATAACGCCTCCGCGGGCAATTATCTGGTGCTGGACCACGGAAACGGTCTGGAGACCTTCTACGCCCACTGCCGGGATTTCACCGTGGGGGAGGGCGACGCCGTGAACGCGGGTGGGATGATCGGCGCCGTGGGCTCCACGGGCATGTCCACCGGCCCCCACCTGCACTTCGAGGTCCGGCAGGACGGCGAGGCCCAGGACCCTCTGGGGTACTTTTCGGAGGAGACCCTGGCGCAGATCGGCTCCCTTTGGTAAATACGTAAACAGGAAAGCCCCCGGGAAACCGGGGGCTTTCATTTTATTTATTCAAAAAATAAGTATTGACTTTCATAAAATTAAGATTTATATTTAATTTTATGAAAGGGGGCCTGCGCATGGAGACGATTCCCAGCTGGATGGCGGACCTGGAGGACGAGGATGTGGCGTTCATCAAAAAATTCATCCTCGCCTCCGGCTCCCTGAAGGAGGTAGCGGGGCTGTACGGCGTCAGCTATCCCACGGTGCGGCTGCGGCTGGACCGGCTGATCCAGAAGATCAAGCTGGCCGAGACGGCGGAGGCGGACCCCTACGTGTCTCTGGTGAAGCGTCTGGCGGTAGACGACAAGCTGGATTTCGACACCGCCAAGATCCTCATTACGGAGTACCGAAAGGCGAAGGGGGCGGACTGACGTGAGGACAGGCTATTACTCCATGCACACAAAGGTTGGGCTCTTTATCGACCCGAAGGCGGCGCGATTGGAGATCGCGCTGCTGGTCACCGCCGCTCTGGCGGAGGTCTGGCTGGCCCGCCGGGAGGCGCGGTGGCCTGGGCTGATCCCGCCGGGGCTGGCGCTTTTGCGGGGGATAGCGGAGATCGCCGCGCTCTATCGGAACAGCGGGCACGCCGGCATCACACTGGCAGCTGCGCTGCTGGAATTTGCGCTGTCCAATGTCTCAGCGCTGGTTTTGCTGGTGATCTACGCCGCCTGCCGGGAATCCCGCAGGCGGAAGCGCCGGCGGGACCGGGAAAAGATGCGGCTGGACGATCTGCGTGATCTGTGAGCCAAGGATGGAGGCGGCATGCGTGGGGTTTGACGTATCGGTGTCTGTGACCGGGATCGAAATGTATTTCGAGAACAAGTGGCTTCTTCTGTTTGCCGCCGTCCTGGCCGTCCTTCTGGAGATCTGGCTGGCCCGGGGCGAGCGGTGGTGGCCGGGGCTGCTGCTGCCGGGAGCGGTGTTACTTTGGACGGTGGGGGGCTTTCTGGTGAGCTACGGCATGGCCCGCGCCTTTCTGGAAAAGATAGGCATCAGCGGCCTGATGCTGGTGCAGCTACTGCTGCGGAACAACCTGCCCACCCTGGCTCTGCTGGCCGTCTACGCCCTTTGCCGGTGGCGCCGGAGGCGCGGGCTGCGGCGGGCGCGGGAGCTGGACAGCATGCGGGTGGACGACCTGTAATAGCGTTGGAGTAAGGAGGACTGCTATGGAGAACTATGGATTTGCCGCCCACATGGGAACCCGCATCCATCTGTACAGCCTGCTGGTCCTGCTGGCGGCAGCCGCCCTGTGCGTCGTGCTGGAGGTCTGGCTGGCCCGCCGGGAAAAACGCTGGCCCGGGCTGATCCTGCCGGGGGCGGCATGCCTGTGGGCGCTGATCGAAGCCGCCTGCTTTTTCGCGGGCCTCCGGCAGCGGTTTGCCGGGGCGCTGGGCTTTGCCCTGCTGGTGCTGCTGCGGGACATCGTACCGGCCGCGGTTTTGCTGGCGGTCTATGCCCTCTGCCGGGAGCTGCGGCGGCGGAAGCGGCTGCGGGAGCGGGATAAAATGCAGATTGACGACATTTGAGGAGGTATTTTGTGGTGATCGCATCCAAAACCATCGCCGTTCTGCTGTTTGCGCTGCTGATCTGCGGCGCGGGCGGCGTTCTGCTGCAGATATTCCTCTCCCGGCGGGAGAGCAAATGGCCGGGGCTGGTGCTGCCGCTGCTGGCGTTTCTGGCGTCGCTGCTGAACGTGCTGGCCGTGACAGACACGGGCAGCGTGTCTCAAAACGTTCTGCTGGTGCTGGTTACGCTGCTGGTGGGGAACATCTCCACCCTGGTGTTGCTGGCCATCTATTGGGCGGCCCGGGAGAAGCGGCGGCTCCAGGCCCAGATGGACAAAATGCACATCGACGACCTGTAAGGGAAACAGCCCTCCCTGCCGGGGAGGGCTGTGTTTTGCCTGTGGATGTCTCACGCTCCGCCCTGCCGCACCATCTCCATAAACGCGGCGGCCGCGGCGGTGGGAGTCACCTCCCGCAGGGTGCACATGTCCACGCTGCGGGCGGGGATGGTGAAGTCGGGCTTTAACAGGCGGATGTCCCCGGCGTCCAGGGCCTCCCGGACGAATTCCAGTGTCACGCCCGCCACGCCCAGGCCGATGCGGGCCAGGGACACTAGAAGACTCCGGGAGCTGAGCTCGATCTCCGGCGTCAGGGTGACGCCGCTTTTCAGGAAGTACTGCTCCAGAAACACCCGGCTGCTGGCCTTCCGCTCCAGCAGGATCAGGGGGAAGTCCGCGATCTCCCGGAGGGAGTACACGTGATCAAAATCACAGTCGTACCCGCTGCCCGCCACAAAGGCGGAGTGGGTGGCGAAGCAGGGCCAGCTCTCCACCGCGCTGTCGGCGGGAGAGGAGGCGAAGGCGATGTCCACCGCGCCGGATTTCAGCAGGCTCAGCACCTTGGCGCTGCGGCCGCTGACGATTTTCAGCCGGATGCCGGGGTGCCGGCGGTGGAAAGCGTCCAGATAGGGCGTCAGAAAGAAACTGGTCACGGTGTCGCTGGCGCCGATGACCAGGGTGCCCAGCAGCAGCTGCTGGGCCTGGGACAGCTTGTCCTCCCCGGTGGCGATGAGCCCCAGGGCGCTGCGGACGTATTGGTACAGCATCTGCCCCTCCCCCGTCAGGATGACGCCCCGGGGGCTGCGGGCGAACAGCCGGGCCTGGAGGGCTGTCTCCAGCTGCTTGATGGACTGGCTCACCGCTGACTGGGAGATATACAGATTTTTCGCCGCGGCGGAGATGTTGCCGGTCTCGGCCACCTCCTTGAACACACGGTACAATTCCAGCTTGACTGCCATAGAAAACCTCCGCGATCAGATATTCTTATAATAACGGTATTATTATAAGTAACTTTGACGGCAATGACAAGCCCCGGGAGGAATTTTCAGTCCCTTTTACCCCATTTGTGCATTTGAAGTGCCCTGCGTTAAAACGACGGAATATAGAATTCCTCCGCTCTGATTAGAAACGGAGGGATTCTCTCTTTTGCCTTATTCGCACACCTGAAGTGCCTTTTGTTAAAATGAACAAGGGCTGTCTCACGCTTCGGGGCAGCCCAGAAACCGGGATCGGTTTACTTATTCTTTTCCTGCTTAAAAACAAAAACAAGCCCAACTATACCGATGATTAGACCCACTAAAGCAAAGGGAAAAGCGTTCACATGACGCGTAATAAAATGGTTTAAATCACCCTCGGCAATACCAAGCAACAATCCAAACAATATCAATGAAAGGCCTTGTAGTTGTTTTTTCATGTTTTGCCCCCTAAAATCCCAATTTATTGAATTGATTTCTAATATCATAACATATAAACAAGCCTACTTCAATGTTATGGCCAAATCGCTGGGGGTTCTGACCGTGCGCAATTCAGGTAAAAGGGAGGAATTTTCATCCCCCCTTTGCAAAAACCGCTGTTTTTGGTATACTACCAGCGTTAGAACATTGACGGCGGAGGAACACACATGCTGTATCACATCCTGGCAGTGGGCGACGTGGTGGGAGAGCCGGGGCTGCGGCACCTGGAAAAGCACCTGCGGGCCCTGCAAAAGTTCAAACAAATATCCTTCACCGTGGTCAACGGCGAGAATGCCTCCGGCGTAGGGCTGACGCCGGAGCAGGCGCGGCGCATCTATGACGCGGGCGCCGACGCGGTGACCCTGGGGAACCACACCTTCGGCAAGATGCAGATCCGGGACTTTCTGGACGACACGCCCTGGCTGCTGCGCCCCGCCAACTACACCGGGCGGGCTCCGGGCCGCGGTTGTGAGATCTTCGATCAGAACGGCGTGCGGGTACGGGTGGTGAACCTGATTGGCCGCTGCGATCTGGACTGGAAGGCGGCGGACCCCTTCACCACGGCGGACCGGCTGCTGTCCCGTGGGGAGGCGGACTTCACCCTGGTGGACTTCCACGCCGAGGCCACCAGCGAAAAGCTGGCCCTGGGCTACTATCTGGACGGCCGGGTGTCCGCCCTGTGGGGCACCCACACCCACGTCCCCACCGCCGACGAGCGGGTGTACCCCAAGGGCACCGGCTATCTCACGGACTTGGGCATGACCGGGCCCATCGAGTCCGTGCTAGGCATCGAGCCCTGGCAGTCGGTGGAGAGCTTCCTGGGCGGCCTGCCGGGGCGGTACAGGTCGCCGGAGGGCCCCTGTAAGATGCAGGGCGCCATCTTCACCCTGGACAGCGCCACGGGGCTGTGCGCCGCCGTGGAGCGGATCGACATCCGGTAGAGGAGGCGCGGCATGGCCATGCGGCAGGTGGATAAAATCATCCGACAGGCGGCCCGGGAGGCGCTGGCGCCTATGGGGCTATTTCAGAAAGGGAGTTCCCGGATCTGGCTGGACGACAACGGGTGGTTTTTGACCGTGGTGGAGTTCCAGCCCAGCGCCTGGAGCCAGGGGGCCTATCTCAACGTGGGGGCCAGCTTCCTGTGGGAGCAGGGAGCTGGCTTCTGGGAGGCCCTGCCCTACAATTACACCTTCGGCGCGATCTCCCGGGAACTGCACCATGTGGAGTACACCGGAGACGACGGGAATTTTTACCGGGCCATGCTGGATATGGCGGAGCACGCCAGGGGCAGCGCGGCGCAGTACCGGGCGCGGCTGGACACGCCGGAGCACGCATGCCGCCCCTGGCAGGAACGCTGTGCCAGGCGGGGCTGGAACGTGCGGGACGCCTGGAACAGCGTCATGCTGTGCTGTCTCGCCGGGGATCTTGCCGCCGGAGACGCCTGGCTGGACACCATCCTGGAGCGGGAGCCGAGGGAGAGTGGCATCGGCTGGGCGGAGGCGCTGCGGCGGCTGGCGGAGGAGACCCGGGACCTGCCGGGCAGGCAGGCGTTCGTCGTCCGCTCCATTCAGGAGAAGCGGGCGCGGCTGCGGGCGAAAGCCAGCTATAAAAAGCTGCCGGTGGACCCGGCGTACCAGTAGAGATAAAAGATAAAAGACAGGAGATAAAAGATATGTCTATCAAGAAAGTCAGAGCCTATTTCAAGGAGTTCGGCATCGAGGACCGTATCCGGGAGTTCGAGGTTTCCTCCGCCACGGTGGAGCTGGCGGCGGTGGCCGTGGGCGTGGAGGGCGCCCGCATCGCCAAGAGCCTGAGCTTCAAGGTGGACGGCCAGCCCATCATCATTGTGGTGGCGGGGGACGCCAAGGTGGACAACAGCCGCTACAAGGCCCGGTTCCACACCAAGGCCAAGATGCTGACCCACGAGGAGGCCCACGAGCTCATCGGCCACGACGTGGGCGGCGTGTGCCCCTTCGCCCTGCCGGAGAACGTCAGGGTCTATCTGGACGTGTCCCTGAAGCGGTTTGAGACCGTCTTCCCCGCCGCCGGCAGCGACAACAGCGCCATTGAATTGACGTGTGAGGAATTGGAGCGGTATACCTCCAACTTCCAGGAATGGGTGGACGTCTGCAAGGCCTGGCGGCCGGAGGAGCGGGCGTAATACCGGAGGAGGGGTGCCGATATGCTGAAATTCATCCATGCCGCCGACTTCCACCTGGACAGTGCTTTCGGCGCGCTGTCCGCCCGGCAGGCGGCGGCCCGCCGCCGGGAGAGCCGGGAGCTGGCTTTCCGGCTGGCAAATTACGTGAACAGCCGCGGCATCGACCTGGTGCTGCTGGCGGGGGATCTGTTTGACAGCGGCAGCGCTTTCCGGGAGACCGGGGAGCAGTTGGGGTCGGCCCTGGGGCAGATGCAGGCGAAGGTGATGATCGCCCCGGGCAACCACGACTGGATGGGCCCCGGCAGCCCCTGGCTGACGGTGGACTGGCCGGAGAACGTGCACATCTTTCGGGAGAACCGCCTGACGGAAGTGGAGCTGCCCGACTGGAATCTGACCGTCCACGGCGCGGCTTTCACCGCGCCGGAGCAGGCGGCGGGCTTCCTGACGGGCTTCACCGCCCCGGCGGACGGCCGGGTGCACATCGGTCTGCTCCACGGGGAAGTGGACCCCGCCGAGGCCCGCTACGACCCCATCCGAAAAGAGGAGATCGCCGCCAGCGGCTTTGCGTACCTGGCCCTGGGCCACATCCACAGGCGGACGGAGCCGCTGCGCTTTGGAAAGACCCTGTGCGCCTGGCCCGGCTGCCCTGAGGGCCGGGGCTTCGACGAGCTGGGGGAGAAGGGCTTTTACGAGGGGGAAATCGACGGCGCCGGAAAGGTCTCCCTGACCTTTGTGCCCTTTGCCCGGCGGCGGTATGAGATTCTGGAGGTGGACGTGACGGGCCGGTCCCCCCGGGCCGCCGTGGAGGCGGCGCTTCCCGCCGGCACCGCCCAGGACCTGTACCGTGTCCTGCTGACCGGCGAGACCGGCGAGGGCGGCGTGGACGCCGCGGGCTTGCGGGAGGCCCTGGCGGACCGCTTCTACGCCCTGGAGGTCCGGGACCACACCCGCATGGCGGAAGACATCTGGGCCAGGGCGGAGGAGGACTCCCTCCGGGGCCTGTTCCTCCGGGAGCTGCGGACGCGGTGGAACGCGGCCAAAACGGAGGAGGAGCGGGAGACCGTCACCCGGGCGGCCCGCTTCGGCCTGGCGGCCCTGGACCACAGGGATTTGGGGTAAACGCGATGAAGAAGATTTTACTGATCGGCACCGGAGGCACCATTGCCTCCGAGGTGACGGACAGCGGCCTGGCGCCGGAGCTGACCACGGAGCAGCTGCTGGCCCACATCCCCGCCATCTCCGGCATCTGCGGGGTGGCCTGCGTCCAGCTTTTGAATCTGGACAGCACCAACATCATCCCAGAGCACTGGCTGCTGATGGCCCGGTGCGTCCGGGAGCGCTACGACGAATACGACGGCTTCGTGCTGACCCACGGCACGGACACCATGGCCTACACGGCGGCGGCCCTCAGCTATCTGGTGCAGGGCAGCCCCAAGCCCATCGTTCTCACCGGGGCCCAGAAGCCCATCGGCTTCGACTCCACGGATTCCAAGGTCAATCTGACGGATGCCTTCCGCTGCGCGGCGGAGGACCTGCCGGGGGTATCCATCGTGTTCAACCACAAGGTGATTCTGGGCACCCGGGCCAGAAAGACCCGGTCCAAGAGCTTTCAGGCATTCTCCAGCATCAACTACCCCGACCTGGGCGTTCTGCGGGACGGCGTGCTGCTGCGCTACATCCGGCAGGACTGCGCCGCCGCGCCGGTTTTTTACGACGCCCTGGACGGCAGAGTGGCCCTGCTGAAGCTGCTGCCCGGCGCGGACCGGGCCCAGGCGGACTTCCTGCTGGAGCGGAACGACGCCCTGATCATCGAGAGCTTCGGCGTGGGCGGCCTGCCGGAGGCGGGCGGGTTCTACGACTGCGTCCGGCACTGGATGGACGAGGGGAAGACCATCGTTCTGACCACCCAGGTGGCCAGCGAGGGCAGCGACCTGGGGGTCTACCACGTGGGCTACCGCCTGAAAAGCGATTTGCAGGTGCTGGAGGCCTACGACATGACCACCGAGGCGGTGGCGGCCAAGCTGATGTGGATTCTGGGCCGGACCCGGGACCGGGACGAGGTGGAGCGGCTGTTCTACACGCCGGTGGCCCGGGACATCCTGTGGCCCGCGGAACAGGAGTGACGCATGCGCTGGATCATTTCACCCGCCAAAAAGATGCGTCGGGAGCAGGACTTCCTGCGGCCCCAGGCCCTGCCGGAATTTCTGCCAGACGCGGAGCGGCTGCTGGCCCACCTGCGGGGGCTGGAGTATGGGGCGCTGAAAAAGCTGCTGGCCTGCAACGACCAGCTGGCCCGGCAGAGCTATGAGCAGTACCGGACCATGGACCCGCGCCATGACCTGACCCCGGCCCTGCTGGCCTACCAGGGCATCCAGTACCAGTACATGGCCCCAAACGTCCTGGAGGAGGGCGACTACGAAGAGCTCCAGGAGCACCTGCGCATCCTCTCCGGCTTTTACGGGCTGCTGCGGCCCCTGGACGGCGTGACGCCCTACCGCCTGGAGATGCAGGCGAAGCTGCGGACGGAGTTCTGCAGGGACCTGTACGATTTCTGGGGAGACCGGCTGGCAAAGCGTCTGGCGGCGGAGACGGACCTGATTTTGAATCTCGCCAGCGAGGAGTACGCCAGGGCCGTCCGGCATCGCCTGCCCGCCGGGACGCGGCTGGTGGACGTGATCTTTGGCGAGATCACCGGCGGCGGCTGGGTGGAAAAGGGCGTGTATGTGAAGATGGCCCGGGGTGAGATGGTACGCTTCCTGGCCCGGAACCGGGCCCGGACCCTGGCGGACGTGACGGCCTTCGACCATCTGAACTACCGCCATGTCCCGGAGGCCTCGTCGCCGGACCGGCTGGTGTTCCTGCGGGCGGCGGCTCCGGGCAAATCGCCCCTTGACACCCCGGACAAATCCTGCTAATATACTAAAGTAAATTTCATAGCGTGATGATCGGAAAGAGTAACAGTCCACCCAAAGAGCAGAGAGGGCGCGTCACCGGCTGCAAGCGCGCCTGCGGCGGGAACTGCGAAGTGCGTCCGGGAGCGCGGGGGATGTGGAAGCCCTCCGTCTGGTCCGCGTCAGGGACCTTCCTTGAGTGATAAAAGAGAGTGGAACCGCGATTCGTCGCCTCTCGTACTTTGGTACGGGAGGCGTTTTTTTGCCTCCCGGCCGACACAAGGAGTAATTTGACATGGCAAAACGAGTGACCCGTCTGGGCGGCCTGCTGGCCGCCTACCAGCGCCGGGACCCCGCGGCCCGCAGCAAGCTGGAGATTTTTCTGCTGTACCCCGGCGTCCACGCCGTGCTGTACCACCGCGTGGCCCACTGGCTGTATGTCCACCACCGGCTGTTCCTGGCCCGCTGCGTCTCTCAGTGGAGCCGCTTCTGGACCGGCATCGAGATCCACCCCGGCGCCACCATCGGCCGCCGCCTGGTCATCGACCACGGCATGGGTGTTATCATCGGAGAGACGACGGAGATCGGCGACGACTGCCTGCTCTACCAGGGCGTGACCCTGGGCGGAACGGGAAAGGATAAGGGAAAGCGCCACCCCACCCTGGGCAACAACGTGCTGGTGGGCTCCGGCGCCAAGGTGCTGGGTCCCTTCAAGGTGGGAGACAACGCCCGCATCGCCGCCGGCGCGGTGGTTTTGCGGGAGGTGCCCTCGGGCTGCACCGCCGTGGGCGTCCCGGCCCAGGTGGTCCGGGTGTACGGCAAGCCGGTGTACTACGCCGACGACGTGGACCAGACCAGCGTCGGCAACCCCACGCTGGAGCGGATGGCCCGTCTGGCCGCCCGCATCGAGGAGCTGGAAAAGCGTCTGGACATCCAGCCGGCCACAGGGCACGAGCTGGACGAATACGACGACTATGTGATTTAATAAAACGGAGGAACCTGAACCATGTATCTGTACAATTCCGCCACCCATAAAAAGGAAGAATTCAAGACCCACACCCCCGGTCATGTGGAGATGTACACCTGCGGCCCCACGGTGTACCACTTCGCCCACATTGGCAACCTGCGCAGCTATATCATGGAGGACGTGCTGGAGAAGTACCTGCGCTACGCGGGCTACGACGTGAACCGCGTCATGAACATCACCGACGTGGGCCATCTGACGAGCGACGCCGACGAGGGCGAGGACAAGATGCTCAAGGGCGCCAGGCGGGAGCACAAGACCGTCATGGAAATCGCCCAGTTCTACACCGACGCGTTCTTTGACGACTGCCGCAAGCTGAACATCAAGACCCCGGACGTGGTGCAGCCCGCCACCGGACTGATCGACGACTATATCAAGATCGTCTCCAGACTGATGGACACCGGCTACGCCTACCTCGCCGGCGGCAACGTGTATTTCGACACCTCCAGGCTCAGCCGCTATTACGTCTTCAACGACCACGACGAGGAGGACCTGGCCGTGGGCGTCCGGGAGGGCGTGGAGGAGGACACCAACAAGCGCAACAAAAACGACTTCGTGCTGTGGTTCACCAAGAGCAAGTTCGAGGACCAGGCCCTGAAGTGGGACTCCCCCTGGGGCGTGGGCTACCCCGGCTGGCACATTGAGTGCTCCGGCATCTCCATGAAGTACAACGGCGAGTACCTGGACCTCCACTGCGGCGGCGTGGACAACGCCTTTCCCCACCACACCAACGAGATCGCCCAGTCTGAGAGCTATCTGGGCCACCCCTGGTGCTCCCACTGGTTCCATGTCCACCACCTGAACACCACCGGCGGCAAGATGAGCAAGTCCAAGGGCGAGTTCCTGACCGTCTCCCTGCTGGAGGAAAAGGGCTACGACCCGCTGGCCTACCGCTGGTTCTGCCTCCAGAGCCACTACCGCAAGGCGCTGGTGTTCACCTGGGAGAATCTGGACAACGCCGTGGCGGCGTACAACAAGCTGATCGCCCGCGTCGCCGCGCTGAAGCCGGGCGACGGGGACGTGGACCAGGCGGTGTTTGACCAGTATAAGGCCAAGTTCCTCCAGCAGATGGGCAACGACCTGAACACCTCCATGGGCGTGACGGCCATCTTCGACGTGCTGAAGGCAAAGACCGGCGACGCCACCAAGCTGGCCCTGATCGGGGACTTCGACCAGGTGCTGAGCCTGAGCCTGCTGGAGAAGGCGGAGGCCAAGCGGGCCGAGGATGCCAAGGCGGCCCAGACAGCGAAGACCGAGGGCGGCTACACCGTCACCGGCGAGGGCGACCCCGCCATCGACGCGCTGGTCATGCGGCGGTATGAGGCCAAGAAGGCGAAGAACTTCGCCGAGGCGGACCGGATTCGCGACGAGCTGAAGGCCCAGGGCATTGAGATCGTGGATGTCAAGGGCGGCGCCAGCTGGAAACGGGTGTAATTGGCGGAAAATGATAAGCGCCCCGCCTTCCCGAGGGAAGACGGGGCGCTGCGCATACGGCGTCCCCGGTAAACGAGTACGTGCCGTCGATTAGATAAACCGGGTGCCGCCATGGGGAACCTGTATAGCCTGTGAACACTTTACAGGTCCCTTCTCCCGCCGGGGAAATCCCCTGGCGGGAGTTCTTTTAGGTATGTACCGGCACCTTCTCATCCAGCCACTGGAAAATATCCGCAAACACCGTCTCCTTGCAGTCCTCGCACAAAATCTCATGCCGTAGCTCCGGGTATAGTTTGAGGGACACGTCCCGGACGCCCGCCCTTTGGAAGCTGCGATAAGCCTTTCGCACGCCCCTGCCGCAGTCGCCCACCGGGTCCATCTCTCCGGAGATGAACAGGATGGGGGTGTTCAGATTCATCTTCCTCAGATTCTCCGGCCTGGCGATGAAGGTCAGTCCCCCCAGCATCTCCCGGAACAGCCCCGAGGTAGGCGTGCCGCCGCACAGGGGGTCCGCCAGATAGCGGTCCACATTCTCCTCACTGACGGACAGCCAGTCATTTGCCGTCCGGTTGGGGGCGAAGCGCTTGTTGTATGCCCCAAAAGCCAGCTTTTCAACCAATGGGCTGGCCTTGTCCTCGCCGATGCGGGCGCTCTCCGCGGCGGCCACGGCCTTGCCCCCGGCGATCAGGGCGGGGGACTGCTGCCCGGTGCCCATGATGACGGCGCCGTCCACCGTGCCGGGGTAGCGGATGAGGTAGGTCCGGGCCAGGAAGGACCCCATGGAGTGGCCCAGCAGGAAGTACGGCACGCCGGGGAAGCGCTTTCCGGCCAGCTGGCGGCGGGTGTAGATGTCGTCCACCACCCGGTTCCAGCTGCCCTTAGGCCCAAAGTACAGCCGCGCCGCGCCCTCCGCCACGGAATCGCCGTGGCCCAGGTGGTCGTGGCCCACCACGGCGAAGCCCCGGGCGGTGAGATACTCCGCGAAGGGCTCATACCGCAGGATGTACTCCGCCACGCCGTGGGAAATTTGCAGGACCGCCCGCGCGTCGCCCTCCGGCAGCCACTCCACCGCGTGGATGGCGGTCCCGCCGCCGGCGGAGGGGAAGGTAAATTCATTTCGCACCATGGAAAATCCGGCCTCCTTGTGGTATACTTTCCAATACTATAACATATTGGCCGATCAAATGCCAGAGGAGGATGCCTATGGAGACCTATATCGCCGCCCTGGACCAGGGGACCACCAGCTCCCGCGCCATTCTGTTCAACAGGGCCGGGGAAATCGTGGCCCGGGCCCAGCACCCCTTCCGCCAGATCTACCCCCGGCCGGGCTGGGTGGAGCACGATCCCATGGAGATCTGGGCCACGGAGAAGAGGGCCCTGGCGGAGGCGGTGGACGCCGCCCACATCGACCCCAAGCGGATCGCCGCCCTGGGCATCACAAACCAGCGGGAGACCACCATCCTGTGGGACCGGGTGACGGGACAGCCGGTGCACAACGCCATCGTCTGGCAGTGCCGCCGCACCGCCGCCATCTGTGACCAGCTGAAAGCCGACGGCCTGGGGGACGCGGTGGCGGACAGGACCGGACTGCTGATCGACGCCTACTTCTCCGGCACCAAGATCAAGTGGCTGCTGGACAATGTCCCCGGCGTCCGGCAGCGGGCGGAGCGGGGCGAGCTGTGCGCCGGCACGGTGGATTCCTGGCTGATCTGGAACCTGACCGGAGGACGGGCTCATGTGACGGACTACTCCAACGCCTCCCGGACCATGCTGTTCAACATCCATACGCTGACGTGGGACGAGGACCTGTGCCGCGCCCTGGGCATCCCCCTCCAGCTGCTGCCGGAGCCCCGGCCCAACAGCGAGGCCTACGGCGCGGTGGCCCCCGGCATCCCGGGCCTGGAGGCCCTGGCGGGCATCCCCATCTGCGGCAGCGCCGGGGACCAGCCGGCGGCGCTGTTCGGCCAGGGCTGCTTCACCCCGGGACAGGCCAAGAACACCTACGGCACCGGCTGTTTCACGCTGATGAACGTGGGCGGCGAGGCGGTGCGCTCCAGGGCGGGGCTGGTGACCTCCGTGGGCTGGTCCGTGGGCGGCGGGACCACCTACGCCCTGGAGGGCAGCGTCTTCAACGCCGGCAGCACCATCCAGTGGCTGCGGGACGAGCTGGGGCTCATCGGCTCCGCGCCGGAGTGCGACCGGCTGGCGGAGAGCGTGCCCTCCTCCGGCGGCGTGTACGTGGTGCCCGCTTTCACCGGCCTGGGGGCGCCCTATTGGGACATGTACGCCCGGGGGACCATCGTGGGATTGACCCGGGGCACCACCCGCGCCCACATCGCCCGGGCGGTGCTGGACTCCATCGCGTTCCAGGTGACGGACCTGGTGCGGGCCATGAACGCCGACGCCCCCTGCCCCATCACCACCCTGCGGGTGGATGGCGGCGCGTCGGTCAGCGATATTCTGATGCAGACCCAGGCGGACCTGCTGCGGCTGCCGGTGGACCGGCCCGCCCAGGTGGAGACCACCGCTTTCGGCGCGGCGGCCCTGGCGGGCCTGGCGGCCGGGGTCTGGAGCGGCTTTGAAGAGCTGGAGGACCTGCGCCGCGGCCAGCACCTGTTCCAGCCCCAGCGGGATGAGGCGGACTGCGCCGCCGACTATGCCCAGTGGCTGCGGGCGGTGGAGCGCGCCCGGAGCTGGATTGAGAACGAAGTGTAAACAAGTGGAAAGCCTGTTGCGTTTTGAAAAGAATTGCGCTATACTAAACACAATCAGATGATCAAAAACAATGAAAGCAGGCCGCAAGGCTGTATATGAAAGGGGATTTCCAACATGGCGTTTTCTATTGATGAACTGACCAAGAAGGCAAAGGACATGGCCAACCTGGCCGCCGACAAGACCAAGGACGCCGCCGGGCTGGTAAAGCTCAACGTCGCCATCGCCGGTGAGCAGAAGGAGATCGAAAAGAACTATCGCACCATTGGCGAGTGGTTCGTCAACGAGTACGAGGGCGAGATCCCCGACGCCGTCCGGGATATGGTGGAGGCCGTCAACGCCTCCAAGGCGAAGATCGCGGAGCTGGAGGCCAGCAAGCCCGTGAAGGAGGAGGCCCCCGAGGCCGAGCCCGTGTCCGGCGAGAAAGCCTGCCCCATCTGCGGCCAGGTGTCCGACAGCAAGTTCTGCCCCCACTGCGGCGCCCCCATGGGCGAGTAAAACGTGCAAAAAACCGGCCCGAGAGGGCCGGCTTTTTCATGTGGAGCGCCGGAAACGATTCATTGTGTTGCTTTTGCAATAGACGGGACGCTTCCATACAGGTATGCTTTAACAAAATCTGAACACCGAGGGAGGGCTACGCAATGTCGTTGTTTCCTGTGAAATCCATGTCCCGGCAATGCGAGCTGGAGAACGCCGCGGAGGATTACCGCGCCGCCAAGCGGGTGGAGCAGTACCGCGTCAGCGACGAGGCCCTGTATCTCGCGGCATTCCCCGGCAGCAAGTACATCCCCTTTGCCGCGCTGAATCAGGTCTGGAGCAAGAACACCGGGATCAGCGTTACCGGCACCTGCGGCAAGCAGATTCCCATGGTGTGCCTGCGGCTGTGCTACGACGGGGAGTTCTACCAGAACATCCTCTTTGAGAAGCAGGCCGGCGTGGACAAGGTGCTGGATCGCATCCGCGCCCGCCGCCCCGACGTCCCGGTGGACCGGGACACTTCACCCAGAGCGTAAAAAAAATGCCGCCGGAGCGCTCCGGCGGCATTTTTATTCGTGGTGGAAGACCTGCTCGAACGCGATGTCGGCCCGGTCGAAGGGGAATTTTTCCCGGTCCACGGGGACTTCGACGAAGCCGAACTTCCGGTACAGGTGGACAGCCTGGACGCATTTGCGGTTGGAGACGATGACGATCTTTTCCACCCGCCGCTCCCTGGCGTAGTCGAGGCAGGCTTTCAGGCAGGCGGCGCCCGCGCCTGTGCCGGTGGACATGCCCCGGGCGCAGAACTTTTCGATCTCCCACTCCCCGTTGGGCAGGGGCGCGATCATGCAGCAGGCCAGCACCCCGCCGTCATCGTCCACGGCGAAAAAGATCTGGGCGCCCTGGGCCAGGGATGCCTCGATGCCCTCCAGTACCGCCAGGTCTTCCGGTTCGATGGTAAACATCTCGGAGATCCACAGCTTGTTCAGATCAATGAAGTCCTGCCTGTACTTGGGTTCATAAGGGACGATTTTCATGAGTATACGACTCCTCTCCGGCGGCTGTTGTGGGGCCGCATGCGTTTAAAATGCGGGTGATGGTATCCAGAGCGCCGATCAGTGCCTGACAGGCCTCCGGCTCCAGCGGGCCGATGACGGCGCCGATCTGCCGGTTGGATTTTTGGATAAAATCCTCGGTCAGGGCGGTTCCCAGCTCCGTCAGATGGAGCGCGAAGGACCGGGAGTCCGTCTTCGACGCCGTCCGGGTCAGGAGGCCCTTTTGCTCGAAGCCCCTGATGATCCGGCTCAGATAGCTCTTGTCCAGATTCGTGGCCCTGGCGATGTGCGCGGCGTTGCAGCCGTTGTGCTCGTAAAGCTCGAACAGGACCCTGGCCTCCGTGGCGGAGTAGTCCGAGCCCAGGTAGTGGTTGCCCAGCAGCTCAAATGTGGGCATATAGAACCGGGTGAATTCCCGGATGCGGGAAACGGCGGCCTCCCGCGCGGCCTGACTGGCTGTGTCCATCAGCCGCCCCCTCTCTGAATAGTTGACTAAGTCCACTAAATGGAGCATACATCGTTTGGTGGACTTTGTCAACTATTTTTGTAAATTTCCCGTGGCGCAAAAAATGTCCCCAGGCCGTCGGCCCGGGGACATGGATCTCAGAATTTGTTTTTGATGACCTGGGTGTATGTGCCATCCTCCAGGGAGCTGTACCGCACGAACAGCGACACCTTGTTGTCCGGATTCAGGGCGGCCCACATCTGATCGGCTAGGGCCTTGGCGTCGGGGGCGTCCAGCGCCACCCGCTCCGGCTCGCCCTCGAAGGAGGGGAGGGGGCTGCCATCGCCCATGTAGGTGTGGATGAAGCGGCCCTCGCCGGCCAGAGGGTGGTCGTAGGTGTAGAAATACCGCTGGCAGCAGGAGGGATCGCCGTCGGCGCTCTTCAGAATGGACAGCTTGAAGCTGCCGTCAGGGGACAACAGGCCGGAGATGCGGGGGGTGTAGTTGGGGGCGTCCGGCTCGAACTCCCGGGTGTGGAGGGCGTAGGAAAAGGTCTTGCCCGCCAGCAGGCCGTCCCGGACGGTGTCGGTCTGATCGCCGTTGGTGACGACCAGGCCCCGGCCCACCTGACGGACGGGGTGGTAGATGATGAGGCTGGGGTCGGTCATTTTGGAGGGGTCGTGGGCCTCGGTGCGGATGCCATCGTCGGTGACGGTGAATACCCGGTTCCGGGAATTTTCACTGCGGCCCATGATGAAATAAGCGGCCACGGCGTGCTTGCCGTCGGCACTGCGGCCCAGGACGATGCCCCGGCCGGGGTAGGAATTGCTCTCCAGCAGTTGGGTGAGGTTCAGCTTCTTCATATGTGCGGCTCCTATCTCAAAAGTTTCTTTCGTTCCTTGTAATCGGGAAGATACTGCCCCAGCAGGGCGTAAAAGCGGGGCCCGTGGTTTTTCTCCCGGATGTGGCACAGCTCGTGGACCACCACCAGATCAATGGCCTCCTCCGGGGAGTTCATCAGGAAGCAGGAGAAGCACAGGCTGTTTTTGGCGCCGCAGCTTCCGTAGCGCTTTCTGGCGGCGGTGATCTTCAGCCCGGTGGGGGTCAGGCCCATTTTTTCGCTCCAATACGCCACCTTTTCCGGCAGGACGGCCCGGGCCCTCGCCTTCAGGGCCGCGATGTCCTCCGGCGTGGGAGCGGGTGGGGCGGAGGCGGCTCTTTGCCGCTGCTGTTCCAGGTGCTTTGTGATCCAGGCGGCGTGACTTTCCACAAACGCGTCGATGCGCGCCCGGGACAGCCGCAGCGGCGCCCGGACCAGGACGCGGCAGTCGGTTGTGATCTCCAGCGCCAACGTTTTTCGGCGGGAGCGGATGAGTTCATACGATTCCATAAAACTAAGGATATCACGGCTGCCGGAAAAAGTAAATAGAAAGGTAATACCATAATTGCCGCAAGCAGTCATGACTGCTTGCGGCAATTTGCTCAATGGGACTCCTGGAAAGTCAGGCGGAGGTATGGGCGGCTTTCGTTTCGCAGCAGCTGGCCGGTCTCCACCGTATAGAGGCCGGCGTCCTCTGTCAGGGTCAGCGTGATCAGGGTGTCGCCGTCGCGCTCCCGGACCTCGGCTTGCTGGAGGAATGGATTCGCGCCTGTCAGCGTCCCGGCGGGGAAGGAGGTGGGCAGCTCCGTCCCGGTATCCAGGAGCCATTGCGTATAGTTTTCCTGCAAATCCGCGTCATCACAGCGCGGAGGATCGCCGCTGGTCAGAGCGGTTTCCCGGCAGGTCAGTGTCATTTGCCTGCCGGATTCATCACAGCTGATCTCCACCAGAGGAATCCAGCTGGCGGCGGCGTAAAAGCCGCTCAGCCCATCCGGGTCCGCGGGCGGGCCAAATACCAGCTCCAGACTGTCAATGGTCAGCCGGGCATCCACCAGGACCTCCCGGCGCTCCAAACCCACCGTGTGGCCCTCGGAAACCGGCGCCCAATAGGTTTCCTGGATTCCGGAATCCACAAAATAGGGGAGCGGCTCTCCGTCTTCTCCCAGCGCCAGGGCGGCGCGGGCTCGGAGAGTCACGGGAAATCCGTTTCCGGACACATTGGCAAATCTCTGGCCAGTGAGGACCTCCACGGCGCCGGACCCGGGAATTTCATAGCTGGTCACGTCCCGGTCGCAGTGGAGCAGGGGGCAGCGGAGGCCGCTGGCACCATATACCCACTCAAAGCGGGAGTTGTCCACGTATCTGCCGGTCTCGTCCCGGTATCCGTGGTCAAAGCCATACCACACCAGAAAGTCATTTTCATAGGGCGTGATCTCCAGCACCACCCGCTCTTCGGCCTCATAGACCGCCCGGACGGCCTCCTCTGTCACCGGCAGGGGAACGCGCGGATACCCGTTGTCCTCCGGGGTGGAGGGCGCCGCTTCAGCGGAAGCGGGGGAAACGACCTCTTCGGGGACGGGCTCCGCGCCCGACGCGCCGCATCCGGCCGGCAGCATCAGGGACAGCGACAACAAAACGGCAAACAGGCGTTTCATGGAAATCCCTCCCTTTTTCCAAAGCATATCAAAGCGGCGCCGGGAAAGTCGTTACAGCGGGATTACAAAACAGTGACAGTTGACATTTTTCCCTGGAATCGCTACAATAGGAGACCAGTGAAAACCGCGCTTGCGACATTTTTGATATAAAGGTAAAGGATTTGAGACTATGGCACAGGATAAGAGACAAGTGGACGCCATCACCGCCCGGGACGTGGACTTCGCCCAGTGGTACACCGACGTCTGCAAAAAGGCCGAGCTGATCGATTACACCTCCGTCAAGGGCATGTTCATCTACCGTCCCTATGGCTATGCCATCTGGGAGAACATCCAGGCGGAGCTGGACCGGAAGTTCAAGGAGACCGGGCACGAGAACGTGTACCTGCCCGTGCTGATCCCCGAGAGCCTGCTCCAGAAGGAGAAGGACCACGTGGAGGGCTTCGCCCCGGAGTGCGCCTGGATCACCGTGGGCGGCAACGAGAAACTGGAGGACCGCCTGTGCGTCCGCCCCACCAGCGAGACGCTGTTCTGCGAGCACTATGCCAACATCATCCACTCCTGGCGGGACCTGCCCAAGCTGTACAACCAGTGGTGCAGCGTTCTGCGGTGGGAGAAGACCTCCCGTCCCTTCCTGCGCCACCGGGAGTTCCTGTGGCAGGAGGGCCACACCATGCACGCCACCGAGGAAGAGGCCCGGGAGGAGACCATGCGGATGCTGAACATCTACGCGGACTTCATGGAGAACGTGCTGGCCATGCCCGTCATCAAGGGCCGCAAGACCGACAAGGAGAAGTTCAACGGCGCCGAGGAGACCTACACCGTGGAGTGCATGATGCACGATCACAAGGCCCTCCAGGCCGGCACCAGCCACTACTTCGGCGACGGCTTCGCCAGGGCTTTCGACATCACCTTCGCGGGCAAGGACAACCAGCCCCACCATCCCCACCAGACTTCCTGGGGCGTGTCCACCCGCATGATCGGCGGCATCATCATGACCCACGGCGACGACAACGGCTTGGTGCTGCCCCCCCGTATCGCCCCCGTCCAGGCGGTGGTGATCCCCGTGGCCCAGCACAAGCCCGGCGTGCTGGACGCCGCCGCGGCCCTGCGGGACCGCCTGAGCGCCGCCGGCATCCGCGCCAGGATGGACGACTCCGACAACTCCCCCGGCTGGAAGTTCGCCGAGTACGAGATGAAGGGCGTGCCCCTGCGGGTGGAGATCGGCCCCAAGGACATGGAGAAGGAGCAGTGCGTCATCGCCCGTCGGGACACCGGCGAGAAGGTGCTCGTGCCCCTGGCGGAGCTGGAGACCCGGGTGAAGCGGCTGCTGGACGATGTCCACGACAACATGTACGCCATGGCGCTGAAGAATCGGGAGGACAACACCTTCGACATCAAAACCCCCGAGGAGGCCAAGGCCATCGCCGAGGGCAAGGGCGGCTTCCTGCGGTCCAAGTGGTGCGGCGCGCTGGAGTGCGAGCTGGCCATGAAGGAGCGGGCCGGCGTCACCTCCCGCTGTATGCCGCTGGAGCAGAGCGGCACCGAGGGCGTGTGCCCCGTGTGCGGCAAGAAGTGCGCCACCGACATCTACTGGGGCGTCGCCTACTGATTATATAAAGACAGGGAGGGGGACGGAGTCCCCCTCCTTTTCCCACCGGCCTGGCGGAGAACTGTGCCGCGCGGGAAAGCATAACCAGGCGCCTGAGAGCCGCAAACCCCCGCGGATCTTGCCGCTTTTCCGCCTGCCAAAAAAATATTTGAAATTTCATCAAAAACAGAGAAAAATCCTCTTGACATCAGGGGGATTTTCTTTTATCATATAGTGGCTGTGCGATAAGGCATGTCCTGTCCGCGGCACTGCGATGAACCGGGAGATTGCTCCGCGAGGAGGTAACTTCCGGGGAGTATGTCCGATAATCGGGCGGCTGAGAAGATCTGGTACGTCGCGTAGATCGCCACGCCATGATCCGTGTACCGGCCGTAGGTCCCCTGCGCCGGTATTTTTCATGAGCTGGAATGATACGCACGGATAAGCGTACAGAAAATTCTCTCGCCGTAGGTCGTCGAGACTGCGTCACAAACTACCTACGAAATCAGGAGGAAAGAACCATGGCACAGAAAGAAATGATCCGTATTCGCCTGAAGGCCTATGACCACCAGGTCATCGACCAGAGCGCCGAGAAGATCGTCGAGACCGCCAAGCGCACCGGCGCCGAGGTCTCCGGCCCCATCCCTCTGCCCACCAAGAAGGAAGTCGTCACCATCCTGCGGGCCGTGCACAAGTACAAGGACAGCCGCGAGCAGTTCGAGCGCCGCACCCACAAGAGACTGATCGACATCACCAAGTCCACCCCCAAGACCGTGGAGGCTCTGATGGCTCTGGAGCTGCCCGCCGGCGTGGAGATCGAGATCAAGCTGTAAGACCGGTTTCCAAACGCGATTCCCATTTAATGAAGTTGCTCACCCAATGCTCATCGTCTTGCGAGATGAGCGGGTCATGTCGGCAGAGCAATGCGGCGGGGACCCAACCCCGGAGTATCTAAGCCGACCAATAACCTTTCAGGAGGAGAATACACAATGAAAGCTATCATCGGCAAAAAAGTGGGCATGTCCCAGATTTTTGACGAGAACGGCCGTGTGATCCCCGTCACCGTGATCGAGGCGGGCCCCTGCGTGGTCGTTCAGAAGAAGACTTCCGAAAAGGAAGGCTACGCGGCTGTCCAGCTGGGCTTCGAGGATGTCCCCGAGCGCAAGCTGACCAAGCCTGAGATGGGCCACCTGAACAAGGCCGGCGTGTCTCCCAAGAAGCACCTGCGCGAGTTCGACCTGGAGAACGCCGCCGAGCTGAACATCGGCGACCTCGTCAAGGCCGACACCTTCAAGGTCGGCGATTTCGTCGACGTCACCGGTATCAGCAAGGGCCACGGCTACCAGGGCGTCATCAAGCGCCACGGCGCCCACCGCCTGAAGGAGACCCACGGTTCCGGTCCTGTCCACCGTCATCCCGGCTCCATGGGCTCTTCCACCGATCCCTCCCGCGTCTTCAAGGGCAAGATCGGTGCCGGCCACATGGGCGTTGACCAGGTCACCGTCCAGAACCTGTCCGTCGTGAAGGTCGACCCCGAGCTGAACATGCTGGTCGTTTGCGGCGCCGTTCCCGGCCCCAAGGGCGGTCTGGTCACCATCAAGAGCACTGTGAAGGTCCACAAGGTCAAGCAGGCCGGCGCGGACATCAGCAAGAACCCGCAGAAGGCTTCCGGCCGCAACCCGCAGAAGGCTTCCGCCAGAAACAAGTAAGAAAGGGGTGCTTGAATAATGTCTACCGTGAAAGTTTTGAACATGGCCGGCGCAGAGGTCGGCACTGTGGAACTCAGCGACGCGATCTTTGGCATCGAGCCCAATACCGTCGTTGTGCATGAGGTCGTCAAGAACCACCTCGCCAATTGCAGACAGGGCACCCAGAGCGCCCTGACCCGCGCCGAAGTCTCCGGCGGCGGCAGAAAGCCCTGGCGCCAGAAGGGCACCGGCCACGCCCGTCAGGGCTCCACCCGGTCTCCCCAGTGGACCCACGGCGGTATCGTGTTCGCTCCCAAGCCCCGGGATTACAGCTATGTGCTGAACAAGAAGGTCAAGCGCCTGGCGCTGAAGTCCGTCCTGTCCGCCAAGGCTGCCGAGGGCAAGGTGATCGTGATCGACGCCATCAAGATGGACGCCATCAAGACCGCCGACTTCCGCAAGTTCCTGGATGCCGTCAAGGTCGATGGCAAGGCCGTCGTCGTGACCCCCGCCGCTGACACCGTCGTCGTCAAGAGCGCCCGGAACATCCCCGGCGTGCTGACCACTCCCGCTGCGCAGCTGAATGTCTACGACATCATCAACGCCCAGTACCTGGTTGTGGATCAGACCGCCCTCGCAAAAATCGAGGAGGTGTACGCATAATGACTGCTTACGATATCATTATCCGTCCCATCATCACCGAGCGTGCTATGGCCGGCGCCGCCGACAAGAAGTACGTGTTCGAGGTTGCCAAGGACGCTGGCAAGATCGAGATCAAGAAGGCCGTTGAGGAGATCTTCGGCGTGAAGGTCGCTTCCGTCAACACCCTGACGGTGCCCGGCAAGGAAAAGCGCATGGGCGCCGGCCGGCCCGGCATGACCAAAACCTGGAAAAAGGCCTACGTCCAGCTGACCGCTGATTCCAAGACCATCGAGTTCTTCGAAGGCATGGTCTGATAACGGAAGGAGAGTAAAGCGATATGTCTATCAAAACCTTTAAGCCGACGACTCCCTCCAGACGTCAGATGACGGTCTCCGGATTCGACGGCATCGACAAGAAGGCCAAGCCCGAGCCCAGCCTGACCGAGCCCCTGAAGAAGAGCTCCGGCCGCAACAGCTATGGCCGCATCACCGTCCGCCACCGCGGCGGCGGCAACAAGCGCAAGTACCGCGTCATCGACTTCAAGCGCGACAAGCACGACATGTTCGCCACCGTCCTGCGCCTGGAGTACGACCCCAACCGCTCCGCCAACATCGCCCTCCTGGAGTATGAGGACGGCGAGCGCCGCTACATTCTGGCCCCCGTGGGCCTGAACGCCGGCGACAAGGTGGAGGCCGGCGCCAAGGCCGATATCAAGGTCGGCAACGCCCTGCCCCTGGCCAACATCCCCGTTGGTACCATCATCCACAACATCGAGCTGCATCCCGGCAACGGCGCCCAGCTGGTCCGCTCCGCCGGCGCCTCCGCTCAGCTGATGGCCAAGGAGGGCGGCGACGCCCAGATCCGTATGCCCTCCGGCGAG